>DAIRSZ010000132.1:0-5587 GCA_036804165.1 Catalimonadaceae bacterium | reverse complement strand
CGCGGGGTCAGGTCCATGGCCGAAGACTGAATTTCGGCCCCCACCACCAGCACGTGGCGGTAGGTGCCCGTCCGGATGTACTGCTGGGCGATGGACAGGGCGTAGATAAAGCCCGTACACTGCGCCCGGATGTCGAGGGCACCGATGCCGGGCAGGCCCAACTCGCGCTGGAGTAGCACGCCCGAGCCGGGAAAGTAGTAGTCGGGCGTGATGGTGGCCAGCACGATAAAGTCCACATCGGCGGCCGTACGCCCCGCCCTTTCGAGGGCCATTCGGGCCGCGCGGGCCGACATGTTGGCCACCGTGTCTTGTCCGGGCACGAAGAAGCGGCGCTCCCGGATGCCCGTGCGTTCGGTGATCCACTCGTCGCTGGTGTTGAGCGTCGCTTCGAGGTCAGCGTTGGGGATGACCCTTTCGGGTACGTAGTGGCCGATGCCGGCAATGTAAGCGTTCATAAGCAATATTTCGGAGCGAATATGCGGAAATTCGCTAATTGTACCTCATTGTGAAGAGCCACCGCACAAGTGACACAGTTGATCCTGTTCCGATAAGCAAGGCCGGCTTTTCATCAGGCACATTTATATCAGCAAAATTTTTTTGGTCCTCCGGGCCAGTTATTGGTCGCTTTTGCCTCTTCGGTGCCTGCCAGCTTGCCCGTTACCGGATCCTACATTTTTCATCCGTCCCAGGAGCGGCCCCACACTATAATGATCCTGTAATGACCAATGCTAGGGGGAGGTGATTTGCTAGCCGGGCCTGAGCCGTCAGAAATTTTTGAGAAAATCAGCTGCATTCAGAATGGGAATGCCCCGAAAGGGGTGCATTTCCAGCAGATGCGAATCGCCCGAGATGATGCAGGTCGCTTTGGCCGATACGGCCAACTCCAGAAACATGTCGTCTTTCGGGTCACGGCAGGCACTTATGGATTCACTTACTTGCTTTTTTTCAAAGCGGGCCAGAAACCGATCAGCGATTTGTTCTCTTTCCTCTAAAGTAAAAAAAGCGTCGAACTTCTTTCGGAAAAGGACATCAAGAAATTCAGACCAGGTATTGTCTGAATATACCACTTCCCCCAGTTTTTCTGCCTGTTTTACCGCTGCTGCATTGGTCGAAAAAGGAGAAAGCACTGCACTGATTAAGGCATTGGTGTCAAAAACGAATCTATTCTTCACCGAGAATTTGATTCAAGATATCATCGCTAAACCCCTTGTCTTCAGCTTTTTTTCTGATATTTTCTAGGAAAGGCCAAAAATCGTCTTCCGTCTTGTTCAATGCGGCTTTCATGATTTTCCCAACTTCTTCCGCGAGTTTTCTCCGGATTTCAGGACTGGCATATTTCCATCTCTTACCAGTAATTTCATCTACCTCAATTACAATACGTTCCATTATATTTCTGAAGGATATACCCTGAATATACAAAAATAGAGCGAACGCTGCCCAAGTAGCAGCGCCACGTCAGGCCTCTACCAACCGCGCCTTTTCCGGATCGTAGCGAAACTGGTGGAGCGTGCCGGCCTGGAGCTTTTCTACGGCGGCTTCGATGGCCCCCAGCGGCACAAAAAACCACTCGCGGGCTTGCACGGGCGTGCCAAAACGGTCGGCCAAGGCTACGTGGAGCCGGGCGTGTCCGAAAAACTGGTGCAGCAGGCCTTCCAGCTTTACACGGTTGATGTTGGCCAGCTTGAAGTTGGCCACCACTTCCACGTCGGCCAGCAGGTAGGTAGGGTCGCGGCGGGCATTGGCGATCCGTCTGTTCACGTCGCCGCCCGTCACGCCGATCTTGTGGATCAACGCCCGGTGTTTGGCCACGAAGGGGTCGTCGGACTGACTTCTGAGCACGTAGAGGTTGCCCGTTTGCTGGTCGTCTTGGGTGGCTTCTTGCCCAAACAGGGGCCCCAGGTCGGGGGTGGTGATGCGTCGGCTGGCTTTGTCTTTGTTCAATGCCCGTTGCAAAGACCGCAGCAGCAAATCGCTCTCGGTGGCGTTGTCGTACACCACCCGCAAGCGGCGATCCTGACGGCCGTAGTCGGTCACGAACGGCGCGCCCATCTCGGCCACCAGCACTTTTTGACCGTCGAGGACAAACCAGTCGCCGGCATTGACGGCGGCATTGTCTTGGTACTTGAGGGTGCGGCGGGCGCCCGTCCGGAGGTCTTGCTGCACCTGTTCAAAAAGGGGCGCGAACCGCTCGAAATCCGGGCAGGGCGTGCGCTGCGCGATCTCCTCGGCGGCCTTGATTTCCTGGTGGGAACGCACGTGCGTGAGCTGGGTGACCTCGTGCCCGGCGGCCGCCACGCCCAGTTCAGCCAGCAAGGCTTCGTCGTCGGCGTCGGCGGCGGGGGTGGGGGCGGAGGGGGCCGCCAGCAGCCTGCGGGCGTCGAGCGGCCCGAGGAGCGCACGGCATTCGTCCGAGGCCCGCAGGCTGTCGAGGCGCACGGCGTAGCGCCGCTCAAAAATGTCCCGGTCTTCGCCGTGCTGGGGCAAGCGACCGTGGGTGTCCACAAACCGCTCGATCTCTTCGAAGCCCGCGATGGTGCGCTCTTCGCGGGGCGTGCGCGCGGCCTGCTGGGCAGGGGTGGTGTCCACGCCCAGCATAGCCAGCAGTTCCCGGTCGGCGTCGGTGATGTGCTTAGCCATGTTGTTCTGCTTTGGCTTTATTTTGTAAAAAGGCCACGCCTTCGGCCATCCGCTTTTCCCACGGGTCGGCGGCCAGCAGGGAAGGCAGGCGACCGCGGTCGTGCTTGAATTGCAAGGCCCTTTTGCCGAGCTCCCGCGCCTCTTCGAGCGAAAGACCCACGCGCCGGGCCGAAATTACCTCGGCCACCTGCCGGAGCCGTTCTTCGCTCATGCTCTTGGCCAGGATGGCGTAGGCCGGGCCGAAGGGGTTGATGCGGTCAATCAAATCTATGTCCAACTCGGTGACCGACAGGGCAAACTGCCGTACGCCGTCAATGAGGGCCGTGTTGCGGGCGGGCTCGGCCGACGCGGCCGACGCCGGGTAGGGCGCGGCCGATTCGTGCACCATCCCTTTGCCCTGCTGCACCAGGTTGAGGGCCGCCACGGCGTATTGCCGGACGGCCTCCTGGTCTTCGGCGGCCAGGGCCGGAAACTTCTCTTGGACAATCTTGCCCATGCGCACCTGCGTCAGCTCTTGCGGCACCAGCTCTTCGTCGAACAGGCCGCGCGCCAGGGTGGCCTTGTCCTGCACAAAGGCCGTTACCAGTTCGGTGAGGTCTTCGCGGCAGATGCGCTGGGCCTCCGGACTTTTGGGCTGGGCCAGCCCCCTGATTTCGATCTGAATTTGGCCCGTGGCGGCGTTGTGGCCCACGTTGCAGCCTTGGGGGTCGTAGCCATTTTCGCCGTAGTCGAAGCCGGGGGTGGGCGCGTTGTCGGGGTGTTTGGGCCGAAAGTCGAAGCGGGGGGCCAGCACCTGCTCCATCAGCAGGCTGGCGGCGATGGCCTTGAGCGTGTCGTTGACGGCCTCGGTGACGGCCAGCTCGGAGGCGTCGGGCTCGGCGATCAGGTTGGTGAACCGGGTGCGGGTTTTGCCGGGCGCGTCGCGCGTGGCCCGGCCGATGATCTGGACAATCTCGGTCAGGCTGGCGCGGTAGCCAATCGTCAGGGCGTGCTCGCACCAAATCCAGTCGAAACCCTCCTTGGCCATGCCCAGGGCGATGATGATGTCCACGTGGTCGCGCTGGTGCTTGTGGGCGGGGTCTTTGAGGGCGGCCGCTACCTTGTCGCGCTTGCTGGGTTCGTCGTCCACCAGGTCGGCGATCCTGAGCACCCGGCCGTCGGCGGTTTTCACCAACTGAAAGCCCGTAGCGGGGTCGGTGCCCTGCCACTCGCCCAGCGCTTCGAGGATGTGCTCTACTTCCTTGATTTTTTCCCTGGTGCTCTCGCGCGAGTTGACGTTGGGGATGTGCAGGATGGTCTTTTCGCGCGGGTCGAGCACCCGCATGATGGCCTCGGGGTAGCGGCCCTGGTAGAAGTAGTAGCCAATGTCGAGTTGCTTGAGGTGCTGGTAGCCGTTGAGCTGCTCGTAGTAGGTGTAGGTGACCGTCTCGAAACGGGCCTCGTCGTCGGGGTGCAGCACGGCTTCGGCGTCGCCGCGAAAGTAGGAGCCCGTCATGGCCACCAGGTGGGTTTGGTCGCGGGCCACCAACTGGCGGATGTGCTCGCCCAGGCGGTTGTCGGGGTTGGCCGACACGTGGTGAAACTCGTCAATGGCCAGCAAACGGCCATCGAAGGCGGCGGCGCCGAACCGCTCGACGGCGAAGCGGAAGGTGGCGTGGGTGCAGACCAGCACCCGGTCGTCGCTGGCCAGAAACTTGCCGACGGCCTCCACCTTGCCGCCGCCATCGCCGCCGGGGGCGTCGCAGAGGTTCCAGCGGGGCGCCACGTACCAGTCGGCCCAAAAGCCAAACTGGCGCAGCGGTTCGCTCTGAAAGCTGGCCCCGATCGTTCTTTCGGGCACGGTGATAATGGCCTGCCGCAGCCCCTGGTTTTCGAGCTTGTCGAGGGCGATGAACATCAGCGCCCGGCTTTTGCCCGAAGCGGGCGGCGACTTGATCAGCAAATATTGCTCGCCGCGCATCTGGTAGGCACGCTCTTGCATGGGGCGCATGCCCAGCGCATTGGCCCGGGTGGAGGTGCCACGTTGGGCGTAGGTGACCGAGACGGCCGGCACGGCGAGGGGTTTGTGCATGGGAGTGGGGGACTAAAGCTGACGTAAAAGATCGGCCGGTGCGTAGATCGGCAGGGGGCTGCTACGGAAGTCTTTGACATTGCGGGTGACGATCGCATCCAGGTTTTGCGCAAGGGCACTGAAAATCTGCACTGCATCTTCAAAATCGGTCAATTCGGACGTGAAGGCTGCTTCCAATACAGGGCGATCCACCGCGCAAATGTCCAAAGCCGTCAATACGAGCGAAACAGCTTGACGGGCTTTTTCAAGGCTTTGGGTATGTCGGCGGGCGAGATAGAAAATATCGGTCAGGGTAGTAGCAGTAATGTAGCCATTCACTTGGCTTTGACCGATGGCTTGAAACAGGCGCGCTGCATCGGGAAAGAACGGTTCCCTTTGCAGCAAGAAATCTAAGACAATATTGGTATTAATCAGAATTTTCATTTAGGATACTTCTCTGTTCGCCGCGCCTCCAGCATCGCCGCCACTTCCTGATCGGTAGGCGCGGGTTGGTCCGTCTTGAGCAATCCGCGCATCTGCCGGATGGCCGCTGCCCGCTCGGCTATTGCCTGCTGGTCGGTGTATTCAGCTTTCAGATCTTCGTCACTGGATGCCGCGCCGGACCATCGGGCCACTCCTAGCAGGCCCGTGAGGGTGCCGGGCGGGAGGACCCGGGGCGGCGAAGCGCGAAGGTGTTTCTGCTGGAGAAACTCGGCGAAGTGCAGCACTTCTTGGATTTGCGCTTCGGGCAGCGATTGGATAAGCTGCTGGAGTTTTTCGGCGGTAGCCATCGTCATAAGACAAAGGTTTTATCGTGGCGCAATGTTGTCCCTAGAAGGGCGCTTCGAAAATAAGGCAAAAAACCCTTCCAGGGTTCTGATCCTCGTGTTTTTGGACCTT
>DAIRSZ010000131.1:0-5588 GCA_036804165.1 Catalimonadaceae bacterium | reverse complement strand
CTGGTGGGCCTGGTGGCCGTGGCCCTCTACCAGCGCATCAACCTCTTCGACCGGGTGATTATCGCCTACCTGGGCAGTTTTCTGATCGTTATTGGACTAATTATCTACTATTTTCAGCAACTATCTCCCGAGCAGGTCGGCGCAGTGTCGGCCGTGGCGGGCAACCTGATTTTGTTTGGCATCATCGTAGCTTTTATCGGGCTGGCGGCCTACCGACGCATCCCCGTGTACGACACGTTCATCGAGGGAGCCAAGGAGGGCTTCGGCGTGGCCATCACCATCATCCCCTACCTGATCGCCATCCTGGTGGCCGTCGGCGTATTTCGCGCCTGCGGGGCGCTCGATTACCTCATGCAGGCCGTGGCGGCCCTTTTTGCGGCTTTCCAACTGGACACCGCCTTCGTGCCCGCCCTGCCCACCGCCCTGATGAAACCCCTGAGCGGCAGCGGCGCCCGGGGCCTGATGATTGACGCCATGAACCAGTACGGGGCCGATTCGTTCGCCGGACGTGCGGCCAGCACCATTCAGGGCGCTACCGACACCACGTTCTACATATTGGCCGTCTATTTTGGGGCAATTAATGTCCGAAAAACGCGCTACGCCCTCGGTTGCGGCCTGCTGGCCGACCTAACGGGCGTTGTGGTGGGTATTCTGATGGCTTACTTATTTTTTGGGTAAGTTTTTCGTCCCACGAGGGCCTTCAAAGTCCGGGGGGGCAATTTTTGACCTGCGCAAACGGGCAGCGAGTAACGGATACGTCTATTCATCCCTGCTTGGCACTTTCACCGTTCTGGCTCGGGATCGAGCAGGCCATCGGCCCCTTTTCGTTCATCCAAAACCCATTGTTCCTTTTTTTCGTCGCCATACGAAAACCCGTTTCATGCACTTTTTGCCTGCCGACCTCGAAGCCTACATCGGAGCACACACCACGCCCGAAAGCGGCTTGCTGGCCCGCCTCAATCGCGAAACCCACGTGAAGGTACACTTGCCCCGCATGCTGTCGGGCCATGCGCAGGGCCGCACGCTAGCCCTGCTTTCGCGCCTGATGCGCCCGCAACGCGTGCTCGAAGTAGGCACCTACACGGGCTATTCGGCCCTCTGCCTCGCCGAAGGGTTGGCCCCCGGCGGCACGCTCGTCACCATTGACCGCAACGACGAGCTAGCCGCGATGGCACGGCGCTACTTTGCCGAGGCCGGGCTGACCGACCAAATTGATTACCGCCTCGGCGAGGCCCGCACCCTGCTGCCCCAACTGCCCGGCCCCTTCGACCTGGTGTTTCTCGACGCCGACAAAGAAAATTATGTGTTCTATTACGAAACCCTTTTGCCGCGTATGCAGCCCGGCAGCCTGCTGATTGCCGACAACGTCCTTTGGAGCGGCAAAGTGATCAGTCCCGAAGCCGACGACAAAGACACAGTGGCCCTGCGCGCCTTCAACGCCCACGTACAGGCCGACCCGCGCGTCGAGAACGTGCTGCTCCCCCTCCGGGACGGACTGATGCTGGCCCGTATCCGCTAAAAATTATTAATTTTTGCTCGTGATCATTTCCCGACTTTTGCTCTTGGCTTTGTGCCTTTGGGCTGGCGGCTGGCTGCCACTGCTGGCCCAGCCCGGCCGCGACGGCGAACGCACGCTGGCCGGGCGCGCCACGGTGCTCAACGAATTTACGCACCTGACCGCCGACGCGGCGGCGGGTGCTACGCACCTGACCGTGGCCAATGCAGCCCTCCAGGAAAACCGCCGTTTTGCCCAACCTTTGCAAAGCGGCGATTTGCTGCTGATCGTCCAGATGCAAGGCGCCCTGGCCGACGACACGGGCCAAGGCGGCCTGCGCGAGTTGCGCCACGCGGGTCAGTGGGAATGGGCCGAGGTGACTAGCGTTGGCCTCAACCGAATTGACCTGCGCCAGCCCTTGACTTACGCCTACGTGGCTGCCGACCGGGCGCAGGTGGTGCGCGTACCCCGTTTCAGTCGCCTCCGGCTCGGGGCCGATGCCCTGCTGACCACCGAGCCGTGGAACGGCCAAACGGGCGGTGTGCTGGCCGTCGAAGTGCTGGAGACCCTCACCCTTGACCCACGCGCGCGCATCGGGGCCGACGGACTGGGCTTGCGCGGCGGGGCCGGATCGGAGGGTGAGCGTGTCGAACCCGCAGCACGGCACGGCACAGCCCCTCGCCTGGGCGGTGCCAAAGGCGAAAGTGTGGTGCCCAGTTCGCGATACGGCTACGGCGCGGCGGCCAATGGCGGCGGCGGCGGCAATGCCCAAGGTGCCGGCGGCGGCGGCGGGGCCAACGGCGGCCACCCCACGGCCTGGACGGGCCTGGGCAACCCTCCGCTGGGCGATGTTGCCTGGCGCACGGCCTGGGACCGGGAGTTTTATTTCTATTCGGAAACCACGTCGAGCGGCGGCGGGCGCGGTGGCTATTCCACCTTTGACGAAACCCTTCCCCCCGACCGGGTGCCGCCCGGCGACGCGCGCTGGGGCGGCGACCGTCGGCGCACCATCGGCGGACTCGGCGGCCAGCCCCTCAACTACGATGCCGGGCGCCTCTTTGTCGGGGCGGGCGGCGGTGGCCCTGCCCAACCCAACGGACGGGGCGGAGCCGGGGGCGGGCTGATTTTTCTGGTGGCACAACGCTTGGTCGGACCAGACGGCGAGCTGGCTACCCTTTCGGCCGATGGCCAAGCGGGTACGCTGGGCGGCGGGGGCGGCAGCGGCGGCACCATCGTCTTGCAAGTGCGCGACGAGCTCCGGGCTTTGCGCATCTCAGCCGTGGGGGGGAGCGGGGGCCACACGTCCGCCACGCGCCTCGGCGGGCCGGGCGGCGGCGGCGGCGGCGGCTACGTGGCCCTGGCGGGCCAGCCGCGCGACCTGCAGCTTTCGGTGGCGGGCGGCAGCGGGGGGCAAGCCGCTGCTGCTCTGGCCGCGGCTTTTCCGCCCAACGGTGCCACCGACGGGGGACTGGGCACGGTGGCCTATCGCCCCTACCCTACTCCGTCGGCCTTGCTCCCTCCGCCCACAACGGCCGCCGCAGCGTCAAGCCCGGCCCCCGCGCCCTTGGTGCCTACCGACCCCCTCGACACCCTGCGCACGGGCACCGACCTGGTGCTGGAAAATTTGTTCTTCGGCACCAACACCAGCGAACTGCTACCCGATTCGGAGCGCGAACTAAACAGGCTCTACCAGTTTATGGTACGACACCCGCAGGCGCGCATCGAGTTGGGAGGACATACGGACAACACGGCCTCGCGTCAGTATGCCCAGCGGTTGTCGCAGGCGCGTGCGCAGGCGGTAGCCGATCACCTCCGGGCGCAGGGCATCGAATCCGAACGCCTAGCGGTAGTGGGTTATGGAGCCACCCGCCCGGCCCATTCTAACACCACAGAAGAGGGCCGACGGCGCAACCGACGCGTGACGGTGCGCGTCCTGGCGCGGTAGCGATTTTCTAAATAAAAAAAACGGCACCTTTTCTTCGGAAAGGGTGCCGTTTTGGTGGCGTACCACGCGGCGTCATTACATGCGCTCGCTGTCCGTCTTGATTTCTTGGACTTCTTTTTTGGCGTAGGTGGGGCACGTGCGGTAGGCGCAAGAGCTCAGGGCTGCCGTGGCCACTACGGTTGCAATCAGGAGTTTGATTTTCATAAGAAAGGGACTGTTAGGAAGATAAATCGGATTCTTTAGGCCACTAACGATGAGAAATGGCAACGCGTGCCCAGCGATTCAAAATTGGCAATGATTCGTTAAATAAACGTGGAATTTTTCCGAAAAAAAAGCACACGGCGGCTTTGTGAAGGGAATCTCGATCAAAAGCACGGAGAAATCTGCGTCGGGGCAGCTTTGGCTGAAGGAACAAATTTAAAAACGATTAGCTTGCTACACCAACAAGCCCAGGCTAGCCGTTTACAAAAAGCCTGCACTTGCGCCCTGACCATGACCTGCCTTATGACTCGTTTCTTTACTGGCTGCTCCCTACTGGCTCTCACCCTCGGGCTGATGGGCTGTCCCTCGCCACCCGACTATCCTAATACGCCCGCCATTGCTTTCGAATCAGTGCGTTTTATGCGGGCAGAGGCGGGCATCAATCCCGTGACGGGCAATCCGTTTTCGGATACCATTCAGGTGGCCGTGTCTTTTCAGGACGGTGACGGCGATTTGGGGCTTAACACCGACGCGCCCGCCGAGGACACCCAGCCACCCTTCGACGCCAATTCTCCCTTCGTCAACAATTTTTTTACCGAACTCTACGTCCGCCGGGGCGGTGAGTACGTGCAGGCCACGCTGGGCGGCGTGCCCTTTACGCTTTCGGGTCGTTTTCCTCGAATCGCCGAAAACAACCAAGGCCCGCTCGAAGGCGTGATCCGCTACAACATGGTATCGCAGCTTATCAGCCAGCGCATATTCGCCGTGGGCGACACCATCCAACTCCGAATCTGGGTAGTAGATCGTGCCCTCAACGAAAGCAACCGCATCTTCACGCCCGACGTGGTGGTCGAGGGCCGTCCCTAAGTTATTCCTTTGCTCTCCACGCCCGGTAGGCGGCAATCAGCCCTGCCGTAGAGGCGTCGTGCGTGCCCGGCTGGCCGTCGGGCGACAGTTCGGGCAAGATGTTGCCTGCCAGTTGCTTGCCCAACTCTACGCCCCACTGATCGAAACTGAAAACATTCCAGACCACGCCTTGCACAAAAATCTTGTGCTCGTAGAGGGCAATCAGGCTTCCGAGCGTGCGCGGCGTAAGTTGGCGGAACAAAAACGAGTTGGTCGGGCGGTTGCCCTCGAAAGTCTTGAAGGGAGCCAGGCGCGCTACCTCAGCCTCAGGCTTGCCCGCCGCGCGCAGTTCAGCAGCGGCCTCGGCGTGGGTCTTACCGCGCATCAGCGCCTGGGTTTGGGCAAAGAAATTCGACAGCAGCTTGGGATGATGATCCCCGACAGGATTGTGGCTATGGGCGGGGGCCAGAAAATCGCAGGGAATCAGCGGCGTACCCTGGTGAATGAGTTGGTAAAAAGCGTGCTGGCCGTTGGTGCCCGGCTCGCCCCAGATGATCGGGCCGGTGGCGTAGTCTATGCGCTCGCCGTTGCGGTCGGTGCTTTTGCCGTTGCTTTCCATGTTGCCTTGCTGAAAGTAGGCCGGAAAGCGGTGCATATACTGGTCGTAGGGCAGGATGGCCTCGGTTTGGCAACCATAAAAATTGGTGTACCAAATCCCCAGAAGGCCCATCACGACGGGTAAGTTCTCGTCGAGGTCGGCCGTGCGGAAGTGCGTATCTACGGCGTGGGCGCCGTCGAGCAGGGCACGGAAGTGGTCGAAGCCCAGCGCCAGGGCAATCGAAAGCCCAATGGCCGACCAGAGCGAATAGCGCCCCCCTACCCAATCCCAAAACCCAAACATGTTTTCCGGGTCAATACCGAACTCGGCTACGCCCGTACGGTTGGTCGAAAGCGCCACAAAGTGCCGACCCACCGCGGACGGATCGTCAGCCCGGTCGAGCAGCCACTGGCGGGCCGTGCGGGCATTGGTCATGGTTTCCTGCGTGGTGAACGTCTTGGAAGCCACCAGAAAGAGCGTGGTTTCGGGGCGCAGGTGGCGCA
>DAIRSZ010000130.1:0-5613 GCA_036804165.1 Catalimonadaceae bacterium | reverse complement strand
ATGGCCCAGGGTGATGTTCTCGCGGATCGTATCCGAAAAAAGAAACACGTCTTGCAGCACCACCCCGATCTGCTGTCGCAACGTGTCGAGCCGATAGTCGCGCAGGGGTCGGCCATCGAGGTAGATGTGGCCCTTCTGAATGTCGTAGAAACGGTTGAGCAAATTTATAACCGACGACTTGCCCGCACCCGTAGCCCCCACCAGAGCCAGGGTCTGGCCCGGCGACACGTCGAAAGAAATGCCCTTCAGGACATATTCGGGCGGGTCGTAGGCAAACCAGACCTGGTCGAAGCGCACCTGGCCGCGCAGTTGGTCGGGGGCGTGGGTGCCGTCGTCCACGATGTGCTCGTGATTGTCGAGCAGCGTAAAGATGCGGTCGGTGCTCACCACGCCCAACTGGAGCGTATTGAAACGGTCGGCCAGGTTGCGGATAGGCCGGAAAAAGAGGGTGATGTACATGATGAAGGCCACCAGCGCCCCCAGCGTCACTTCTTGCTCCTGAAAGGCAATCACGTTGCGGGCCCCGTACCAGACCAGCAACCCCGTGCCGACGGCGCTGATCACCTCTGCTACCGGAAAATAGACCGAGTAGTAGAAGATAGAGCGGATGTTGGCCGCCCGGTGCGTTTCGTTGATCTCGCGAAAGCGGGCCATCTCGCGGTCTTCGCTGCCAAAAATCTGCACGATGCTCATGCCCGTGATGTGCTCCTGCACGAACGAGTTGAGGTTCGAGACGGCGGTGCGCACCTCGTTGAAGGCCACCTTGATTTTTTCTTTGAATACGTAGGTACTCACCACCAGCAATGGCAGCATCGAGAGGCTCACCAGCGTCAGGCGCCAGTCGGTGTAGAACATCAGAAACGTGATGAAGAAAATCTGCATCAGATCGCCCGCCATGGCCGCCAGCCCCTGCGAAAACACGTCGGAGAGGGTCTCGATGTCAGACACGTTGCGCGTCACCAGCCGCCCAATTTGTGTGCGGTCGAAAAAGCGCAGCCGCAAACTGAGCAAATGCCGATAGAGCTGGATGCGTACATCGCGGATGATGTACTGCCCTAGCCAGCCCGACAAATACGTGTGGGCGTATTGGACGATGGCCTGCAACACCAGCAGACCGAGCATGAGCAGGATCACCTGCGTCATGCCCGGGTAGTCGCCCACGGCGATGTGGTCGTCAATGGCGATCTGCGTCAGGAAGGGCCGCAGCGGTGCCAGCACGCCCAATAGCAGGGTCAGCAGCACCAAAAAATAAAATTGGCCGCGATAGGGGCGGGTAAACGTAAAGAGGCGTCGCAGTATTCGAAGGTCGAAAACGTTGCCGCTTTGTTTGGAGGAGTGTTCCATAGAAAAGGTCTGACAGCACAACGTCGCGTGCTACCCGAAAGTGCGTACGTAAAGGCGGCCCTAACGCGGCCCTTCCCGCCACGAAACGGCCCGTTCGCCCGCCGTGCGGGCCGCAAAAGCCGCCAGTCTGGCATCGAGAAAGCGCACCCGTAGCTTTAATTCTTTACTACTGGAACAGTAGAATTAGTAACGATCGGAGTTCGGAATTGCTGATGTTGAGTAATAGGTACGACCCTTTTCTCCGTAAAAGAAACGTCTGCCCACGTTTTAGTCACCTGCATCACTATCATTTTCAGACTCACGTCTATGCCATCTCTGACATTGTCATTGTAGAGTTCAACGTAAAAGGATCCTTGCTTTAAAAACTGGTTGCTACCAGAGCCACTTATGACATTCCCATGATCAATGACAACTTCTCTGCCCAGCATGTTAATTGTGTAAAACTTGTAGATGACATTGTCGCCCACACTAGGATTTAAAAATGGAGAGATACCTGTCATAGCTAACGAAGCTAATCCGCCATATCCTCCAAGTAAATCAGCAATGGCTATGACGGAATTAGACAGGGTACTATTGGCTTTCTCATATTCTTCCGCTGCTTTTTGACCAACACCAATCCAATATGACCAAGAAACAACTTCGGTGGCGTGATAAGGATTGGAGACATTGGGCTGATAAGAATTTGCTGGTATATCAATTGTCAAATAGGTGTATGGTGATTTTCCAATGGCAGTCGCGGAGTGTACTCTGACATTCTTGTCGAATAGGGAATTGAAGGAGGTATCAATTTTCACTAATTCTTTCCTTTTTTTCGATTCAAAAAGAGTATCATAGCCTACAATGACGTCTTTCGTATTTGTCTGCCAAGTAGTATCGTAGCGTACAATCCATTGGACATCCGTATCAAAGGATATAGTACTTTCATCAGCAGGAATTCTCTGAATGTTTACGTTACAGGTTCTTCCGGTCAGCGCGCCGTTTTTAATCCTGAATACATAAACCCCTGTTTTGTTAGCAACTATCTCCTTGTCTAGCACGGAGCTTACCTTATATGCAGAAAAGCGTGTTGTGGAAGGATATTCATAGACTTCGACTTCTCTTAGCTCTTTATTTTTCTCTTCTGAAAAATTGAATATAATTTTATCACCTTTTGAAAATCCAAAATATAGTACTTCTTCCTGATTGTTTCCCAATCGAACCGTTTGATCAGTAACATTAATTGGTTGTTGTCCGAAAGCAGCAACTGAACATACGCTGGTTATTATAAATAGCAGAATAAGAGCTGTAGCAAGGAGATGTTTTGAGTTAACAGACATACGAATTAATAGATTGCTAACTTTTTCGAATTTTATTACTAGCCAAATATAGTGATATAATTAAATTTTTTGGTTACATGACAAAACATTAGCCGATTTAATATCCCTAACGCGGCCCTTCCCGCCACGAAACGGCCCGTTCGCCCGCCGTGCGGGCCGCAAAAGCCGCCAGTCCGGCGTCGAGAAAGCGCACGAAATTGTCGGCGTTCAGGTCGTAGGCCTGGGGCGCGTGCAGCAACTCGCCGCTGGGGTCGAGCAGCACGTAGAACGGTTGCGCATTATTGTTGAAGCGCCGAATCTGCAAATCGGCGTTTTGCTTGCCAATACTGGTCTTGCGCTTCTGGTCGTAGTCCGACACGTACCAGTCGGCTTCGGGCAGTTCGGTTTTGTCGTCCACGTAGAGGGCTACCACCACGTAGTCTTCTTGCAAACGGCGCAGTACGCGCGGGTCGGCCCAAACGCGGGCCTCCATCTCGCGGCAGTTGACGCAGCCGTGGCCCGTGAAGTCCACGAAGACGGGCTTGCCCACGCGCCGGGCGCAGGCCAGGGCCTGCTCGTAGTCGAAATAGCCCCGCAGGCCGTGGGGCAAGTGCAGCAAATTGGCGTAGCGGGGGGGCTCGCAGCCCGTTTCTTCCCGGGCCGCTCCGCTTGCCAGGGCACCGTACGTTTGCTGGCGGATGTCAAAGTCAAGCGTGTTTTGCGGCGGCAGGTAGCCCGCCAGCGGCTTGAGCGGCGCCCCGAACATGCCCGGCACCAAGTACACCACAAAGGTGAGCGTCAGCAGTCCCAGCAGCAGGCGCGGCACGCCGATCTTGTCCACGGGGCTGTCGTGGGGCAGGCGCAACTTACCAAACAAGTACAGGGCCAGCCCGGTGAAAACGGCAATCCAGATGGCCAGATAGACATCGCGGTCGAGCAGGTTCCAGTGGTAGGCCTGGTCGGCCACGCTCAGAAACTTGAAGGCCAGGGCCAGCTCCAGAAAACCCAGCACCACCTTGACCGAGTTGAGCCACCCGCCCGACTTGGGCAGGTTGCTCAGCCACGAGGGAAACACGGCGAAAAGCGTGAAGGGCAGGGCAAAGGCCAGCGCAAAGGCGAACATCCCCGCGATGGGCTTGAGCATCTCGCCCCCGGCCGAGGCCACCAGCAAGCTGCCCACAATGGGTCCCGTACAAGAGAAAGATACCAGCACCAGCGTGAAGGCCATAAAAAACACCCCGATCAGCCCGCCCCGGTCGGCCTGCTTGTCCATGCGGTTGACCAGCCCGGCGGGCAGCACGATCTCGAACATACCCAAAAAAGCCAGGGCGAAAAAGATGAACACGCCGAAAAAGAACACATTGGGCAGCCAGTGCGTGCTGAGCCAATTGGCAAACTCCGGCCCGTTGAGGCGCGAAACGAGCGTGCCGGCCACGGTGTAGATGGCGATGATGGACAGGCCGTAGAGCAGGGCTTTGCGCACGCCCGCCGCCCGCGTGGTTTCGGTTTTGGTGAAAAAAGTCACCGTCATCGGGATCATCGGGAAGACGCAGGGCGTCAGCAAGGCCACCAGCCCCGAGCCGAAGGCCAGCAGCATAAAGGCCCACAGCGAGCCGTCGGCCAGAGGGGTCGGTTCGGCCGAAGGTACCAGCCGCGCGGGCTGTCCGTACGTCTCGGCCGTTGTGTCGGCGGCCGGGCGCACCCGGGCACTGGTGGCGGCGGCCGCCGTGTCTGCCCGGGCTACTGCCGTTGCGGGCGGCTCGGCGCCCGTCGTACGTGCTTCCGGCGTAGGTGCGGCCGCGCCGACGGTCAGCCCCCGAAAGTCAAAGTCCGTGTCGAAGTTGACGCAGCGGCCATCCACTTCGGTGCAGATCTGGTAAGAAATTTCCCCCCGAATTTGCGGATTGGTCGCCAGAATCTTGACCCGCTGCCGAAACTCGCCCGTGCCTTCGAAGTAGGTGTATTCGCCCTCCCAGATATCGTCGTACTTCTTTTTGGGGTTGACGGGACGCACTTCGCCCAAGCGTTCGTAGCTGGGGTGCGGCTCGAAGGCAAACGTCGTAACAATCGGGCCCAGGTCGGGGTCGAAGTCCGAGGAGTAGAGATACCACTTAGTGGGCACCTGTGCCCGGAAGACCAGCTCGACCTCGTCGCCCACCTTGGCCTGCGGCGGGGCAAAGCCGAACGTCCACTGCGGGGGAGCTACCGTTTGGGCAGCCGCCAGGCCAGCGCCTACCGACAGGATACCCAGCAGCAGGCACAAGCGGCGCACGAAGGCAGAAAAAGAAAAAGACATGTACAAAGGTATTCAGAATGAAGCAGACGGCCCGGCCGGTGGCAAGTCCACACCCCCGGTGTGGAGGGCAATCAGCCGACTGCCCGGTGCGAAGAATCCCTGCGCGACGAGCATCCACAAGGCCCAGAACATCTTTCCGCTGTAAACAGGTTCGAGCGGCAGGCCGTGGCGTGCCGTAAGTTCAGCGGTGAAGGTGCGCAGGGCGGGCGGCGCTTTGGCGTAGCCCCCGGCGTGAAAATCGAGATGCAGCAACCAGGGGGCCGACTGGGCTACCGCTGCCTCAGCCAGCAGCCGATCCACCTCGGCGTGCAGAAATGCGGCCTCTTTCAGCACGGCTATGCCCAGCACCCGCGTAGGGCGGCCCGCCAGCCCGGCCGCCAGCCCGGCCAGTGTGCCGCCCGTTCCGACTGGGCACACCACCCAGTCGGCGGCGGGCCAGTCGGGGCCAATCAGGTCGGCCACACCCCGTACGGCCAGGCCATTGCTGCCGCCTTCGGGCAGCAGGTAGCACCTTCCGAATTGATTTTGTAGTTTGAGGAGCAAGGCGGGTGTGTGCCGCGCGCGGTACGTAGTGCGGTCGAGGTAGTGCAAGGCCATACCCTGCGCGGCGGCAAATTGTAAGGAGGGATTGAGCGTGGCGTGCGGCTCGCCCCGTACTAGCCCGATGGTGCGAAAGCC
>DAIRSZ010000129.1:1683-5635 GCA_036804165.1 Catalimonadaceae bacterium | reverse complement strand
AGGGTGAAGGGCCAGCCGTATCAGTCGTACCGAAAAGTACGGTACGAAGCCTTTGGCAGATAGCGACGGGGCGGGCGCGGCTTCCTGGGCCATCAGGACGTTGGCACAAACGGCCTGTGGTGTAAACAAACTACCTCAACATCTCATCTCACAATCCCAAACCCAACCAACTATTATGCGCATGACCTACGTGGCCGCATTGCTGACGGCCCTTGCTACCTCCTGCACCGTGCTCCACCGGGGCATGGTCACGGGCGTCCCTTCGCCCCCGGCCGAACCGCAGGAGGTGGTGGACGTGGCCTTTGGCTTTTCGCAAACCATTTATTTGTTCGGCATTGGTGGCTGGGGGCACGATGCCATGGTGGCCAGTGCCCGGCGCAACCTCCACGAGCACTACGTGCTGGGGCCGGGTCAGCACCTGCAAAACCTCACCTACGACGTGAATTTTTTCGTGGTAGGGCCTTACATCCGCCGCCGGGTGATCCTGTCGGCCGAGGTGGTGCAGCGCGATTCGGCTGCGCCTACTACTACCTATTCGGAGGCCTATCGCCGCAAGACGAAATCTGTGCAATCCTATCGGTACGATTCGACCGCCGTGGGGCCCGCCGAGGTGTTAATATTTCAATTTGAAGGGCAACAAGACCGGACCGCGCAAGTGGTAGAAGCCAACAAAAGGAACGTTCGCGTGTGCTTCTATGAAAATGGGCGCCCCAGAGTTCGTTTTTTCTCTAATGACCAGGTTTTTTATACGCAACGCGCGCCCATGGGCATCGCCCGCGGAGCCGGGATTGCCGTGGGCGACAGTGTGTATGCCAATACCAATTCGCCCCTTCGGGATACCAACGTTATCAAAGACAACATGCGTCCGGTGCCGCAAGCCGGGCGTAGCTTGGTGCCGCAATTCGGGCGTAGCCTGGTGCTGGGCCTAGGCTACGAAAAAGCCTTGCTGCGAATGCGCACTACCTACGGCAGCCAAGTCGTCACGGTGCCCTACGCACAGTTGGAGGCGCTGACATCAGAAAAATAAGTACAGACAATTCGCACGCTTTTTTCGTAGTGAAAAGGCGTCCATCCGGGAAATGACCGTCCGGGTGCCAAATGACTGCTCCCGATGAAAAGGCTTCTGCTGTTGCTGTGGGTATTGCCGGGCCTGACCTGTTGGGGACAGTCCACCGAACGTCATTGGGAAGCGGGCCCGCTTACGTGGGAGGATTTTGGGGGAGAGCCTTTTCGGGCGAGTGCATACGCCTCCGAACTGGACTACGAAATCAGCTACGAAGTGTCCCGAAAGCGCTTTCGGGACACCACGGTGGTCGTGTTGAGTACCAAGAACTACATGCTCCCGCAGTTTTCGTGGGTAAAGCCCGCCCAGCAGTCCGATCAGCTCTTGCGGTACAATCAGGTGATCTTCGATATCGTCGAGCAGCACCGCCGAAACTTGCAGCGCGACTTGCACCGCATTGACCACGCCCGTCAGGCCGAAGGACGGCTCCGCGCACACCACGAAGACTGCCAACGAGAAATCGAACTTTTCCAGCGCGAAACCCAGTCGGGAGCCGATCCGTTGGCACTCGCCGACTGGGAACGCCAGACCGCCCAGGCCCTCGCCGCGCACCCTTTCGAGCGTTTTCCGGAAATAGAAGACAGAAATTTCGGGTGCGCCTTTAGTGTCGGCCTCGGCGCGGGCGCATTTACGAGTGACCTCTCCGACCACCTCACCCCTACTTTCAATTATCTGTACGGCCTCGACCTATCGTACAAAAATACCGTCCTTTTTCTGGATGTTACGCTGGCCCGCAACCGGGTGCGCCGCGCGTTTGTGCAAGACAATTTGCTATGGCCCGAAGACCTGCCGACGCTGGTTGCGGTCGCCGACCTGCGCATCGGTCAGGTATTGGTGAACAGCCGAAAACACAAACTCACGCCCTTCGCCGGACTGAGTATGCTCGAACTGGCAGCCAACGACCGGACGGGCGATGCTTTTGCCGATCACCTGGTGCTGCGCTACGGTGTCACGTACGGCCTGCAGTACGATTTTAAAGTCTGGAAAATGCTTCATCTCATTCCCGCCTTCGGTGTCCGCATCAACGAGCGGGCCGAACACCTCCTCCGGGTGAGGATGTACGCCGTCCCGGCCCGGTTCGATCAAATGCGGGGAACATTCGTAAACCTCAGCGTGGGTTACACCCTGTCGGGCCGATTGGTACGGGTCAGGTAGCATAGCGATCCTTTCTGATGGATGCTCGTGCATGCATATCACATGTCGTATGCCCGACAGAGCAACTAAAAAAAAAAGAGCGTGGACAGGTATTTATTTTGCAACATAGTTGCATAAAGGATTGGTGGTGCCCTACCTTTGGGGCTTCATCACTAAAATCCTTTCCCTATGCAACACGCACTACGCACCGCCTGCGCCTTCGCACTCTTTGCCTTGGCCAGCGCACCCGCCTGGGCGCAAATTGACTCTACGCTCCGGCACCTGCCCCCCGACGCGCCCCTCACGTTCTTTCCGTACGACGGCATGACGGGCGGCGCCAACCCCCAGCCCAAGTGGGGCTATCTGACGGGCCATAACATTTATGGCGACGAGGCCTGGGCCGAGAAGTATTATTTCGAAGGCAACATCGTCGTTAAAGGCATTGTGTCGCACCACTTCGGCACGCGCGCGGCGGGTTCCACCCAAACCGTACGCTTCCGCGTGCATCCGGTAGGTCCCAATGGCCTGCCGGGCGGCCCGCTCGACAGCAAAACTGTCAATACGACCGAACTGGACCTAACGGGCGGGCCCACCGTGACGACGTTCAGCACACCCATTGCCGTCTCCGATTCTTTCTTTGTGGCCTTCAACCTGGGGCACTGGTCGCACGGGGCCATCACCGATACGATCGGGCTGCTGTGCGGCGAGCCGAGTAGCCGCGCCGACGACGACCTCAATGTCTATGGCCGCAACGCCGTGCTCTGGCACGGGCACGGCCCCGTACCCCCGTGGAAGGATTTCTACACCGAAAACTTTTCGCCCATCGCCACGCACTTTGCCATCTACCCCATCGTGGAGTTTACCCCCACGCATGCGGGCAGCTCGGTGCAGCAGCATACCCTGACTTTGTTTGCGCACTACCCCAATCCGGCCGTTACGCACACCACGGTGCACTTCAGCCTGGCCCGTACCGAGTTGGTATCCATTGGCCTGTTCGACCTTACGGGACGGCAACTCTACGCCTCGGCACCCCGCACCCTGCCCGTGGGTGAGCACCGTACGGAGCTACCCACGCAAGGGCTGGCCGCGGGTCAGTACCTCTACGTGGTGACGGCCGGCCACACCCGCCTGTCGAGCGTGGTCACCGTCCGCTAATTGCCTTCCGGAGCAGTCGGCTGCTGGTGGCTTGCTGCTCCGGTTTCCTAATCTTCCCTAATCCTCCTTTTCGCGCCGCACTTTCCTTTTCTCGGCCTCGCTCAGGCCGAGTTTGTCTAGGTCAATGCTGCCTTCCAGTTCGGGGGCGTAGGCTTCGATGAAGGCATTGCGGACGGTATTGAGCACCGTTTTCCAGATGTTGATTTCCGGATTGTCGAGCCGGCCCGAGATGGGCACTTGCGTGGCTACCTGTTTTTCGCGTTGGTTGGTGAAAACAATTCGCACGGCTTCCACCACGCCCTCGTAGGCCATTTGCAGCAGCGACTTGTCCTTTTCGATCGAAAGCACGCGCACTTCCTTGAGGATGGGTCGGATGTAGCCCTCAAACTTGTTCTCGGCCGTGGCCACTTCCGAATACAGCCCCATGCGGCCCTGCTCGACGTCGAAGCCCACGTAGGCTTCGAAAAAATCGTTGAGGCGCGTCAGGTCCACTTCTTCGAGTTTGATATCGGCCTCCAGGGCGATGGGTTCGGCCAGGACGTCCAGGCGCGAGTCAATCGAAAACTCGCCTTCGCCCAGCACCAGGGCCGTCATATCGAA
>DAIRSZ010000129.1:0-1583 GCA_036804165.1 Catalimonadaceae bacterium | reverse complement strand
TAGTGCTTGACGATGAAGGGCAAGGCCACCCGCAGGGCGATCAGAAGTACGACCACGCCGATCAGGATTTTATAACCAGTTTTCATAAAAAATAGAGGTGCGGCCCAAAACGTCCGCCAAAAAATAGTTGCGTAAGCGTTTTTGTACGCAGCCGGGGCGATTTCCGATACAACCCTTCGCTGGGCATTGTATGGCCCGCGTTTATGTAGTTGCTTTGCAAGGATTTTGGTGGATCGCCTTCTTATGAAATTTTTTATTCAGGATGTGGCCGTCATCCTCGTGCACGTACACGAAGTGTCCACGGCCGACTATGCGCACGTTTTTCACGCGCACGGGCAACTCGATCGGCAAATGCTGGTGGGCGACGTGCTTTTCCGCCTGCCCGATCCCGACCAATTGCGGCTGTTGCTGCGCCTGCTCCAGACGCAGGACTTCCCCGAGCTGCGCAGCGTCACCCTGACAGCCATTGGCCTCCGGCAACTGCGGGCGCAGGTAAAGGCCCACTTCCGGATTGTGCGGGCGGCGGGCGGCCTGGTCGTAAAAGATGGCTTTTTTCTGATGATCCACCGCCTGGGCCGGTGGGATTTGCCCAAGGGCAAGCTCGAAGGACCCGAAAAGTCGAAGAAAGGGGCCGTGCGCGAAGTGGAAGAAGAGTGCGGGGTGCGCGTACAGCTCGACGTGAAGATCTGCACCACCTGGCATACCTACGCCCGCCACAACCGCCAACTGCTCAAACGCACGCGCTGGTATTTGATGCACTGCCTCGACGACAGCCAAATGAAACCCCAGCAGGCCGAAGGCATTGACGACGTGCGCTGGCTGGCTCCCGGCGAAGTAGAGAAGCTGCTACCCCACTCCTACTCCACCATCCGCGAGGTTTTTCGGCAATACCGCGAAAAGTTCGTGCACACCCTTTAGCGGGCACTCCCGGCTATGCTGCCCTCAGAGCGTGTAGGGCAGAAAACTGTCCACGTTTTGCCCGTGCCGATAGAGGTCGCGCACGATGGACGAACTGATGGGCGTCAGGTGCGGCGAGGTGATGATAAACACGGTTTCGAGCTTTTCGAACACGTAGCGGTTGGCCTGCGCGATGGCGTTTTCGTACTCGAAGTCGGTGGTATTGCGCAAGCCGCGCAGCAGCACCGTCGCCCCGATCTCGGCCGCAAAGGTGGCCGTCAGGCCCTTGTACGACATGGCCCGGATGTGGTCGTGATCGGCAAACGTATCCTCGATCTTGGACATGATCAGGTCGAGGGGAAAGAAGCGCTGTTTGTTGGAGTTGACGCCCACGCCGATGACCACCTCGTCGAACAACGTAGCCCCGCGCAGTACGATGTCTTCGTGACCTTTGGTGAAAGGATCGAACGAGCCGGGAAAGAGGGCAATGCGTTTTTTCATCGGAGCAGGTGCATAGCAAACAAGTCGAAAAATCGGTGTTCGAGCGTTTCGTCGAACGCAAAGCCAAACGTAAGTCCGGCGGGTCGCTGTCCCAGGTGCAGGTGGCGCACATAGCGAAACAGCTTGGTGTAGAGCGGCGCGTCGGGCATCACTTCGCCCCAGAGCGTAACGGCGTCGGCGTCGGG
>DAIRSZ010000128.1:0-5753 GCA_036804165.1 Catalimonadaceae bacterium | reverse complement strand
TCTGACGGCGGGCAGCTACAGCTTCCGCCTGACGGTGACCGACAATGCCGGAGCCACGGGCACCGACGAGGTGAGCGTGACGGTCAATCCTGCGCCTGCACCGCCGAGCGTTAGCAAAATATTGTTCCTGCGCTCGGGCAGTGGCCGGGCGGGTTTCTTCGAATGTGGCACCATTGAAGGTCAGCAGGTGAGCTGCAAAGACGAGCAGGCTTCTTCCATTTTCAACCAACAAACTTTCAACGGCAACCACGGCTGGTTCGAACTGGCGCAGGCGTTGGAAGGCGCGGGCTTTGAACTAGAAGAGATTCAGGAAGGTCCCTGGACAAATCCGACGCCTATTCCGTTGGCTTCGCTCAACCTCAGCCAATATGCCGTGATCGTGTTTGGCTCCAACAATAATATCAACTATACCACGGCCGACGTCAATGCGGTGGACAACTATGTCCGTAGTGGTGGCAGTGTGTTGTTCATCTCCGATGCTAACTTTGGCTGGAACTGGGGCGCAGCGCCCACGTCGGATCAGCTCTTTATGGATCGGTTCGGGATGGTGATGAACCAGGATCAGGGCACGTATTCGAGTGAGCGCAACGTGGACTTCACCACGGCGGGCCAATCGCACCCGATCCTGACGGGCATCAATCGCTTCGACGGCGAAGGCGTGTCGCCCATTACGGTGGCTAGCAACGTACCGACGGGCGTTACGGTGACCGTATTGGCGCGTGCCCGGGGCAACGTGAAGCGCAACAACGGCAGCAATTTCGGGTCGGGCAGCAGCAGTTCGGCCACCGCCAATGATGCCACGCTGATCGTGGCGACGGCCGGCAGTGGTCGCGTAGCGGGTCATTTCGACCGCAACACTTTTTTTAACATCAACGGGGCTGGCACCCATATCCGACGGTTCGACAACCGCCAGTATGCCCTAAACCTCTTCAATTGGTTGGCGCACGGCGAAGTGACGGGCGGCGGCGGCAGTGTGCCGATACCCTTGGCATGGTCGGCTTTTCCCAATCCGGCCACGGATAGGGTGCGGATCGAAGTCTCGCAGCCCCTCACGGGTCAGGTGGAAGTAAATCTGGTCAATGCCTTGGGTCAGGTAATCACGTTGGCCCAACGCACCTGCGCGCAGACGTATTTCGAAGCCTCGTTCGACTTGCGCCAGTATCCGAGCGGGATTTACACCCTGCAACTTCGGTTCGATGGCCAGGTGTACACCCAAAAGCTCATCAAGCGATAGGCCAACTACCTCGCCGTACGCTTGCTGATCGCGCGTCTTCTTCGGAAGGCGCGCTTTTTTTGTAACTATTCAAAAAAATATTCGACTCTTTGTGATAATTATTTAAAAGTATAATTATATTATTGATGGCCAACAAAAGTAACTGCTAGCGTAGTAAGTCTGGGATGAGTGCGTGAGATGGCCCCAGAATGAGCCGTTGGCCGAGCATCCTACACCGCCTACTTGCTTTAAAGATTCATATCTACAGAATACATAATGGGGTGCTGAGGTGCCTGTTTCGTAAAAAAAATATCATTTTTTGGATTTATATCAACTTAAAATATTCATAAAATTGTCTTTGGGCCCGGTGCCTAGTAGCATCTACAGAAACGATTAGAAGAAACATGACATAAGCTAAATTAGAAATAGGCTTTAAATCTCACATATTGGAATATTCCTACAGCATGTCCTATTTGAAAGGTTTAACCGCTGTATTTTTGTATAAATGAGATTTTAGATAGTTACTTGTTTTAAAATATTTGAACGCCTACGAACCCCGATTCGCCAAACAGCGTGTCGGCACACCTTCAAAACGATTACCCGTTCGGCAGGCGATGCTTTAGCTAGTTAACTCGGCGAGCCGAATGTCTTTCAGTTTCACATCCATACTTAGCGCAATGAAAAAGTTATTTACGATGCTGCGGTGCTACGGGCTGCTAATCATCCTTGGGGGCGTGAGCGTTGGCTCGGCTGCCCGGGCGCAAGCCAGCAGTCAGGTGACCCTATTTACACTTGTGAATGCCGATACCGATCAGGACATCATGCCCCTGCAGGACGGCAGCAAGATTGTGCTTTCTCAGACGGGATCGGCCCTCAACGTGCGGGCCGATGTGCAGCCGCAAACGGTAGGCAGCGTGGTGTTCTACCTCGATGGCATCCGCTATGTGGAGGGCACGCGGCTTTATACCCTCTTTGGAAACAGAGGCAACGATTATTTTCCCGGCACCCTCAGTCCCGGCACGCACACATTGGTGGCAGTTCCCTACGGCCAGCCGCAGGGCGAAGGCGAGGCGGGCAAAGGCAAGGCTATTGCGTTTACGGTGGTAGAACAGGCCAACGATCCGGTGCCTACCACCAGCGAGCAGGTTTTTTTCCGAATCAATGCGGGCGGCGGCGCCGTCACCACGGGCCTGGGCCGTTTCACCGAAGACCGTTTCTGGACGGGGGCCACGAGCACGTTCTCGATCAGCAACGATGTCAATATCTTGCAGACCTCGCACGATGTGCTCTACCGTACCGAACGCACCAGTTTGATCAATAATCCGGCTGACATGTACTACCGCCTGCCTGTGCCAGCGGGCCAGTACCGGGTGGTGCTTCACTTTGCCGAGTTGTGGTGGAACTTGCCCTACGGGGCGGCGGGGGGCGAAGGATCGCGCCTGTTCGACGTGATGGCAGAAGGACAACCCGTGCTGACGAGTTTTGACCTGTTGGCACTGGCCCCACCCCTAACGGCTCACACCCGCACGTTCTTGCGCGAAGTGACCGACGGCCAACTCGATCTGCGGTTTATTTCGCGAGAAAACCGGGCCACCGTGGCGGCCATCGAGGTGATTCGGATACAGGCCGCCCCCACGGCGCAGGCCGGTGGCCACCGCACCGTCAGTTTGCCATTGGCCCAACTGACGATACCCGGTGCCGGACAGGCCTCGCCGGGCCGCACCATCGCCAAGTATGCCTGGACCAAACTCGACGGTCCCAATGTGCAGATGACCAACGCCGACAGAGCGCACCTGAAGCTGACCAACCTGGCGGCGGGTACCTACCACTTCCGCCTGACCGTGACCGACAACGTAGGGGCCAAGGGAACTGATGAAATCACCCTGACCGTGGTGGCCCCGCCGCAAGACGAAACGTACCGACTCGAAAGCCTGGTGCTGGTGAATGCCGATACTGACCAAGACATCGTGACCCTCAACGACGGCGACACCATCCGACTGGCCGAAACGGGCACCGCCCTCAGTGTACGCGTGTTCAGCCAGCCGCAAAAGATCGGCAGTGTGGTGTTTGAGTTGGGCGGGCGGCAGTACATAGAAAATCAGGAGCCTTATTCCATGTTCGGCAACATGGGCGAAAACTTCTTTGCGGGCGAACTGCCCACGGGTGCGCAACGGCTAAAGGTATCGCTCTTCCGCGAATTTGGTGGGCAAGGCACGGCGGCCTTCACCCAGACCTTCGCCCTATACGTGGACGATCGTCCGCAGGTCTGGACGGGCGAAGACCAAGAAGTGATGCTGCCTGCCGAAGAGTGGCAATTGGGTAGCCGCGTGGAGGTGATCCCGGGCCGCACGGTGCAGCACTACACCTGGCAGCAAGAAGACGGGCCGACCGTGGAGCTGGTCAGCCCCGACGCACCCAGGCTGCTCCTACGGAATCTCCACGCGGGTCTCTACCGCTTTCGCCTCACGGCCCAGGACAATGCCGGACGCACAGGTTCGGACGTGGTGTCGTTGCTGGTGATGCCCGATACCAACGCCTCGGTGGTGCCTGATCCGGATCCAGTGACGCCACGCCATCGCACTTGGTTTGTCAGCACCAAGGGTAGCGACGCGCAAATCGGAACGCAGCAAGCCCCCTGGGCGACGTTGCGCCACGCCATCCGCCAGGCCGCAGCGGGCGATACCATCCGGCTGGCGGCAGGCCGCTACGACGAGCCGGGCATGGTGGAAACCAACAAATCGCTGGCCGTGATTGGCGCCGGGCGCGAGCAGACCATCATTCGCTGGCCCACGCACATTGCACCCAACTATTCGGAATTTAGCTGGATGGAGCACGGCTTGCGATTTGTGGGCAAGCCCACTGAGAAAGTAAAAGGTGTTTTGGTGCGCGGAATGGGCTTTGAGGGTTGGAGCAACGCGCAAGGCCGTCGGCAAAACAACGGCGCACTCTTCTTCAAAGACTGCGAAGATGTGAAAGTAGAAGACATCTATGCGACCAACTTTGCCGTCAACGCCATCTGGATCACGCGTTGTGAAAATGTCGAGGTCGGATATTACAAGGGTGTAAACACGTCGTTTGGCTCGTTTCACTACTGCTTCGGACAGATCAGCTTTTCGCAACTCAAAAACGGTCACTTCCACCACCTGGAGGTGTACGAGACGGTCAAACGCAACGGGGGCTACGGCATTACGCAAATTGGGCAGTTACCCTCTAGCGAGCGCAACTGGATCTGGAACGTGCTCATCGAAGACTCGGAGTTTCACGTGCAGCCCGACAACGTCTGGAATGGCATGGGCCCCAACTTCTCGATCGAACTGGCCGGCGGCTTTGGGCACGGCAACGTCGAGATCCGTAACAACTACATGTCGGCCCCGTGCTCGTTCCCGGGCCGCCCGCGCCGCCTCGACCGCACGTTCTACCAAGGCAGCGAATATGCTCTTTACTTCCACCACAACCACATACGGTCGTATGCGGGCTACGGTGTAGAGGTGGGGATAAGCGACGCCATCTATGCCCACAACCTGATTGAACTGCTGAACGAGTCAGAAGCGTACCTGGGCATTGTGGGGGATGTGGTGGCCTTCGCCAACTTCAAACGCGCTGCCGCCGACGGCTCGAACATCCGTGAGAATATGAAGTTCGTCGGCAACCTGGTTACGGGGATCAACAACCGCTTTGTGCAGCTAGAGGGCGGCTACGAAAACATCGAGATCTACCACAATACGATGATTTTCAACAACAAGAGTTGGGCCAACTGCGAGGTGATCAGCACGCGGTCGGCTTCACAGCCGGGCCGGGCGCAGATTCGCAACAATGCCTTGATTGTGCAGCGGCGGCTTACTTCGCCGACCAACGACCAACGCATCGGGCTGGGCCGGGGCCAGATCGAGGCTGATCACAACCTCTATTACAACGTGCGCGAAATGCCCGCCAACGAAGGGCCACACAGCGAACGCTTGTTGTTCGGTACCGAGTTGGGCTTTGCCCGCCAGAGTGAAGATTTGTGGGAATATTACCGCCCCCTGCCCACCAGCCCGCTGGTGCGCCAGGCCGACGAGCGGGTGATGGGCTGGGCCGACAAAGGAGCCGTACAGATAACGGTCACGTCTTCGGGGCGCCCGGCAGCGGGTACGATGCTGGCCATCGAAACGTATCCTAATCCGGCCCAAGATCTGGTGAACGTCTCGACAAGCTGGGAAAACGACGCAGCAGTACCAGTGCGGCTCACGCTGGTGGACGGATACGGCAAGGCCACCGTACTCGACCAGACAGAGGCGCTGCAAACGTACACGTACCAGTTTTCGGTGGCGCACCTCAAGCCCGGCGTCTATTATGTTCACCTGCAGGTGGGCCATCAGTACAGCACCCAGCAGTTGCTCAAGTTTTAATCCGCACTACACACCAAAAAAAAGGGATGCGCCTGTCAGCGCATCCCTTTTCAGTTTGTGACAAATCCTAAACCTATACTTCTTCGGTAAAAGCCTCGACAGCCTTGCGCGAATTGGGCAGGCCCGCGTCGTGCTTTCCCGACTGGTAGGTG
>DAIRSZ010000127.1:0-5760 GCA_036804165.1 Catalimonadaceae bacterium | reverse complement strand
TTTTTTTTCGCGCAGGCGCCGCCCTAGCTCGGTCAGAAAGCCGATGCCGTAGGCCGTCAGTTGCACGGCCGCCGCCGCTACGCTCAGCCCTGCCACGCGCAGGCTGCGCGTCTGGCGCAGGCTGTCCACCCCAATAAGCAAAAAATACGCGCCGTACGCGCCTGCCCCGAGCCAGCGCAGCGAGCGGCTGAAAGGCGCGGCCAGTGCCCAGCCCGCTGCCCCGAGCACGAACAGGGCCGGAAAGGTGTGTACGGGCTTGAGTTCGGCCGGAAAATACCGGTGGATGTTGATCCGTCCCCGTCCGAAAAAGTGCAATTGCCGATAGAACTGCCCCAGGCTGGTGCGCCGCTTGTGATAGACGTAGGCGTCGGCGATTAGCCCCGTCTGGAAGCCCTGCGCGATGATGCGGATGCTGAACTCGATGTCTTCGCCCATGCGCGTGAGGCGATAGCCCGCCGTGGCGTCGAACACCGTGCGGGAGATGCCCATGTTGAAACTGCGCGGGTGGTATGGCCCCAGGTGGCGGCGATTGCCCCGAATGCCTCCCGTCGTAAAGGGCGAGGTCATGGCGTAGCTGATGGCCTTCTGGACGGGCGTAAAGTCGGGGTGAGCACGGTCGGGGCCGCCGTAGGCGTCGAGGGGGTGCGCCTGCAAATGGGCCTCGACGGCGGCAAAATAGTGCGGCGGCACCAGGCAGTCCGAGTCGAAGACGACGAAGTAATCGCCCTCGGCGCGGGCGTAGCCGAAGTTGCGGCTGAAGCCTTGTCCCGAATTTTCCTTGAAGAAATACCGGATGCGCAGGCGGTTGGCATAGCGCTCGGCCACCGCGCGGCAGGGGCGAGCAGAGCCATCCTCCACCAAAATCACTTCGTAGGGAGGCAAGGTCTGCTGGGTGAGGCTGGCCAGCAGTTCGTCCACCTCGTCGGGACGGTTATAGACGGGCACAATGACAGAATAACGGCGCATGGCGGGCAAGTTAGGTAATGCGCCTCGAACCTACGAGGCACAAAAAAACCTCTCCCGACCGGGAGAGGTGTTGGGCACCGATACGGCCATTTGCTCAGCGCATAAACAACAGCTCGCGGTACTTGACCATGGGCCATTCTTCGTCGTCCACCAGCATTTCGAGGGCGTCCACGTGGTAGCGAATCTCGCCGAAGAAAGGTGTCACTTTGTCGGCAAAGGTCTTGGCGCATTCGACCGAGCTGGTGCAGGCGTGGGCTTCTTCGCGGGCTTCGTGCATGGCTTTGCTCAGGCGACGAATGTCGGCTACGTGTTGCGAAATCTCGCGGATGCTGGCCACCGTCGAGTCGTAGCAAGTATCGGTGATTCCCAGTGCTTTCAGCCCTTGGGCATTGGCAATGAGCCGATTTTGGTAGTTGACGGCCGTCGGCACGATGTGGTTGGAGGCTAGGTCGCCCAGCACTACCGATTCGATGTTGAGTTTCTTGATGTAGGCTTCGAGCTGAATTTCATAGCGGGCTTCCAGTTCGCGCTCCGTAAAAATGCCATTGTCCACAAAGAGCGATTTGGCTTTTTCGTTGACCATAAAACCCAGGGCGTGGGCCGACTTTTTGACGTTCGAGAGGCCCCGGCGGGCGGCTTCGTCTTCCCACTCTTGCGAGTAGCCGTCGCCCTCGAACCGAATGGCTTTCGACGCCTTGATGTACTGCCGCAGCACCTTGACGATGGCTACCTCTTTCTTGGTTCCGTGGCTCATGGCCTGTTCGACATCGCCACGGAAAATCTTGAGTTGGTGCGCCACGGCCGTGTTGAGCACCGTCATTGGCTCGGAGTTGGTGGCCGAAGCACCCACGGCGCGAAACTCAAACTTGTTGCCCGTAAAGGCAAAAGGCGAGGTGCGGTTGCGGTCGGTGTTGTCGAGCAGAATTTCGGGAATCTTGTTGATGCCCAGCTTGAGGTACATATTGTCGCCTTTGTCGAGGGTGACCTCTTCGCTGTGCTCCAGCCCGTCGAGGATGGCCGTTAGTTGCGAACCGATGAATACCGAGATGATGGCCGGGGGGGCTTCGTTGGCTCCCAGGCGGTGGTCGTTGCCCGCCGAGGCGATGCTGGCCCGCAGTTGGTCGGCGTAGTCGTGAACGGCCTTGATGGTATTGATAAAAAAAGTCAGAAACTGCAGGTTATCCTTGGGTCGGGGGCCGGGGCCAAGCAAGTTTTTGCCCGTATTAGTCACCAGCGACCAGTTGTTGTGCTTGCCGCTGCCATTGACGCCTGCAAAGGGTTTTTCGTGGAAGAGCACCCGCAGGTCATGCCGATCGGCCACTTTGCTCATCACGTCCATCAGCAACTGGTTGTGATCCACGGCCAGGTTGATTTCCTCGAACGAAGGGGCGCACTCGAACTGACTGGGGGCCACCTCGTTGTGGCGCGTCCGCACCGGAATGCCCAGTTTCTGCGCCTCAATCTCGAAGTCCATCATGAAGTGATGGATTCGCTCGGGAATCGAGCCGAAGTAGTGGTCTTCCAGTTCTTGCCCCTTGGCCGAGGCGTGGCCAAACAAGGTGCGGCCCGTGAGCATCAGGTCGGGCCGAGCCATGTACAGGGCCTTGTCCACCAGAAAATATTCTTGCTCGGGGCCGAGCGTAGCGCCCACTTTCGTGACATCCTTGTCGAACAGTTCGCAGACCTTGACGGCGGCCTTGTCGAGCAATTCGAGCGATTTGAGCAGCGGGGCCTTGAAGTCGAGGGCCTCGCCCGTGTAAGAGACAAAGATGGTCGGGATGCAGAGCGTCCGGATGCCGCCGCTCTCGAAGACAAACGCTGGCGAGGTAGGGTCCCAGGCGGTGTAGCCCCGCGCCTCGAAGGTGGTGCGCAGCCCCCCGCTCGGAAACGACGAGGCGTCAGGTTCTTGCTGCACCAGGGCCGAGCCTTTGAAGCGCTCGATGGCCCGGCCGTCCTGCACTTCGAAGAAAGCATCGTGCTTTTCGGCCGTAGCACCCGTCAGGGGCTGGAACCAGTGCGTGTAGTGGGTAGCTCCCTTCGACATGGCCCAGGATTTCATGGCCGCGGCCACCGCATCGGCTACGTCGCGGTCAATACTGACCCCCGTTTCGATGCTTTGTTCCAGCTTTTTGTAAAGTTCCGAGGCCAGGTTGGTACGCATGGCGTCCAGCCCGAAGACGTTGGTGCCGAAGTAGTCCGAAATTTTGGGAGAGGGGAGTTGTACGTCCTGCGGTTTGCGGTGCGCAAGCACCTCCAACGCTTTCTTGCGAATGGTGGTCATTTAGTTGTAGGGAAATAAGTGAATAAGTTAGATGGGGCCTGCCAAAACGAAAAAGCAATCTTTTCGATTCAGCCTCTTTTTTCGAGGGTCAAAATTAGAAATTATCCTGATTTCGGGCTGATGTGCTTAAAAAAAAAGACGTTTTTCCCAAATATGACCACTCTCATCTGAAAAACGGGTGTATTTTGAAAGGTGGCCCTTCTGAGGAAAATCTCGGCACTAAGAAACCAAAAAAGCCCGTCGGTACTTGATATCGGACAGTAAACGGCTATTCGGCCTATTTTTGCTTTATGAAGAAAGTCGCTTTCTATACCCTGGGCTGCAAGCTCAACTTTTCGGAGACTTCTACCATTGCCCGCCAGTTCGAGGCCCGGGGCTACCAGCGGGTGGACTTTCACGAGCGCCCCGACATCTACGTGATCAATACCTGCTCGGTGACCGACAACGCCGACAAAAAGTGCCGCAAGGTGGTGGCCCAGGCCCGCAAGCACAACCCCGACGCCTACGTGACCGTCATCGGCTGCTACGCCCAACTCAAGCCCCGCGAGATTGCCGACATCCCGGGGGTGGACGCCGTGCTGGGGGCGGCCGAAAAATTTCGCCTGCTCGACTACCTCGACGACTTTGCCCGCCCGGCCCAGCCGCGCGTGCTGGCCCAGGCGGTCGAGGCGGCCGATACCTACCAGACGGCCTATTCGCTGCACGACCGTACGCGCACGTTCCTCAAGGTGCAGGATGGCTGCAACTACAACTGCGCCTTTTGCACCATCCCGCTGGCGCGGGGCCGCAGCCGCAGCGATACCATCGCCCACGTGGTGCAGGCCGCCCGCGAGATTGCCGCCACGGGCGTGCGCGAAATTGTGCTGACGGGCGTCAATACGGGCGATTTTGGCATCCGCAATGGCCGCCGCGAAGACCGCTTCGTGGACTTGCTCCGCGCCCTCGACGAGGTGCAGGCCGTGGATCGCTTCCGCATCTCGTCGGTCGAACCCAACCTGCTCACCGACGAAATCATTGATTTGGTGGGGGCCTCGTCGCGGTTTGTGCCCCACTTTCACGTGCCGTTGCAATCGGGCAGCGACGCCATCCTGACGGCCATGCGCCGCCGCTACCGCACCGACCTCTACGCCGACCGCGTGGCCCGCATCCGGGCGCAGATGCCCCAGGCCTGCATCGGCGTGGACGTGATCGTCGGCTTTCCGGGCGAAACGGAGGCCGAGTTTCTGACCACCTACCGCTTCTTGCAAGAACTGCCCATCCAGTACCTGCACGTGTTCCCCTATTCAGAACGGCCCAACACCCCGGCGGCCACGATGGCCGATGCCGTGCCGCCCGCAGTGCGGGCCGAGCGCTCGAAGAGGCTGCACATCCTCTCGGAGAAAAAGCGTCGGGCCTTTTACGAAAGCCAGTTGGGACAGGTGCGCACCGTGCTCTTCGAGCAAGAGCTGACGGCCGAAGGACAGATGGAGGGCTTCACCGAAAATTACGTGCGCGTCGTGGCCCGCTACGACCCGCTGCGCGTCAACGAACTGGTGCCCGTACGCCTGACGGGCTTCGACGCGGCCGGCCGGGTGGAGGTGAGCGAGGTAGAAACGGCCCCGCTCACCCACGCCTGAAGCAGTATCCGGCCCCGGAGCCAGACAGTTTGCGGTCAAATGCGTTATCTCTTTTGGTACGCCGCGCCGTGCGTACGCTTTTTTCTTTAAACCCCACTTTCTACATGACGCCAGATTCCGTAGCCCCACCCGCGCAGGTGCCGTGGCAAACCCTCAAGCCCTACGAAGAGATCAAGTTTGAATACTACGCCGGCATCGGCAAGATCACCATCAATCGGCCGCGCTACCGCAATGCCTTCACGCCCCTGACGGTGCAGGAAATGCTCGACGCCGTGGACCACTGCCGCTACGACGACGACATCTACGTGGTGGTGCTGACGGGCGAAGGCGACAAGGCCTTTTGCAGCGGCGGCGACCAGAACGTAAAGGGCATCGGCGGCTACGTGGGCAAAGACGGCGTGCCGCGCCTCAACGTGCTCGACCTCCAGAAGCGCATCCGCTCGCTGCCCAAGCCCGTCATTGCGATGGTCAACGGCTACGCCATCGGTGGCGGCCACGTGTTGCACGTGGTCTGCGACCTGAGCATCGCCTCCGACAACGCCATCTTTGGCCAGACCGGGCCCAAGGTCGGCAGTTTCGACGCGGGCTTTGGCTCGTCGTACCTGGCTCGCATTGTGGGGCAGAAGAAGGCCCGCGAAATTTGGTTTTTGTGTCGCCAATATTCAGCGCAGGAAGCCCTTGAGATGGGGCTGGTCAACACCGTGGTGCCCCTGGCCCAGCTCGAAGCCGAGACTGTCAAGTGGTGCCAGGAGATCATGCGCCTCAGCCCGATGGCCCTGCGGATGGTCAAGGTCGGGCTGAACGCCGAACTCGACGGGCAAGCGGGCATACAGGAACTGGCCGGCAACGCCACCCTGCTCTACTACTTCACCGAAGAAGCCCAGGAGGGCAAGCACG
>DAIRSZ010000126.1:0-5807 GCA_036804165.1 Catalimonadaceae bacterium | reverse complement strand
TGCCCCACCTTTCCAGCATTTTTTTTACTTTCCAATCGGCATCTACGGCGTACTCATCCGCATGACCCCATCCTTCTTTTTTGCCGAAGACTTTCTGACCATCAGCCACGACCCGCGCGGCTTTCTGCTAGCCGACTGGCGGGGCTACGTCAGCGTAGGGCAGGTGCGCACGGGGCTACAGGCTTTGCTGACCACCATCGAAACGTGCCAATGCGGGTGCCTCGTCAACGACAACCGCCAGCTCTACGGCACCTGGACGCAGGCCATCCGCTGGATAAACGAAGACTTTTTCCCTCCGGCGCTGGCCCTGGGCCTGCAAAAAATCGCTTTCATTTATTCGCGTCAGCCCTCGGCACGCTATTCAGTAGATCGCCTGCTCGAAGTCAATGACCAGTACACGGCCCAAACCTTCGAAGACTACGCCAGCGCCGAGGCCTGGATACTCGACCGCCGACCCTCCAACCAGATAACCACCCGCGCCCCTGAAGGCGATCCGTATTTTATAGCTGTGCGCGACCAAGACCGTCACCACCTCATTAACGTCGAAGAGATTGGCTACATCGCCGCCCAGGGCAAGCACGTGCTCATCTACGCCGATGGCCAGACGTTCTGTTCGCCGACCAACCTGAGCGATATCGAAAAAAGGGTGGCGGGCAAGGGTTTTCGACGCATTCACCGCAGCTACATCATCAATATGCACTGCGTCTCGCACCTGACCTACCACGCAGGCGGTAGCTACTGGCTGTTTCTGCGCGACTTGCCTCACGTCAAGATCCCCGTCAGCAAGTCCTACGCCCAGGCGTTGCGCCAGGCGCTGGGGATGCCTTGTGTGTGACGGCGAGCGATTGCTCGTACCCTGCTGCGTAGCATTTGCGGTGCCCGACGTACCAACGGCGCAGAAGAGGCGCAATCGGTGACCGGATTTTCTACCTTATGGCCCCAATGGGCGATCAACGTACTTTCACCTATCTTTCTCTCCTACCAAATGCCAAAAACTCCTAAGATTCTCGCCATTGACGCCGGCGGCACCATGACGGACACCTTCATCATTGATGAAAAAGGTGACTTTGTGGTTGGCAAGGCGCAAACCACGCCCCAAGATGAGTCCATCGGCTTTATGCGCTCGGCCGAAGATGCCCTCGGCTACTGGGACTTGCAGGTAGCCGACGTGTTTCCGGTGCTCAAGTCGGGCATCTATTCCGGCACGGCCATGCTCAACCGCCTGCTCGAACGCAAGGGCGTCCGCTGCGGCATCATCGTGACGGCCGGCATGGAGGACTACCTCCGGCTGGAGCGGGCCATCCAGACCTATCTGGGCTATTCGTACTCCGATCGGCTGCACATCGTCACGCACCGCCACAACGTGCCCCTGGTGCCCCGCGAGCGCATTTTCGGCGTCCGCGAGCGGGTAGATGTCTTTGGTAAGGTGGCTATTCCGCTCTACGAGCACGAGGTGCGGACGGCCGTCGAGAACCTGCTGGCCCAGGAGGTCAAGGCCATTGTGGTCAACCTGATCTATTCGTTCAAAAATCCGGCGCACGAAAGCCGCATCCGCGAGATTGCCACCGAGGTGATGGAAGAAAAAAACGTGTCGGTGCCTATCTACCTCTCGTCGGAGCTGTACCCGCTGCGGCAGGACTTTCCGCGCCTCAACGCCACCTTGCTCGAAGCCTACGCGGCCGAGCCTTCGCGGGTGCAGTTGCAGTCGGTGCGGGCCACGACGCGCGCCTCGGGCGCCAAGTTCGATTTGCGCATCATGGCCAGCCACGGGGGCACGATCTCGATTGACTCCAAAGAATTGGGCAGGACGCTCGTATCCGGGCCGATTGGCGGCGTGGTAGGCGCCCGCTACCTGGCCGAGCGGCTGGGCACCAAAAACGTGGCCTGTACCGATATTGGTGGCACCTCGTTCGACATCGCCCTGATCACCGACGGCGACTTCGAGATCAAAAACAACCCCGACGTGGCGCGTTTTCTGCTCAACACGCCGCTGGTGCAGATTGACTCGCTGGGAGCGGGCACGGGTTCGTACGCACGGATCAATCCCAGTACCAACCGCATCGAAATCGGCCCCGACAGCGCGGGTTCGCGCATTGGGGTGTGCTATCCCGACGGAGGCGTGGACACGGTGACGATCTCGGACTGCAACGTGGTGCTGGGCATCCTCAATCCGCACAACTTTTTGGGGGGCGACGTGGTGCTCGACAAAGACCTCGCCCACGAGGCCGTCAAAACCCAGATTGCCGATAAGTTGCACATTGACGTGTACGAAGCGGCGGCAGGGGTGGTGAGCCTCTTCGAAGACAGCCTCAAGAACGCCTTGCTGGGCCGGATCGTGGGCAAAGGCTACGGCCCCGAGAACTACACGCTGCTGTCGTACGGCGGCGGAGGGCCCGTGCACGTGGGCGGCTACTCGGAAGGGCTGCCCTTCGAGGAGGTGCTGATTCCTTCGTGGGCGCCGGGCTTTTCGGCCTTTGGGTGTGCCTGCGGCGACTTCGAATACCGATTTGAATACTCGGTGGACTTGCCCTTTTTGCCCGGGCAAGACGAAGCCACCATCATGTACCTGGCGGGGCTGATCAACCAGACCTGGGACAATCTGCAAAACAAGGTGCTGGCCGAGTTTGCCAAGAGTGGCGTAGAAGCGGCCGCCGTGAAGTTCAAGCCCGCTATCCGGATGCAGTATTACGGTCAGCTCAACGACCTGGAGTTTCCTTCGCCCGTCGAGCGGCTACAATCGGTGGCTGAGGTGGAGCAGATTCAGCAATCGTTCAACGACCTCTACGGAAAAATCTATTACAACGCGGCCAAAACGCCCGAATACGGTTACCTGGCCACCCGGGCGATCATGACGGGCGTGGTGGATCGCATCGAGAAACCCGAACTGCCCCACGACGAATTTGTCAGTGCCGAACCCGTGGCCGAAGCCCTGAAAGAAACGCGGCAAGTATACTGGCGGGGCACCTGGCACGAGGCCCGCATCTACCACCAGGATCGGTTGCAGTGCGGCAACGTCATCAACGGGATGGCCATCATTGAAGCCCCGGCCTCGACGACGGTGATCCCGCCCAACCGCCAGCTCTGGATGGACAAGCACCGGATCATGCACCTGACCAATCGCCCGCAAAACGGCAACGGGCAGGCCTGATTGGTTATCACATCATCAATTTTGACACCTACTCAACGCATACCTATGAATATTTCCCCCCCTCTGGAAAAGCAAGGCATTGGCTGGAACGGCGCTACGGCCCGCGAAATGCTCGAACAAAGCGAGCGCCTGTTTCGCGAAACGGGCCACTATGCGGGCGTTAAGGAGCTTGCGCTCAAGGAAAAAGACCCCATCCGCTACGAAAAGCTCTTCTCGCGCCTGCGCGGCGGGATGGTCAATGCCCGTGAAACGGCCATGAACATCTCGGCCTCACCCATCGTGCGCGAAATCGGCGAGTTGTGTTTTGCCCTCTACACCCCCGAAGGCGACAGCATCGCCCTCTCGACGGGCATCATCGTCCACGTCCACACCATGTCGGATGCCATCAAGTACATGATCCGGCAAGACTACGAGGACAATCCGGGCATTCAGCCCGGCGATATTTTCTGTAACAACGACGCCTTCATCGGCGACGTGCACAATGCCGACGTGCAGGACATCATCCCCATTTTCTGGGAAGGCGAACTGCTCGGCTGGGCCGGGGGCGTCACGCACGTGATTGACGTGGGCGCGCCGTTGCCTTCGTCCATGCCCATCGGGCCAATTCATCGCTACGAAGACGGCTTCATGCTTTCGGCGCAAAAGGTCGGTACCAACGACCGCCTGCACCGCGACTACGAGCTGCGCTGCCAGAAGGCCGTGCGGCTGCCCATGTACTGGGTGCTCGACCAACGCACGCGCATTGCGGGCTGCCAGATGATCCGCGCCGCCGTGCAGCAGCTCATCCAGGAAGAAGGGGTGGACACCTACAAGCAGTTTATGCGCGAAGTGATCGAAGAAGGACGGCGCAATTTCAAAACCCGCGTGCGGGAAATCCTCATTCCCGGCACCTACCGCGTGCCGTCTTTCTCGGACGTCACCTTCAAGGGCGACAAGGGCGTGGCCGAGCACGCCGCCATTGACAGCCTCATGCACGCCCCACTTGAAATCAAGGTGGGCAAAAATGCCGAGTTTGCCGTCAGCTTCGAGGGCGCCAGCCGCTGGGGACATCATTCGTTCAACGCGGCGCCCAGCCCCATGCAGGGCGGCTTGTGGGTGCTCATGTCGCAGACGCTCATCCCCAACGACAAGATCAACGACGGGGCTTACTTCGCCATTGACATGAACTTGCCGCTCGGCTCGTGGACCAACCCCGAGAACACTTTCGTCTCGACGAGCATCGCCTGGGTTTTTCTGATTCCGGGCTACTCGGGCTTGTGGCGGGCGCTGAGCTACGCCTATTTGGGTCGGGGCTACGTCGAGGAAATCATTGCGGGCTATCCCATGACGTCGAACATGACGCAAGGGGGCGGCATGAACCACTACGGCCAGCCCGGTGCCTGGACCAACTTCGAGATGAGCTCGTGCGGCACGTCGGCGCGCTTCATGATGGACGGCGAAGACACGGCGGCCGCCATGTGGAACCCCGAAGGCGACATGGGCGACGTCGAGGCCTGGGAGATCCTCGAGCCGTTGCTCTACCTGAGTCGGCGCATCCGGCCCATGACCGCCGGGATGGGCAAGTTCCGGGGCGGCAGTGGCTTCGAGTCCATCCGGATGGTCTATAACACGCCCGAGCAGTCGCTCTACAACCTGGGCACGGGCAAGGTGTTTTCCTCGCAGGGCCTTTGGGGCGGCTATCCTTCGATGAGCCACTACCGGCAGAGCATCAAGGATACGGACATGAAGGAGCGCATCGCCAAGCAATTGCCCTATCCGATCTCGGACGTGGACACGGAAAACAGCCAGATGGAAGCCTACGTGAACGGTCGCCTCGAACGCGACAACCGCTCGACGCACACCCCCGACAGCCACCGCGAATACGACCTCTACCTGAGCGTACTCAGTGGGGGCAACGGCCTGGGCGACCCGCTGGAGCGCGACCCCGACGCCGTGGCTAGCGACCTCAACGAGGGCTATTTGCTGGTGCGCTTTGTCGAGCCAATCTTTGGCGTGGTGCTCACCCGGGCCTCCGATACCGACCGCTGGCAGGCCGACCACGAAGCCACGCAGCGGCGGCGCGACGAGATCCGGCAGGAACGGTTGGGCAATTCGCAGCCCGTCAGCCAGTGGCTCGACACCGAGCGCGGGCGCGTCGAGCAACGCGACTTCATCGAAGAAGTGCAGCGCATGTACCGCGAAAGCATGGGAACCAGTGCCGAGTGGGCCGCTTCCTACCGCGCTTTCTGGCAGCTCAGCGACGACTTCTCTTTCTGAACCTCCTTCACCCGATCCTGATCATGTCCCAATACAACAAATCGCAGATCGCCGACCTGATGGACGGCAAGTTGCCCTGGAGCCAGACCAAGGCATTCATGAGCAACTTCAAAGACCCCGACCGTTTCGACAAGTACATCGAAATTTTGCAGGAGCGCGCCCCGTGGAAAGAGCAAATTCTGCTGCCCATTGGCTTGCACCTCTACATCGTGCAGAAGCCCGACGGCAGCCGCGTCACCAAGAGCACCAGTGGCTACGAGTTTGGCGACTACCGGAAAAACTGGAAGTTGCAGGCCCGCATCCGGGTGCGCAAGACGGACGCCGAGTTTCGGGAGATTTATCCCGAACTGATGCACGCCGAGCAGCACTTTATGGAGCTACGCGAATACTACGACCCGCTCGA
>DAIRSZ010000125.1:0-5873 GCA_036804165.1 Catalimonadaceae bacterium | reverse complement strand
GCATACTGAGTGCTGCCAAGAAGGCCGCGCGTAAATGCTTTTTCATGCGTTATGGAGAAAAAACCGTAGGTTTCAATCGGCACTTTATGCAGCCTCGAAGTTAGGATATTTTGGATTAGTGCCTAGTTAAGTTCCCTACATTCAACGTTTTACCTATCAAAATTACTTTATCTGTTGGCCCACCGTATGCTAGCCGACTTTTTATGCTGTTGACCATGAAACAAATTTTGCTCGGGGGCTGTCTGACCCTTTTGATCTTGGCCGGGGCCTGTCGGCGCGACCTGAACCGCGCCGTGGATACCAACGCTGCCGACAGCACCGCGCTGGTATTTATGATGCGCACGCCCTGCTTTGGCGAGTGTCCGCACTACGAGGCCACCTTCTACGATAACGGGACGCTCATCTACGAAGGGCATCGCCACGTGCCCGTACTGGGCCGCTATCGCTACCAAGTGTCTCCCGAAGAAATCGAAGCCATCCTGACCCGCGCCCGGCAAATTGGCTACGCCGACATGGAGGCGCAATACCTTTCGCTGGCCCAAGACTTGCCGACTACCATCAGCCGAATAAATTTTCACGGCGAAGAAAAGGAAATTCAGGCCGTGGAGGGCGAGCCAGCCGACCTACGCCGTTTTCATCGGCAACTGCACGAGCAAATCATGGAAAAAGTGCAGGCCACCCGTGGCGATTCGTTGCCCGGCACGCCCTACTAACAAAAAAAGCACGCCCCTTGGGGCATGCCTGGTCTAAGCTTTTTGCCTAAGGTGGCTAGCTGGCCCGATTGAGCTTGGCCTCAATCGAGTGTTGGGTATGGGGCACGGCCCGCAGCCGTTCTTTCGGAATCAGTTTGCCCGTATCCACGCAAATGCCGTAGGTGCCATTCTTGATTCGGCGCATTGCAAACTCCAACTGCTGAATAAACTTCTGCTGGCGAGCAGCCAATTGGTTGATGTTCTCCTTTTCTTGGCTGTCGGCCCCATCTTCCAATATTTTCTGTGAACTTGCCGTGTTGTCCGTGCCGCTGTCGTTGCGCCGCGTCAGCGACTCCCGGATGTAGGCCAACTCCGTGCGGGCAGCCTCCAGCTTTTCGTTGATGAGGTTTTCGAACTCAACGAGTTCTTCGGAGGAGTAACGCTGTCTGTCTTCTCGAGTCATGGTGTAAAGGTTAGGCCAGTAACAGGACCGCACCGCAGCTTGGAACGAATCGTCCCTAAACCAGGGCAAAGCCTAAAAAGTAGTGGTGAATAGGAATAGAATATTTGGATATTCGGTTGTATGCTCAGGCTGCAAAATAAACATCATCTCTTTTCTGAATAGTTCATTCGACCCGAATAAGGCCCGTACGTAACGCTACGCCCATTTCTGTTTGCCAGGTGAATATGTACAGGCCACTAGGCAACGAACGAACGTTCAGATGCCATTCGTGTGCGGAACGTAGCCACCCCTTCATTTCGTATGTACGACCCCAGGCATCAATAGCTTGCCATTGTCCTGGCTTTGTGGTGGGCAGGCGCACGCGCAATTCGCCCTTCAGGCGAGACACGGGGTTGGGCATTGCCACCAGCGCCAAGGGACGAGCTGTCGGCCTGGGCAGTGCCGCAGGAGCCGTCGGTTGGCCAAACCAAGCCAAACCACCCCGATAGGTACCTACCCACAACTCGGGTACGCCGTCGCCATCCAGGTCAGCGGCGGTAGGCTGCAAGCGCCTCCCCAGCCGAAAGCCCTCGGGAGCGGCGTCGGCACTAGGCACGTACAGTTGTCGGTGAGTAACTAGCGCAGCAGTGGCACCATTGGCAATATTATCGCAAAAAAGTACGTCGCCGCCGTAGGTACCCACCAACAAATCGGGGTGGCCATCGCCGTTAAGGTCAGCCACGTAGGGCACCGCAAAGCCGACAGGCAGCGGCGCTTGGCGCGTGTCAATTTCGCCAAAAGCGGCCACTTCGGGCGTAGCGTCGAAGACGGGTTGCGCGGGTGTGCCGTGGTTGCGATAGAAGCGAATGGCCCCACTGCGGTCGCCTACCCACAAATCGAGGTCACCGTCGCCGTCTAGATCTGCCAAGCAAGGAGCACTGGCTGTGCCCGCGTCAATCCCGGCAAAAAAGTCTGTCACCAATGTGAAGGTAGCGGGCTGCCCCACGCTGGCGGTGTTTTCGTAGTGGAGCAACTTGCCCGTTTGCTCGCCCACCAACAGGTCGGGGTCGCCGTCACCGTCCAGATCGCCAAAGGTAGGCATCAGGCCGAGGCGCTGCTGCGCACGCAAGTTCGCAAAGTTGGTGTCGGCCAGCACAAAAGCCGGGGCTTGCGGGGTGCCCACATTTGTATAGAGGGTGAGGCGTGCCTCCTGTGTGGTGGGGCTTTGCCGAAAGGCATAGGTGCCCAGGATCAGGTCGAGATCGCCGTCGCCATCCACATCCACAAAGACCGGTGCCGCCACGGCACCCACGTCTATCATTTCTCCTACCAAAAAATCGTTTTGCTGTTGGCTCCACTGCCCATTGGGCTGGCGCGCATAGCGCAGCACCTGGGCGTGGTTGGCCGACCCAAACTCGGAGCCATCGTTGGGGGCCACTACCAGTTCTGCCTGGCCGTCGTTGTTGGTATCCCAGGCGTAGGCCGCCGGAAACACATGCAAACTGACCGGGTCGGTAGCCGGAAAAGGCCCCTCGTGGATGACCATGCGGGCTGTATCGGCCGTGCCGCCGTTGTAGAGGGCTTGCAAATTGTCGTGGGCGATATCGCCCAGCACGATGTCGGGCAACTGGTCGCCGTTCAGGTCTGTCACCAGCAATGTCGAGCCAGCGTGCATCGCCTTGGTCGCCGAGGGTCGTTGGCCATCGCAGGGCACGTTGAGGTAGAGTGTGCTGTTGAAAAGGTCTTCTTCGAAGCCCCCCCAGCACCCCGAAGCACGTTCCCAGCGCAGGCTGTCGGGGGTCAACTGATCTTCGACCTGGCGGTTGCGGTAGTACACGACAAATTGGCCGCCAAAGTCGAAGCTGAGTAAATCCAAGTCGCCGTCGCCGTCCACGTCCACCCAGGCGGGCAGGTCGGTTACGGGAATCAGGATCGGCGACTGATCGGCCGTGCGCAGCCCAGCCCGTACGAGTTGAAAAGCCAGGCTATCGCCTTCCGACACGTTGCGATAAAGGCTCGCCCCCAGAAAGCCCCCCGCCACGTGCGCCGTAAGCAGGTCGGGGCGACCGTCGCCGTCGTAGTCGCGCAGCAAGGCCCAGTGGCGCAGTGGCGGAAAGCCTTGTTCGTATTGCGGGGCGTGCACGTAGGGAAAGGCCATGGTGGCACCCGTATTGAGAAAAGTGAGCACAGTGCCGTCGGTGCGGTCGAAGACGAACAGGTCGTCTAGCCCGTCGCCGTTGAGGTCAGCGGCACTGAACTGGGGCGACTGCAAGCCCCCAGCCAAGGGGGAGGTTAGTAGGCGCGAGCCGTGTTGAACGGGCACGTGGGGCTGTCGGCTAAAGACGGGTACCTGTGCCCCTGCCGGGCGGGCGGAGAGCAGCTCCAGCAGTCCGCCAACGATGAGTAAGAGAAGAATGCGCATACGACATTTGCCCAACCCAAACCAGCAAGCGGGCGTTCGCGCGCTACTGCCGATCTATCCGCTTAATGCGAATCTCGTCGAGGCGCGTATGACCTGCCAGCACGGCTTGGTCGCCGGTTAGTTCATAAACCACCTGGACGCGCAAGCTGTCGCGCCAGTATTCGGGCGACAGGTTTTCGGGTGCGTAGTCGCGCGAAGCAATCTCGATAACAAAGCCGCGCGTGGCCGGATCTTGACCGTAATACTTGACCAGTCCTTCCTGCGGATCGTCTTGGCGGTGCCGGCGTTGCTGGTACACAACGGCTGCACTGAGCAACAGCAACAGCAACAAAAAACGGCGGGTGTGCGTGGCAGGGGTCATGGCGGTTGGCAGTCAGGGATTTTGGCGGAAGCCGACGCTTTCGGTTTTGCCCACGTCTTCGCTGAGCACTTCGGCCCGAATGCGGCGCCCGGTGGGGCAATCGCAAGCCCGGCAAAACACTTCCGAAGTGTCAGCGTCGAGTACTTCCAAACTAAATACCCGTATTTGTTGCGCGCGCAAATGCTCGCTAACGGCGCGGATCGTAGAAAGATCGTCGCTGTGACGTGCCCACGGATCGGCACACTGCGTTTCGGGATAATAGAGCCAAGCAGTGCGTGGCCCGGCCTCGTCGTGATAGCAACCCATCAGCCACAGGGCGCAGCCAACGTACAGGTATAAGGTTCTTTTCATGTTTTCCGGAGCCTATAGCGTTGTGTAACCACTCCCAAACCGCAAGGCCGAGCGCAAGCCCACCGACAGCGGCACGCGTTCTAGCGAGCGGTTGAAATCTATGATCGGCACCTGACACCAAGGGCCAACTTCCCACCACAGCCCCCGGCCAAGCGAACCCGTGTGGCCCAGCCCCATTTCTACCCCGGCGTAGCCACGTCGGGTCACTTCCGCAACGGACGACTCGGTCAGGGTGGCGATGCTGTAGGCACCCTGCGCATTGGGAATGAACATCATGGGCGGGGCCGTCAGGGCCTGGTAGCGATATTCGTACGATTGGCGGAGCAGGTAATTGGCCGATAGGCCGCCGCGTGCCCACCAGCGCCCCCCCTGTGGGCGCTTGGCCCAAACAAATTCGGCGGCCAGCGAAAGGCCCGCCACTTCCATTTCGCCCGCGACGGCTTCTAGCTGGCGCGTAGCGGCTACGTTGAGCAACCCTTGCAAACTAGCGCTGGTGGTGGGCGTAGTGAACCGCGCGGCGTTGTTGTCGAACCGTTGGGTGTACTGCTTGCGGCTGTAGCCGATCCCTAGCAGCAGCGCCCCGCGGGCAGAGGTGTGCAACCGTACGTCGCCCCCCCAGGTGCCGCCAATGGCCAGCGGCGAATCGCCGTAGGTAGTCCGGTGGGCATCGGCCGAAGCCGCCACGGCAAACGACCAGCGGGACACTCCGGGCGTTGGGGTGTCGGTTTGGGTCACTTCGGCAGCGGCGTCTGCTTGGTCGGGCACCTGCGGCCGCACCGAAAGGGCCAGCGACGCGCTGACCGGCGTGGGCAGCCAGGCCAAGGGCTGGCCCAACGAAGGCGGGGCAATCGCTGATCCAGCGCCGTGGTGGGCACTGGCGGGCACCTGTGCCGTAGCGTCGGAGAAGGCGCTCGCAACGGTCATCGGGCCCGGGACAATGCGCCCCGGCGGCACGAAGCGGGCTAGCTGGCCGCGTCGCGCCGCAGTGCCTGGGCCGCGCGCCGCGCGATCTGCGGCCGCAGCGGGGTGGGCTACTAAGGCGGCCTGACCCGCAGCCAACGGCACCGTGCTCGCTGACCCATGACCACTCGGCAAGTTGGTTGGTGGCGAACTCGCGGCCGCCAAATAGGTCCCTTTCGGTCCGGAAACAGCTTCGGGCGGAGGGTTGCGCCGTCGTTCTTTGCCAGCGTCGGCCGGGGCGTGGGCCACGGCGTTGGCGGCGGGGGTGCCCCCACCGACCGTGTCGGTTTGCGAGCGGGTCAGCAGATAGGTTCCCAGCAGCGCGTTGGCCAGCAGCGAGAGCAAGAGCGTGGCGGCTACGGCCCACCGCTTCCAGCCAAAAGCGCGGCCGGATGGGGTCTGTATCGCGTCGAGGCGGGCACTGAGAGCTTCCCAGGCGGCAGGGTCGTAGGGCACCTGCTGCGCGGCGAGCTTTTCCCGAATGTGGCGGTCAAAGTCTTTATCCTGCATAGTGGTGGCGACTAGGGTCTTGACTGGAACGGTAGAGGTGTCTGATCATCGTCTGGAGTTTGATGCGAGCCTTGAAAAGATTCGATTTGGAGGTGCCCTCGTTGATGCCGAGTTGCGCGGCGATTTCGGGGTGCG
>DAIRSZ010000124.1:3872-6005 GCA_036804165.1 Catalimonadaceae bacterium | reverse complement strand
ATCAGGTCAGCCAGGCGGTTTCGCAATTTTTGATTGGTCACCGTCTTGAGGTCTTTCTCAAAGCTCCTGTCAATCCGGACGTTCACTTTCTCAAATCCTTGAGCACCCCTTCTACGGGAACCACTTCGCCCGTCTGGCCTTGCTGCATGGCCACCCCCAGGCCGATGTCTTCTACTTCGGATGGGGAGAGGGTTCGGGTGCGTACGCCTAGTTTTTCGGCCAGTGCAATCAACAAAGAGAGGTCTGACTCGGATTCCGTGCTCAGCAAAACGGTTTTCATGCGTTCTTGGGTAGCTTGTGTGGTGGAATGTACGTCCTTTTTTCAAAAAGTGCGCGGGCGCTCTGATATGCCCTGAAAGAAACCAAAGCGGATTTTCTGGCTTCAGCCCCTGTTTTTCAGTTAAAATTCTAACTCCTAAACATGCCCCATCCGGTCCGTTCGCTAACCAAAATTTAGCGCCGCTACGTGTGGGGCCAGTGTGCGCAGCCTAGACCTTAAGGGACAATCTCCACTTCGCGGTTGATCTTGCGCACCAGCCCTTGCAGCACTTTGCCGGGGCCGCATTCGGCAAACACCGTGGCGCCGTCGGCGATCATCCGCTCGACCGACTGCGTCCAGCGGACGGGGGCCGTGAGCTGGGCGATCAGGTTGCGCCGGATGGTATCCACATCGGTAGCCCCTTCGGCCGTGACGTTCTGGTACACCGGGCAGCGCGGCCATTGAAAAGCGGCCGCCTCGATGGCCCGGGCCAGCCGTTCGCGGGCGGGTTCCATGAGGGGCGAGTGAAACGCACCACCCACGGGCAGCGGCAGGGCGCGCTTGGCCCCGGCGGCCTTGAGGCGCTCGCAAGCCACCTCCACGCCCCGGTGCGACCCAGAAATCACCAGTTGGCCGGGGCAGTTGTAGTTGGCGGGCACCACTACTTCGCCGATTTCGTCGGACACCGCCCGGCAGATGTCTTCCACCCGGCTGTCGTCGAGTCCCAGCACGGCTGCCATCGTCGAAGGCTGGGCTTCGCAGGCGGCCTGCATGGCTTGCGCCCGCTCCGAAACGAGCTGCAGCCCGGCCTCGAACGACAGGGCGCCGCTGGCCACCAGCGCCGAAAACTCGCCCAGCGAGTGGCCCGCCACCATGTCGGGGGCAAAGTCGGACAGTTGGAGGGCGGCCACCACCGAGTGCAGAAAAATGGCGGGTTGGGTGACGTTGGTTTGCTTGAGGTCTTCGTCGGTGCCCTCGAACATCAGGTCGGTGATGCGGAAGCCGAGCACTTCGTTGGCCTGCTCGAAGCGGGTGCGGGCGGTGTCGGAACTGGTGTAGAGGGCCTGGCCCATGCCCACAAACTGGGCGCCTTGTCCCGGAAAAATATAGGCTTTCATCGTATGCAGATTGGCTAAGGCGCGAACTTAGCAGGATTTTTTCGAAAGCCCGCGCGGGTTTTCAGGCAAGGAAACGGGCCTTAAGCGCAGGTGTGGGCACCCAGCAAGCTTCCTGACGCCCGAACCACCGATAGCGGTGGCGGGCTACCCATTCGTACACCGCGTCGCGCACCGGGCGGGGCACCCACCGGAACGCGTAGAGCAAAGGCCAGCCGCCCCGCAGTTGCCGGGTAATTTCGAGGGCGGCGGTGGACTTCTGATACGCCCGGCCGTCGCGCAGCAGCAAGACGCTGTCGAGCTTGTCGGGGGGCAGGCCGTGCGCGGCCAGCAGCGCTTGGCCCGCCGGACTCTGGAGGGAGGCAAAGGCAAAACGCTGGCGCGGGTCGCGGGCGATGATGAACTGCACGCTGCCGTGGCAGAGGTTGCACACGCCGTCGAACAACACTACCTGAGGAGCGCTCATGCGTCGGCTTCGGTGAGGCGGTCGCTGCCGATAAACTCTTCGCGGATGCGGTAGGTCTTTTTGTCTTGCGACTCGAAGTAGGTGCGCATCATCAGCTCAGACATGATGCCGAAGGTAATGAACTGAATGCCGCCCAGCAGCAGCGTGATGCCTAGGATCAGCAACGGTCGGCCCCAGATATCTTCCCCCATCAATTTGACAATCAACAGATAGAAGTTGATAAGCCCTCCCAGCAACAAGGTGACCAGCCCGATGGGGCCAAAGAAGTGGATCGGCCGCTGGAGGTAGCGCTG
>DAIRSZ010000124.1:0-3772 GCA_036804165.1 Catalimonadaceae bacterium | reverse complement strand
AGGTGACCAGCCCGATGGGGCCAAAGAAGTGGATCGGCCGCTGGAGGTAGCGCTGAAAGAACAGAATCAGGATCAGGTCGCTCACCACCTTGAAGGTGCGGCCCAGGCCGTATTTGGAGTGGCCGTGCAGGCGCGCGTGGTGCCGCACGTCCATCTCGGTCATGCGGGCGCCTTGTATGCGGGCCAGCACCGGAATGAAGCGGTGCATCTCGCCGTAGAGGTCGAGGTTTTGGGCCACTTGCAGCCGGAAGATTTTGAGCGTGCAGCCGTAGTCGTTGAGGTACACGCCCGTCAGCCAGCGAATGAGGGCATTGGCAATTCGGCTGGGGATTTTGCGCAGCAGCATTCCATCTTGCCGATTGCGCCGCCGTCCCGCCACTACGTCCCAACTGCCCGCCTCCAGTTCGTTGCGCATGGGCAGGATGTCGAGCGGGTCGTTCTGCAAATCGCCGTCCATCGTGACGACGTACTGCCCCCGGGCAGCGGCAATGCCCGCCGCCATGGCCGAGGTCTGCCCGTAGTTGCGGTTGAAGATCAGCAGGCGGACGTGGCTGTCGGCCAGCTCCTTGATGCGGGCCACCGTGCGATCGGTCGAGCCGTCATCCACCAAAATCAATTCGTAAGACTGCCCCGCCAGGGCCGCGCCGATGCGTTCGAGCAGGGGAGCGATGTTGTCTTCTTCGTTGAGCAGGGTGACGACGACGGAAAATTGCAACGACATAACGACAGGGCTAGGGTGTAGGCAAATAAAACCAATTCGGGCCGGACGGTTCACTCGGCCGCCGCCCGGGCGACGGCCGGCGCCTTGCTTTCTGCTTGTAGGAAGGGGTAGCGGTAGTCGTGCGGCGGCGCGAAGGTTTCTTTGATGGCGCGGGGCGACGTCCAGCGCAGCAAATTGAGCAGCGACCCGGCCTTGTCGTTGGTGCCCGAGGCCCGCGCTCCGCCGAAGGGCTGCTGACCCACCACGGCCCCCGTGGGCTTGTCGTTGATGTAGAAATTGCCCGCCGCGTGGCGCAGCCGATGGGCGGCCAACTCGATGGCGTAGCGATCCTGCGCAAACACGGCCCCCGTCAGGGCGTAGGGCGAGGTGTCGTCCACCAACTGCAGGGCCTCTTCGAACCATTCGGCCTGATAGACATAAATGGTGAGCACCGGGCCGAAGACTTCCTCTTCCATGGTCGTGTACACGGGATCTTGCGTAACCAGCACGGTGGGTTCTACGAAGTATCCCTGCGATTTGTCGGCACCGCCCCCGGCCAGTATTTCCACCAGCGGCGACTGGCGGGCCGCTTCGATGTAGCCGACGATCTTGTCGAAAGCGCGTTCGTCAATCACCGCATTGAAGAAGTTGCCAAAGTCCTCCACGCCGCCCATCCGCACGGTTTCGAGATCATCGAGCAAGTATTGCCGCACCTCGGGCCAGAGGTTGTCGGGCACGTAGGCCCGCGAGGCGGCCGAGCATTTCTGTCCTTGATATTCGAAAGCCCCGCGCAACAGGCCCGTGGCCAGCGCACGGGCGTCGGCCGATTTGTGGGCAATCACGAAGTCTTTGCCGCCCGTTTCGCCCACGATGCGCGGGTAGGTGCGGTAGTGGCCAATATTTTCGCCGATGGTGCGCCAGAGTTGCCGAAACACCTGCGTGCTGCCCGTAAAATGCAGCCCGGCAAAATCGCGGTGGCGGAAGATAACCTCGCCCGCCACGGGGCCGTCCACGTAGATCAGGTTGATGACCCCGTCGGGCACGCCCGCTTCGCGGAACACTTCCATCACCACCCGGGCGGCGTAGATTTGGGTGTAGGCGGGTTTCCAAACCACCGTATTGCCCATCAGGGCGGGCGCGGCGGGCAGGTTGCCGGCGATGGCCGTAAAGTTGAAGGGCGTGATGGCGAACACAAACCCTTCGAGGGGACGGTGCTCCAGCCGATTCCAGGTGCCGGGCGACGAGTGGGGCTGCTGGGCGTAGATCTCCGTCATGTAATGCACATTGAACCGCAGAAAGTCAATCAGTTCGCAGGCGGCATCTATTTCGGCCTGATAGGCGTTTTTCGATTGTCCCAGCATGGTAGCGGCGTTGACACGGGCGCGGTAGGGCCCGGCCAGCAAGTCGGCAGCCTTGAGGAAGATGGCGGCCCGGTGTTCCCAGGCCATTTCTTCCCAGTCGCGCTTGGCACCCAAGGCGGCCGCGATGGCCTGCTCGACGTGCGAGGCGTCGCCTTCGTGAAAGTAGCCCAGCGTATGTTGGTGGTCGTGCGGGGGGGCCAGTCGGTGCGTGTGGCCCGTGCGTACTTCTTCACTACCGATGTACATCGGGATGTTGGCCTCTTGGGCCCGCGCCGCCTCAAGGGCAGCTTGCAGTTCGGCACGTTCGGGGCTGCCCGGGGCGTAGGTGCGTATGGGCTCGTTCTGAGGAGTAGGTACGTTGAAAAATCCTTTCAGCATGGTGATATCGGTTAGTCGCTACAAAGCTAACGGCTGCGGCGGAATGAAGGGTACTGATTTGCCCCGGCTTTGCTTCGTACGCGCAGGTCATGCGCTGCGCCGCCGAAACGCCCGCCACAAGATGGCCACGTCTTGCCCTACGCGGTAGTCTTTGGCGTAGAGCCAGTCGAGGCGGCGGGCCGTGGGGGCGGTGGCGGCGGGCAAGCCGCTGCCGGGCGTCAGCACGCCGGGGCGCAGGCGCGGCAGGTTGTCGGCCGCTGGGTGCGCAAAACCTACCCACGACAACCGCCCGGTCAGCACCCGCCCCACCGTAGGCACCCACCGCGGCCAGCGCCAAGCCCAGAGGGGCAGTAGCAACAGCAAGGCGATACTCAGGGCCAGGTCGAGCAGGCGTTTTTGGCGGCGATGGCCGGGCTGGGCAATGGCCAAACGGGCTTGCAACGTGTAGAGATCGCCCTGCGTGTTTTTAGAGTCGCTGCCGATGATATAGTCGCTGCCCGCGGGGACGGTCTTGAAACTGACGGGCGTATGCCGCAGCCGCTCCATCCAGTCGAGGGCGGTGGTCATGGTCAGGTCGCGGGCGCAAAATACCACCTCGTCGGCCTCGTAGAGTTGGGTCAGGGTTTCCAGTTCGGCCACGTGGCCCAGGCTGTCGGCGGCCGTGGTGGCTTCGGCGGCGGGCGATACGCGGCCCAGCACATCGGCCAGGGGGCGGAGGCGGTGCAGCAAGTCCGTAACGCGCGCCGCTTCGTCGGCTTGCCCCACCACCAGCACCCGGTAGTGCGGGCGGCCCCCGAGGTGGAAGTGGCCGTAGCGCAAAAAGTTGACAGCCCAGCGAATGGCCACCAACGCCGCCGTGGTCCAGGCCCCCCCGAGCAAAATCAGCGCCCGCGAGAAACGGTAGTCGTTCAGAAAGTTAGAGAGGGCCGCGATCACGAGCGTGCCCACCACGGCCCCCTGCACCACCGGGCCGGCCTTGCGGGGCCGGTCGTAGCCCCCGCTGAAATAGACCGACACGAGCCACACCAGAATGTAGGCCGGCACCACCAGTTGCATGAAGTCGGGCGGATAAAAGTCGGGCACCCGCTTGTGATTGACTTCCCAGTAAGATTTGAGGAAAAACATCCCGACCCAGATCAGCGCAGCATCGGCCAGGGGCCAGGCCAGCCGCTGCCCCCAGCGAACCAGCACCGAACCCGCCGCCCGCAGGTAGATAGCCAGGTGAATCAGCAATGAAAACACCCCCGCGTGCTGCCCCGAAAAGTGCTTGCGGGCGAAGATGATCATGGCCCGGTAGAAGGTGAACACGTAGCTGACGCTGCTGCGCTTGGTG
>DAIRSZ010000123.1:0-6073 GCA_036804165.1 Catalimonadaceae bacterium | reverse complement strand
TTCAACCTCCAACTCTCGATGAAGCGCGTGCAGCGCATCCAGAGCCTGATGCAAGACATGGGCGTGCCCGCCGACCGCATCTCCGTGATTGGCTACGGCGAAACGGCACCAACCTACGACAACCGCACCCCCGAGGGCAGACAGAAAAACCGCCGGGTGGACTTCAAAATATTTTAGGCATTCAGGTTGGCTGGGGTGTCTTGCGCCCGCCGACTCTCTTCGGCGAAAAAGCGGTTCTGGAAAGTCAGGATCGTGGCTACGCCAGTAAATATAGACGCATCGGCCACGTTAAAGATCGGCCAGAGCGAATAGTATTTTCCGCCAAACACGGGAATCCATTCGGGCACCACTCCTTCCCAGATGTCAATGTAGAACATGTCCACCACCTGCCCGTGAAACCACGGTGTGGGCGAGCCGTAGGGCGCATTGCCCAACAGCACGCCGTAGAAGGTACTGTCAATGACGTTGCCGATGGCGCCACCCAAGATCAGGGCGATGCACACCAGAAAGCCCGTGTGCGCGCCGCGGCGCGTCATGGTGTAGAGGTAGTAGGCGATGCCGCCCATGGCCACCAACCGGAACAGCGAAAGGATGAGCTTGCCGTACTCGGAGCCAAGTTGCAGGCCGAAGGCCATGCCGGGATTGAGCGTATAGTGCAGCTTGAACCAGTCGCCCAACACACGAATTTGGCCAATCATACCGTATTCCATATTGTAATGAACCAACAGTTTGACGGCCTGGTCAACGGCGATCACCAGCAGGCTAATCAGAAAAAATCTTGCGTACTTCATGCGTGAGAGGTAATGACTGGGTCAAGGCCCCAGGCAACGATCAGGAACTTTCGGTGTGAATCCTTTTAACTCGATGAACCGCAAATTTCGTTCTTTTTCTTTGATTGCGGGCATGAATCTTTCTCCCTTCGGTCTGGTGCTGCTGGGCTGCTGCCTGCTCTGTAGCTGGACACAAGCCCAGTCGGTGACGCGCTTCAACCGCGCCGACAGCTTGCGCGGCTACCTCAACCCCTACCGCAGTGCCTACGACGTCACCTTCTACGACCTGCACGTACGCGTGCGGCCCGCAGACCAGTTTATCAGCGGTCACAACACCATTCATTTCCGAACGGTCGAGCCGTTTAGCCAACTCCAACTCGACCTGTTTGCCAACATGGATATCGCCGAGATTACCTGCGAGGGGCAGCCGCTGGCTTTCCGGCGCGAGGGCGACGCGGTGTTTGTGCAGTTGCCCGAGCGACAAGTTCCGGGCAGCACCAACGCCATCTGCGTGGTGTATTCGGGGCAGCCCGTCACGGCTGTCAATCCGCCCTGGGAGGGGGGCTTCGTCTGGCGCGAAGATGCGCGCTTTCGTCCCTGGATCGGCGTGGCCTGCGAAGGCATGGGGGCCAGCCTGTGGTGGCCCAACAAAGACCACCTTTCGGAAAAACCCGACAGCATGGCCATCACCTGCGAGGTGCCCGCCGCCCTGATGGCTGTGGCCAACGGCACGTTGCGGCAGGTAACGGTGATTGACAGCGGCGACTACCGCCGCTTCGAGTGGTTTGTCCACTACCCCATCAACAACTACAACGTCACGATCAACGTGGGCGACTACGTCCACCTGCGCGATACGTACCAAAGCCCCACCGGCCGCCACCTCGACCTGGACTACTACGTGCTGCGCGACAATCGGGAAAAAGCCCAGCAACACTTCGAACAAGTGAAGCCCATGCTGCGGCACTTCGAAGCACTTTTCGGGCCGTATCCATTTTGGAATGACGGCTACGCCCTGGTCGAGACACCCTACTGGGGCATGGAGCACCAAAGCGCCATTGCCTACGGCAGCGACTACCGCAACAACGAGTTTGGCTTCGACTTCATCATCTTGCACGAGAGCGGACACGAATACTGGGGCAACAGCGTCTCGGTGCGCGACCACGGCGAAATGTGGATTCACGAGGGCTTTTGCACCTACGCCGAAGCCCTGTTTCTCGAAGCCCGAGACGGCTACGACACGGCCGTGCGCTATTTGCGCACCCAGCGAAAACAGATCAAAAATCAGGAGCCCATGCTGGGCCCGCTCGACGTCAACTACCGCTATTGGGAGGACGCCGACATCTACCACAAGGGCACCTGGCTGCTGCACACCCTGCGCAACTGGTACGGCGACAGCGCCCGGTGGCACGCGGCCATCCGCGCCCTGGCCACCGACTACGCGCACCGCTTCATCAGCACCCCCGACGTGGTGGCCCACTTCGAAAAGCACACGGGCCTGCCGCTCCGGCCCTTTTTCGATCAGTACCTCAAACACCCACTCCCGCCCCGCCTGGCCTACCGCCTCGAGCGCAAGGGCAACGAGACGATCCTTCACTACCGCTGGGAGACCGAAGTGAGCGACTTTGCGATGCCCTACCGCGTGCGGGTGCCCGGCGGATCGTGGCGCGACCTGCAACCCACCGACGCGTGGCAAACACTTGCCTTGGGCAATGTGGGCAAAGTGCGGCGGCTGGAAGGCGACGACGATTCGTTCTACGTACTGCTCAAACCTACCAAATAGGACGCTATTCAATCAGCCCGAGGGCTTCTTCCAGTGCCAGGCGGCTGTGGAGCGTGCGCTGGAGGGCCTCCAAAGCCCCGAGTTGGGCGGTGCGCAGGTCGTTCTCAGCCAGAATAACCTCTACGTACGTCTTGACGCCCTCGTCGTACTGCAGCTTGAGGGTTCGGTACACCGCCGTGGCTGTCTGCTGGTTTTCCTGCGCCATTTCCCATTCGTAGCGAGACGCTTGGTAGCCGGCCAGGGCCGAGGTATATTCGGTACGAATGCGATTTTCCAGCTCGGTACGTGCCCACCCGAGGGACTCGAGCCGCAGCTCGGCTTCCTGTCGGGCGCGTACCCGGGCCAGCCCACGGAACAGCGGTACCGCAGCGGCTACGCCCACGAACGAGTAGGGAAAAGACCGATCGTAGAGATCTTCGATCGCGGGGCTAAGAAAATCAATGCCGTAGCGATAAAAGGCCGACACGCTGGGCAGAAAGTCCCAGCGGTGAAAGTCCAGCGCTGTTTGTTGAAGGGCCTGCTCGGTACGCAACTGACGCACCTCAATGCGGCGCTGGGCACTGAGCACCTCTGCCGTATCGAAGGGCACTTCGGCGCGGAGTGGGGCCAAGTCGTCGGCCAATACGAGGGGCCGTTCGGATGGGTAGTTCATCACCTCGCGCAAGCGCGTCTCCTTGACTAGCAGGGCTGCTTGCAATGCCCGGCGCTGCACCTGCACGTTGCGCAGTTGCACAGTGGCTCGCTGGTAGTCGGTGCGGTCATTGAGTCCGGCCTCGTAGCGGCTGCGGGCATCGCGCACGTTTTTTTCGAGCCGTTCCTGCGCCTGGTCGTAAATGGCCACTTGCGCACGGCCCAGCACCAAGTCGTAGAAAGCCGTACTGACCGCCACAGTCGTGGCAATGCGCTGCGCCGCCGTGGCTTGCTCGGCGGCCAGCCTTTGGTAGGGGGCTGCCCGCGAGGCCCGGTGCAAGTCGTTACGGAACAAGGTCTGGCGCACGTCGAGGTTCAGGCTCGAATTGTGCGGCACCCCGATCTGCACCTCGCGCAACTCGCCCGAGCCAGGGTTGTTGAAATCGGGAAAAATGGCCGTTTGCAGGCGGAGAAAGTAGGTATAATCGTAACTGAGGTTGGCTTGGGGCAACCATTCAGCTTGGGCACGTTGGGTTTGGCGCTGCGCAATGGCCTGCTGGAGCTGTGCCCGTTGGAGGGCCGGGGTGTGGTCGAGGGCGTATTGCACACAACCTTGCCGCGTAAGCGGCTCCGAGGCTTGCCCACTGGCCAGGTGGGCAGCAAATATCCATACAAACCCGCCGAGCCGTCGGTACCTACCACACATCTGCCAACTCATTCCCAAGCGCATTGATCTGGGCTAGTTACTCGCTTTGCCCCGAAATTGTTGTGCGCGTCGTGCTGCGACCGACCTCTTGGGGTGCAAGCCACGTCACCGCATCGCCCAGCCGCAGGGTTCCTGTCCGTAGCACGCGGGCCGTAATGCCCCCGTGGCCCCGCACGGCCTGATAGCCGCCCGGCCCTAGTGCCTTTTCCATGCGCGAACACGGGTGGCACGGCCCCGTGCCCTCTAGCCAGACCTCCCCGATGCGGAAAGCCTGATCCTTGAGGGCCAGCAGGTTGATGCCTTCCACCACCAGGTTGCGCCGCAACTGCCCGGCCGTTACGACCGCGCCTCCCAACAGGCTGGCCATGACGGGCAGGTGTTCGGCTTGCAGCAGCGTGACGGCCCGCTGGCCATTGCGGCCCGCGTAGTGGTCGCCCACCAGTCCCGTTGGGCCAACGTCCACCGCCGGGAGTTCGCCGAGCGGCGCGTAGCGCGCCGTCCGCACGCCGATCCAGAGCAGGCGCCCCGTGCGAACGAAGGTAGTGTAAAGCGGGTGCATGTGGGAAGCGATAGAAAATAATTATGAGGTACCTAGTCTTTGGACACCATGGGGTCAGTCTCGAAATAGCGGGCCAGCAGCTCGGTGGCCGCCCGGATGGCTGGCACCTCACCCGCCGCGACGGCTGCCTCCAGGTCTTGCCGCCAGGGCCGGATGCGCGCATCGTCGTAGAAGCGCCGCAGCAAATGATCACGGATGGTGTCGTGCATCCAGGTCCGGTTTTGTGCCTGCCGATGGCGCATCAGCCAGCCATTGGCCCGGGTAGTTTGCACAAAAGATTCGATCATCTGCCACGTTTCGGCAATGCCGGCGGGCTGCTGGGCCGAGGTAGTCAGCACCTGCGGCTGCCAGCCCGACTCGGGAGGCGGAAACAGGTGCAGGGCGTTTTGATATTCGAGGCGGGCCAGCCGGGCGCGGCCCGCGTTGGCGCCGTCGGCCTTGGTGATGGCAATGCCGTCGGCCATTTCCATGATGCCCCGCTTGATGCCTTGCAGTTCGTCGCCCGCCCCGGCGAGCATCAACAACAAGAAAAAGTCGGTCATGCTCCGCACGGCCGTTTCGGACTGCCCCACGCCCACGGTCTCGATGAATACCACCTCGTAGCCAGCTGCCTCGCAGAGCAGCAGCGTTTCGCGCGTTCGGTGCGTGACCCCCCCCAGCGCCTCGCCCGCGGGCGAAGGACGAATGTAGGCCAGCGGGTCTTGCGCGAGCTGCTCCATGCGGGTTTTGTCGCCCATAATGCTGCCTTGGCTGCGGGAACTGGTGGGATCTACGGTCAGCACGGCCAGCCGCTTGCCTTGGCCCGTCAGGTGCCTTCCCAGTACTTCGATGAACGAACTTTTGCCCACGCCGGGCACGCCCGTGATGCCCACCCGTACGGATTGCCCCACATGCGGCATGAGTTGTTCGAGCACTTGCTGGGCCAGGGCGGCGTCGGTGGGGAGGCGGCTCTCGATCAGGGTGATGGCTCGGCTGAGCACCAGCCGATCGCCTGCCCGCACCCCTTCTGCGTAGGCTTCGGGCGTAAGACGGCGGCGCGAAAGAGGCGACATAGAACGGAGATAAATGCGGAGTGTGTCAGCAGACTTCTACACGACAAATTCCCCTAAACTACGCAGAGATCGGGGTTTTCGAAAGTCTGGCTTTTTGCCTGGGTGCCCGGAGAGTTCCAGGTCGAGTAAAAAAAAACCCCGCCGGAATGCAGGCGGGGTGTACGAATAGCTACGAAGGGCTAGAATTTTTTGCTGAGCATACCTTGCTCTTTGGCTTCCTTGAGCACGGCCGAAATACCGTTTTTGTTGATCGTGCGGATGGCCTGCGTAGAGAGGCGCAACGTTACCCACCGATCTTCTTCGGGAATATAAAAACGCTTTTTCTGCAAATTGGGGAAAAACTTCCGCCGGGTCCGGTTGTTGGCGTGCGATACGTTGTTCCCCACGCGCGTTCTACGACCAGTGATTTGACAAACTCGGGGCATGAGAGTATAAATTATGGGTAACCGCTTTCTTTTTGAAGGCTGCAAATATAGCAGTTTTTTCGAAAATTGCGACGCCTACATTCAGAAACTTTACTTATTCCTGCATGCTTACTGCCCAAAGTCGCCAGCGCTACTTCATGGAACAAGCCCT
>DAIRSZ010000122.1:0-6195 GCA_036804165.1 Catalimonadaceae bacterium | reverse complement strand
GTTTCGACTTGGGCGAATAGACCGCCACGCGCGGCGGTTTGTCGAGCCGCATAACATCCTGGTTGACGTCGGGCTGGCCGATGGCCTGGCGAATCTGCTCGGCCTGGGCGTCGGCGATCACTTCGTAGCTCACGCCCCGCACCACCAGCTCATTTTCGAGGGCCTGCGCGTGGGTCATCATAAAACTGCCACCCCGGTAGTTGAGCAGCCAGTCAATGGGCACTTCGCGGTCGAGCACCCAGTAGGCAATCCCGTAGGCTTTGAGGTGATTTTTCTGCGTCTCATCCATCGGGATCAGCAAGTGAGTGGCCCAGGCAAGGTGCAGACCCAGGACGACCCAGGCAATGAGGAAAGAAAAAAATCGCTGCATACGCTCTTCGTTCAGATTCAGTTAGCGAGCCAGAAATGGACTGGATAGGTAAGTAAAACGCGCCGGGCTAAGTTCGATTGCCCCCCCGGGAAGTTAGGGGCCAACCCCACGTTTTCGCTTTCTGTCGGCGGGCAAGCAGCCCAGGCTTGGGCGAAAATTGCGCCAGCCGCATGGTTTCATGTTTTTTTAAAACACCACTTTCACCACGCTTTTTCACACAACCATCAGATACGTAAGGAATTAGCCTGTTACCTAGCCTTTATAAATTCAAGGTTCACTAAGATTGTGAAGTCAATCAGTTGTGAAATATCAGCGATAAAGCTAATTTTTTATATTAAAATCAATGAAAAAATTATACGCTTTGCTTCTGTGGGGGCTGTGGAGCGGCATTAGCTACGAAACCAAGGGGCAATCTATGATTGGCCTGATGAACAGTAACTTTGCTGGTACCAACGGCTTGTACGCCAATCCGGCCAATGCAGCCGATTCCCGACACATGGTTTATATAAACCTGGGGGCTGCAGGGTTCAATGCGGGCAACAACTACTTGCAATACGACAACCAACTGGCACTGCTGCGGGTCCTGCGTCGCCAGACGCCCGAAAAGCACTACGGCAACTTCGGCAGCCTCGACCTCAACCAGGAGATGCTGATCGAAAAGCTCAACCAGCGCGTCAAGATGCTCCACGTCGGGGCGGTCTATCACGGCCCGGCCGTGCTTTTTTCGTGGGATCGCTGGAACAGCATCGGCCTCTCGACGCGCGTGCGCGACGCCTTCCAGGTAAACTTCCTGAGCGAAGACCTGGCCCAGTCGCTGCGCTACCGCTTTCGCGACGACAACCTCTATGACCTGCCCAAGGCCGACGACGACGGCTTCCGCATCCAGGCCCACGCCTACGCCGAAACGGCCGTTACCTACGGCCGGGTGGTGATGGACGAGGGCATGCACTTTCTCAAGACGGGCGTGTCGTTCAAGTCCGTACGCGGCCTGCGGGCGGGCTACGTCAACAGCCAGCGGTTCAGCTACGACGTACCCGGTTCCGACTCGCTGCTGATCCGCGAAATGACCCTCGACGTGGGCTATGCCGGCGAGCTGTCCAACGAAGGCCTGGGGCTGGGCAATTTCTTTCCGGCCAACCCCGTCGGGACAGGTTGGGGAGCCGACTTGGGCGTGGTGTACGAGTTTCGGCCTGACTTCGAGGAGTTCAAGTACAAGATGGACGGCAAAGAGCGCATCGAAGACCGACAGAACAAATACCTCTTCAAAGCTAGCGCCGCCCTGCTCGACGTGGGCAGCCTGCGCTACGACGCACCCAGCACCCGCGCCTACCGCCTGAGCGCCCAAAACCTGGCCCTCCACGCCCTCGACACGCTGTCCGTCCAAAACCCGGCCGACCTGCGCCGCACGGCCGAGCAACTGACCACCGTCAGCGACGAGCAAACAACTTTCCGGACGGGGCTGCCCACGGCCTTGCACCTCCAGTTCGACTACCTGCTGGCGCCGCATTTCTACCTCAACGCCACTTGGATGCAAGACCTGCGCGGTCGCCAGCACGTGGGTATGCGCCGCAACGCTTTCGTCGCCGTCGCGCCCCGGGTCGAGTTCAAGTGGTTTGAACTGAGCATCCCGATGGCCCTCACCGAAGATTTTTTCAATTTCAACTTCGGCACGATGCTGCGCCTCGGGCCCGTGTTTGTGGGTTCCGACAACATCGGCGGCCTGGTAGGTGCTACGCGCGGCAGCGGTGCCGACATCTATTTCGGCGCGGCCATCCCCATTGGTAAGTTCAAGAAGCGCGACCGCGACGGCGATGGCGTCTCCAACCGCCTCGACCAGTGCCCCGAAGAGTCGGGCACCTGGGAAACGGGCGGCTGCCCCGACACCGACGGCGACGGCATTGTCAATTCGAAGGATGCCTGCCCCCACCTGGCCGGGCCGCCCGAGCATAACGGCTGCCCCGACACCGACGGCGACGGCGTAATTGACCCCAAAGACCGCTGCCCCACCGTAGCGGGCCTCCGATCGGCCTACGGCTGCCCCGATACTGACGGCGACGGCGTACCCGACCACGAAGACGAGTGCCCCGACCAGCCCGGCACCGAAAAATCGAAGGGTTGCCCCGATCGTGATGGCGACGGCGTACCCGACCACCTCGACCGCTGCCCCGATGCGGCTGGCCCAGCCAAGTTCGAAGGCTGCCCCGACTCAGACAGCGACGGCGTGCCCGACCACCTCGACGGCTGCCCCACCGTGGCCGCCAAGGGCAAAACTTCGGGTTGCCCCGACTCGGACGGCGACGGCATTGACGACCACCTTGATGCCTGCCCCACCAAACGCGGCGTAGCCAAGTTCGAAGGCTGCCCCGACGCCGACTTCGACGGCGTACCCGACCACCAGGACGACTGCCCCTTCGTCTATGGCACGCCCGAAAACAAAGGCTGTCCGCTGGTGCCTGCGCCACCCGCCACCGAAGAGTTGGTCGAGCTGACGGCCGAAGAGGCCGACATTGTCCGCGAAGCCTTCGAGAACCTGGAGTTCGAAACCGGAAAAGCCGTCATCCGCGACGAGTCGAAGGGCATGCTGATCGAGCTGGCCAACCTGTTGCGCAAGCAGTCGAGCTACCGCCTGCGCCTCGACGGACACACCGACAATGTAGGTTCCGAGGCGTCGAACCTCAAGCTGAGCCAGGACCGGGCCCAGGCCGTCAAGCAATACCTGGGCAGCCGGGGCGTGGGAGCTACGCGTATCCTGACTGAAGGCTACGGCGCCAGCCGTCCGGTAGATACCAACACCACGGCCGAAGGTCGCCAGCGCAACCGCCGGGTAGAGATGAAGATCATACGATAAAGCGAAGTTTGTTTCATACCAAAAAGCCGTCGGTCGCTGACCGATGGCTTTTTTTGTCCCCTGCCTTCAGCCGATCAGCCGCCGCAGCAGGCGGTGGGTCTGCTGGCCAATGTGCTGGCAGCGGGCGTATTGCCGATGCACCTCGGGAGCATCTTGCGGCTGAGGCAGGCCGTACCAGGCTTCGGGCGAGCGCCCTAGCCAGTAATGCGTGGCCCCCGGGGCGATGGCTCCGCGCCACGCACGCGGTCCGTGCAGGTGCAGGTCGTAGAGGGCGTGACCTACTTCGGCCCAGGCCCAAAAATCGTCGAACAGCGGTAAGGCGGGCCACTGCCGCCGGGCCAGGGCGGCAGCGTAGGCCGCCGTGTGCGATGGGGCATACAAGGCCGCGTACGCATACGCCACCACGTCCCGGGGCGTAATGTCTTGCGGGGGCTGGTGGTGGTCGGGCTGATCCAGAAATGCCGCCAGGTGGGCATACGCATTTTCGGCGGAAGCAAAATAATTGGTCAGCAGGGCCTGGCTTTCGCCATCTGGGGGTGGGTGGCGGGCAAAACTCCGCTGCGCCGTGCGCAGGGCCTCTCCTACGGCCCGCAGGGAGCGCCATACGGTTGGCGTAGGATTTTTCAGCCCCTGGTACAGGCCCTGTCGTTCGGGCCGCTCGGCCCACGCGGCCAGCGTGCGCAAGTCGGCGGCCAGCACGGGTCCTACCCGAATGTCGGCCAGCGCCTCGAAGTCGAAGAGTTGGCCGAGGTGCTGCCCGAGCTGGCCCACGTACTGCTGGTGGCGGTCGGCAAAACGGTAGTGCGCCTGCAAGTAGGCCACCGCCTCGGGGCGGAGACCCACGGGCTGCTCGTCGGCATCGCAGAGCGCAATGGCGCGGGCCGTCACGCCGGGCATGGCCACGGGCGGCGCGCTCACCACCAAAGCCGACCAGTGCGGGGGGCGGCTGGCCAGCCACAACACGGTGTTGCCTGCGGGTGGTAGCAAATCGGGCTTGGCCACGTAGCCCATTTGCGGCCGAAAAGGGGCGGCGTAAAGCGGGCGCACCCGCTGCGGTGTAGGGGCGGCCGTGTCGGCAAACAACTGGGGCGCACGCGCGGCATAGTGGGTATTCACCCGGCTGACCACTGCCGCTGACGTATCGTCTAGTCGCGATATACGAAAGGGCACCCACCCCGTCTGGAAAAGACGTTGCAGAGGAACAGTCGCTACGAGGGAAGAATTAACAGCCATGCGCCCCTCCTAACGCATCGAAACGTGCCCCCGTTCTGGGCGCAGGTGCTACGGAATGTAGGACACCTCGACGGGGAAGCGCTTGTCCACCGGACGGAGGCGCTGGAAGGCCTTCTCGGAGATGCGCACCACCACCTTGTCGTTGTTGCCCGTGTCGGGCAGGCGACCGATCACCTTCACAAACACGCTGGCGTCGTTCATGTCGTTGCGAATTTGCAGGATCGTGCCAATGGGTGCCGTTTTGTGCAGAGCGATGTACTTGTTGGAAGCGGCTACGCCCTCGATGACTGCCGCCAGTCCGTTCTCGACCACGCGGTCGTAGCTGGTCAGGTTTACTTTCGACGAACCTGTGTACTGGACGTTGACATCTTTGCCGGAGGCTTTTTCGGGAGTATTTTCCTGGGTGGGCTGCGCTGCCGCGCCGGAGGCAGGCCCCGGATCGGGCACGGCCGCGCCTCCGGGACCCGTGTCCGTTTGCGCATCGGCCCGGGCGGCGGTGGCCGTCACCAGCAGTTGCTGCCCCGGCACAATCTGACTACCCGATAGCTGGTTCCAGCGCTGCAAATCCTGGGGGCGAACGTCGTAGCGGGTGGCGATGGCAAAGAGCGTTTCGCCCGGCGCCACAATGTGCGTGCCGGGACGTGCCGGGGTTGGGCTGGTAGAAGCCCTTGCTACGGAAGCATCGGAAGCGGTCGGTTCGCCCTCCGGACGGGCAGCGGGTGACGCCTCGCGGAGGCGCAGGGTTTGACCTACGCTCAGGTTGTAGTCGGCAAGTTGGTTGAGCTTTTTGAGCTGGTCAATCGAGACGCCGTGCTGCCGCGAAATGGCGTAGAGGGTTTCGCCCGGGGCAACGGTGTGGGTGGCGCCTCCCGGGGTAGTGGGCGCCGGGGCAGGTGCGAGCATCGTGACGGGAATTTCGAGGGTGTCGCCAATGCTGAGCACCTGCGCCGAGCGCGGGTTGGCGGCCTGCACTTCGGCCAGTGCTGCCCCGTAGCGACGGGCGATGGAGAAAAGGGTTTCGGAGGGGGCTACCTGGTGTAGAATAAACATTTTGCCTTGGCGCTTGCGCAGGCCCACCGAGTCTTGGGGGGCTAGTGCGCAGGCTTGCCTCACCAGAGACAACAAGCAGAACAACACGATCAATCCGAAAAAGCGTACATTCATGGTAAAAAACGTAATGCGTGGCGGAGTCACAAAACTGTCGCTCCGATTTGGGGTTCGATATACGGGATAAAACCGCACCAAATCAAGGGCGGCGCGCCATCAAAGATTTTTTAGCGATTTCGCTATACCCTGTTTGCTACTACATCGCGCCGTTGCGCGGCATATTGTCTGGTTATGAAAAATAATAGTCGTTTTTGGGCATGTTCGTACGTGCTTCTGCTTTTGGTTGGCCTTGGTGCAGTGGCCTATGCCGACACCACCCGTACCGAAAATGAGCCGCCTACCAACACGCGCACGCGGGTATTTGTGCTGAGTATCCGGGCCGAAATAGACCCGCGCACGAGTCGTTACGTGGAACTGGGGCTCGAAGAAGCTACGCGTCAGCGGGCCGACTATGTGCTGGTGGACCTGGACACGTACGGCGGGGCCGTCAACGATGCTGACAAAATCCGTACCCTGCTGCTGGAATATCCCCGGCCCGTTTGGGTACACATCAACAAAAACGCAGCTTCGGCGGGTGCCCTTATCTCCATCGCCTGCGACAGCATCTACATGACGGGCGGGGCCAACATTGGCGCGG
>DAIRSZ010000121.1:0-6206 GCA_036804165.1 Catalimonadaceae bacterium | reverse complement strand
TGCACGTCCACGTGGGCATCCCCGACCGCGAGACGGGCGTGCAGCTCATGAACGCCGTGCGCTATTTTCTGCCGCACGTGTTTGCCCTCTCGACCAACTCGCCCTTCTGGGAAGGCCGCAACACGGGCTTCAAATCGTTTCGTACCAAAGTCTTCGACAAGTTTCCGCGCACGGGTATCCCCGATTTTTTTACCAGCGCCAGCGACTACGACAACTACCTCAACCTACTGATCAAAACCAATTGCATTGACAACGGCAAAAAAATCTGGTGGGACATTCGTCTCCATCCGTTTTTCAATACGCTGGAGTTCCGCATCTGCGACGTGCCCATGCGGGTGGACGAAACCATCGCCCTGGCGGCCGTTATGCAGGCCCTCATTGCCAAAGTGCACAAGCTGATGAAGAGCAACCTCAACTTCCGGCTCTACCGCCGGGCGTTGATCAACGAAAACAAGTGGCGGGCCGCCCGCTACGGACTCGACGGCAAGATGATTGACTTCGGCAAGCAAACCGAAGCGCCCGTGCGCGAGTTGCTGGGCGAGTTGCTCGAGTTTATTGACGACGTGTTGGACGAACTCGACAGCCGCCACGAGGTGGCGTACGTCCACAAAATGATGGAGCGCGGCACGGGGGCCGACCGCCAACTGGCCGTCTTCGAGCAGACCCGCGACCTGCGTCAGGTGGTGGACTACATTGTGTCGGAAACCTACCACGGCCTCTGATGTTGGCTTTCGCCGTATGATCACTGACCTGCGCCGCGCCTACAACGCCAGCTTTACCCAAGCCCGCTACCGGGCTTTTCGCCAAGACCTCGACACGGCCCACCAGCACCCGGTCGCGTTTCGGGTGGCCGAAACGCCCATCTTTCTGCCCGATGCCTTTCGCGACAAGCTGCTGGCCGCCGCCGCCGACATCGTGGCGGTGTTGCGGCGGCCCGACTTCAAAGACCTGACGGCGGGGGCCATTCCGCCCGCGTGGCACGTGCCCGGCGAAGACGATCACCCGCAATTTCTGGCCATTGACTTCGCCGTTGGTCGCCACGGCGATGGTACCCTGCACCCCTATCTGATCGAGCTGCAGGGTTTTCCCTCGCTGTTTGGCTACCAGGAATGGCTTAGCGCCGCCTACCGACGGCACTTTGCCGTGCCCGACACGGTGACCCACCGCTTCGGGGGGCTAGACGATGCCGCCTACCGCGATGCCCTGCGGGCGGCCGTGGTCGGCGACGAAGACCCGGCCCACGTGGTGCTGCTGGAAATTGAGCCGCTCCGGCAGAAGACAGCCATTGATTTTCTCTGTACCCAAGCCCTGACGGGTGTGGTACCCGTTTGCCTGAGTGCCGTCGAGCAGTCGGGGCGCCAGCTCTACTACCGCCGCAACGGCCAACGCGTGCCGATCCGCCGCATCTACAACCGCGTGATCGCGGACGAACTGGAGCGGCGCCCCGATTTTCGGCCGGGCTTTGCCCTCACCGACGACGTGGACGTAACCTGGGCGGGCCATCCTAACTGGTTTTTCCGCGTCAGCAAATTCACGATGCCCTTCCTCGACAGTCCCTACGTGCCGCCCTCGTATTTCTTGTCGGAGTTGCCCAGCCTGCCGCCCGACCCCGAGAACTACGTGCTCAAGCCCCTGTTCTCGTTTGCCGGGCTGGGCGTCCGTTTCGACGTTACGCACGAGGAACTGCGGGCCATCCCCGATCCCGAGCACTACATTTTGCAGCGCAAAGTTGAATACGCGCCCGTAGTGGAAACCCCCGACGGCCTGGCCAAGGCCGAAGTGCGCCTGCTGCTGCTTTGGCCCCAGGGCGAGGCGCAGCCCAGGGTGGTCTCGAACCTGGCCCGGCTCAGCAAGGGCAAAATGATCGGGGTGGATTTTAATAAGGATCGTACCTGGGTGGGCGGCTCGGTCGCCTTCTTTGGTCGGCTGCAATCGTAGGGGGAGGGATGCGCAGTGTCATCGTGATCTTCTTTGTGGTGCTGGGCAGCACGGGCGGGACGTTTGCGCAGCGGTTGTTTGTCATCGAGAAAGAAGGGTTCACGCGCCCTCGCCAGCGCCAGCTCTATGGCCCCGGCGACTACATCCGGCTGCGGCTGGTGGACGAGCGCGTTTGGTACGAACAGCCCATCGTGGAAGTACACGAACATTACCTCGAATTTGCCGACCAGGCCATCGTGCCCCTCGCCGAGATTGCCGCCGTGCGCGTTGACAATCGTGCGCTGCATGGCTATTGGCTCGTAATAACGGGGGAGGCGCTGCCCGTGGCGGGTATCGGCATGGTAACCTTGTTTGCCCTCCAAGGCGGCATTGGGCCTACCGTGGTGGTGGTGAGTGCGGTGATGATCGGGGGTGGGTTGCTGGCCCGTTCGTACCGCCAGAAAACCTACCGCCCGGGCCGCAAGTGGCAATTTATCACTAAAGAGGCCGACGGCTTTCGCTACCGCCAGTTTTTGCGCCCCGCCGATGGCTTCTGAGTTTTTGAAGCCCGCGCATTCGATGTACCTTTAAGGAATAAAACAGAATAGCCTTGAATTTTGACGAACTACCGCTCTCCGATACGATGAACGAGAGCATTATGGCCATGAACTTCACGAGCATGACGCCCGTGCAGGAGTTGGCCATCCCTACCATTCTCGAAGGCCGCGACCTGATCGCCTGCGCCCAGACAGGTACGGGCAAAACGGCCGCCTACCTCATTCCGGTGATGGAGCAGATCATCCGCCGCCCACAGCCCGAAGTGCAGGGCCTGATTTTGGCCCCTACGCGCGAACTGGCCAAGCAAATTGACGCGCAGGTGGACGGCCTGGGCTACTTTGCCGGCGTCAATTCCGTGGCCGTCTATGGCGGCAAAACGGGCGGCGAAGTCTGGGAACAACAGCGCGGCGCCATCGAGCGGGGGGCCGACCTGATCGTCGCCACGCCCGGGCGTTTGCTGGCCCACATGCAACTGGGCTACGTATCGCTCGACAACCTGCGCTACCTCATCCTCGACGAAGCCGACAAAATGCTCGACATGGGCTTTCTCGACGACATCCTGGCCATTGTCAACACCTTGCCCAAAGAGCGCCAGACGTTGCTTTTTTCGGCTACCATGCCCAAAAAAATGCGCCAACTGGCCCAGCAGATCCTGCGCGATCCGGCCGAAATCAACATCGCCATCTCCAAGCCCGCCGAGAAGATCGAGCAGGTGGCCTACCTGGCCTACGACGAGCAAAAGCCCGCCTTGCTCAAGCATTTGTTCGCCCACCTGGAAGGCGTCCAGAGCGTGCTGGTGTTCACCTCGCGCAAGAGCAATGTCAACAAAATTGTGCGCGTGCTCGAGAAATTTAACCTGTCGGTACGGGGCGTCAGCTCCGACCTGGAGCAGGCCGACCGCGAAAAGGTGATGCGCGACTTTCGCAACCGCGAAGTGCAGGTGCTGGTGGCCACCGACGTGCTCTCGCGCGGCATTGACGTGGACAACATCAGCCACGTGATCAACTACGACGTGCCGCAAGACCCCGAAGACTACATCCATCGCATTGGGCGGACGGCCCGCGCCGAGCGGACGGGCATGGCCATCACGTTCATCAACGAAGAAAAACAGCACCGTATCCTCCGGATCGAGCAACTCATGGAGCGCGAACTGCCCCGCCTGCCCCTGCCAGAAGGACTCGGCGAAAGCCCACCCTTCCGGCCCGAAGAGCGCCAAAGGGGTGGTAGCCGATCCCAACCGGGCAGGGGGCGGCGCGATGACCGACCCAAAACCCGTACTTCGCAGCCCGTTGCTGCCAACGGCACATCGCGCCCCGAGACGGCTGCCCTGCAGGAGGGCCGCCCCGATGCCCCAGCCCGCCGTAAGAAGAAACGGCGGCGCGGCCCGCGCCGACCCGATGGCACCCCGCCGCCTGCCCAGGAATAACCCGTCTTTTTTGATTACTTTCGCCGCCACATATCCCTTTTCCTTGCCATGAAGCGACTTTTTATCAACGGACTGGGCCTGCTGCTGCTGCCCTGGCTGCTTTCTTCCTGCGGGTACAACCAGATGGTCACCCTCGACGAGCAGGTCAAACAGAGTTGGGCGCAAGTCGAAAACGTCTATCAGCGGCGTGCCGACCTAATCCCTAATCTCGTAAACACGGTGAAGGGCGCGGCCGACTTCGAGCAGCAAACCCTGACGAGCGTGATCGAAGCCCGCTCGCGGGCCACGTCCATCAACCTGGACGCCGACGACCTGACGCCCGAAAAGATCGAGCAGTACCAGCGGGCGCAAGATGCCCTTTCTTCGTCGCTCTCGCGGCTGCTGGCCGTCGCCGAAAGCTACCCCGACCTGAAGGCTAACCGCAATTTTCTCGACTTGCAGGCCCAGCTCGAAGGCACCGAAAACCGCATCACTGTCGAGCGGCGGCGCTTCAACGAAACGGTCGGTGAGTATAACACTTACATTCGTCGGTTTCCCAACAACATGTTAGCCGGAACGTTTGGCTTTTCGCCCAAGGGCTACTTCCAAAGCCGCGAAGGCAGCGATGTGCCCCCCACCGTGGCGTTCTGATCAGATACCCCCCAGATCATCGGTGGGTGGTCGGTAGATGTTGGGGGAGGAGGTGGGCTCTTCTCGCTCTTCGATGGGCTGGCAGTCGAGATTGACCGACAGATTGGCAGGGCGCGGAAAAGGACCCTTGGTAATGCCTAGTGCCTTGTCGGCGTACACCTGATCCATGTATTTCGACCATATGGGCATGGCCATCCGCGCACCCTGGCCGTACTGGAAGTTGCGGAAGTGGATGCTCCGCTCGTCGCCACCTACCCAGACGCCCGTCACCAGGTCTTTGGTCATGCCCATAAACCAGCCATCGGAGTAGTTCTGGGTGGTGCCCGTTTTGGCCGCCACTTCGTTGCCGTTGAGGGTATTGCCCAGTCGGTAGAGTCCCAGGGCCGTGCCCCCCTTTTCGCGGGTGGCGCCCATCAGCATGTGCGTCATCAGGAAGGCCGTTTCGCTCGAAATGGCCTCCAGTTTTTTGGGGTTAAATTGCTTGAGCAGTTGCCCATATTTGTCTTCGATGCGGCTCAGGGTGAATGGCTCGGTCCAGGTGCCGTTGTTAACAAAGGTGCTGTAGGCTCCCACCATCTCGTACACCGATACGTCGCTGACGCCCAGGGCCAGGGCAGGCACGGGGTCGAGCGGACTCTCGATGCCCAACCGACGGGCGTAGGAAACAATCGTCTGCGGACTGAGCTTCTTGATCAGTCCCGCGCTGACCGTGTTGATCGAGCGGGCCAGTCCTTGCCGGAGGGTCATCCGGTCGCCGGTGGGCGAACCGTCGCTGTTGTTGGGGGTGTATTCTTTGCCGTCGGCCATGAAGAAGGTGACGGGCAAGTCCACCACCTCGTAGCAAGGTGTGTAGCCGTTGTCGATGGCGGCCGCATACACGAAAGCCTTGAACGTGGAACCGGGTTGGCGCCGTCCCTGCCGCACGTGGTCGTATTTGAAAAAGCGGTGGTTGATACCGCCCACCCAGGCTTTCACTTCGCCCGTGCGTGGGTCCATGGACATCATGCCAGCGTGGAGAAAGTGCTTCATGTACCGGATGGAATCCATCGGGCTGAGCACCGTGTCTATCTCCAGGTTGGGGGTGTTCCAAGAAAAGACCTTCATCGGCACGGGCTTGTTCATGTAGTACCGGATAGAGTCTTCTTGGCTGCCGAAGGCCTCTTTGTAGGACTGGTAGCGGTCAGATTTGCGGGCCACGCGCTCTACAAAGTTGGGAATCTCGCGGAGGTTTTCGTCCACCCACGGGTTGCGGCCCTTCCAGTGTTCGAAGAAGACCCCCTGCTGGTACTTCATGTGCTCGGCCATGGCTTTTTCGGCATAAGCCTGCATCCGCGAGTCGAGGGTGGTGTAGATCTTGAGGCCGTCGGCGTACAGATCGTAGCCATTTTCGCGGCACCAGGCCATGAGGGCGTTTTGCACATAGGCCCGGTAATAGGTGGCCAGCCCTTCGTTGTGGTTCTCGACGCGGTAGTCAAGTTCCATGGGCAACTGGCGCAGCGAGTCGGCCTGCGCCTGACTCAGGAAGCGGTACTTGCGCATCTGCTCGATCACCGTATTGCGGCGCCGTTGGCTGTTTTCCGGATTCCGGACGGGGCTGTAATAGGTGGGGGCCTTGAGCAAGCCCACCAGCACCGAGGCCTGCTCGATGGTGAGGCGGTCGGGAGTAGTGTTGAAA
>DAIRSZ010000120.1:0-6331 GCA_036804165.1 Catalimonadaceae bacterium | reverse complement strand
CCGAAAAGCAAAAATTGCTCGAAACCCACGACGGCACCGAGCGCGCCCAGTTGCTGATGAAGCACCTGATGCGCGACATGCAGATGCTCGAACTCAAGAACGAGATTCAGAGCAAGGTACACTCCGACATTGACCAGCAACAGCGCGACTACTTCTTGCGGCAGCAAATAAAAGTATTGCAGGAAGAGTTGGGCTTTGAAAATTCGGAGCAAGAGATTGACGCCCTGCGCAAGCGCGGCCAGGACAAAAAATGGCCCGAAGCCGTCGGCAAGCACTTCAACAAAGAACTCGACAAACTCTTGCGGATGAACCCGGCCGCCGCCGAGTTTCCGGTCTCGATGAGCTACGTAGAGTTTCTGGCCGATTTGCCCTGGGGCCACACCACCAAAGACAGCTTCGACCTGGCCCGGGCCATGAAGGTGCTCGACGCCGACCACTACGGGATGCAGAAGGTGAAGGAGCGCATCATCGAATACCTGGCCGTGCTCAAGCTCAAGCAGAACCTCAAGGCCCCCATCCTGTGCCTCTACGGCCCGCCCGGCGTGGGCAAAACCTCGCTGGGCCGCTCCATTGCGCGGGCGCTCAACCGCAAATACATGCGCCTTTCGCTGGGCGGTATGCGCGACGAGGCCGAAATTCGCGGTCACCGCAAAACGTACGTCGGCGCCATGCCCGGCCGCATCATCCAGAACCTCAAAAAGGCCGGGTCGGACAACCCCGTCTTTATTCTCGACGAGATTGACAAGGTAGGCGCCGATTTTCGGGGCGACCCGTCGTCGGCCCTGCTCGAAGTGCTCGACCCCGAGCAGAACGAGAGCTTCCTCGACAACTACCTGGAAGTGGAGTATGACTTGTCGAAAGTCCTCTTTATCGCCACGGCCAACTCGCTCGACGCCATTCACCCGGCCCTGCGCGACCGAATGGAGATCATCGAGATCAACGGCTACACGATGGAAGAGAAACTCCAGATCGCCAAGCGCCACCTGGTGCCCAAGCAACGCAAAGCGCACGGCCTGAAGGGCAAGGATGTCACATTTACCGACAAAAGCCTAGGGCGCCTCATCGAGGGCTACACGCGCGAGTCGGGCGTGCGCGAACTGGAGCGCAAGATTGGGGCCGTGATCCGCCGCCTGGCCAAGTCCATCGCCCTGGAAGAAAGCTACGAGAAAACGATCCGTCCCGAGACGGTGGTGCAGGTGCTGGGGGCCGAGGTGTTCGACAAAGAACAATACCAGACCAACCACGTGGCGGGGGTTGTGACGGGCCTGGCCTGGACGCAGGTGGGCGGCGAAATTTTGTTCGTCGAGGCGGCCCTCAGCCGGGGCAAAGGCAAGCTCACGCTGTCGGGTCAGCTCGGCGACGTGATGAAAGAGTCGGCCCTGGCGGCCCTCTCCTACTTGAAGGTCCACGCCGAAGACTGGCAGATTGACTACCGCATCTTCGAGCACTACGACATCCACATCCACGTGCCTTCGGGGGCCGTGCCCAAAGATGGCCCCTCGGCGGGCATCACGATGCTGACGGCCCTGGCCTCGGCCCTGACGCAGCGGGGCGTCAAGGAACGCCTGGCCATGACGGGCGAAATCACGCTGCGGGGCAAAGTGCTGGCCGTGGGTGGCATCAAGGAAAAGGTGCTGGCCGCCCGGCGGGCGGGCATCTGCGAGGTAATTCTCTGCGCCAAAAATCGCAAAGACATTGACGAGATCGAACCCGAATACCTCCAAGACCTCAAGATTCACTTTGTCGAAGAGGCCCACGAGGTGCTGCAACTGGCCCTGATGCCCGAACCCGTGCGCCAGCCGCAACACTTTGTGATCCCCACCCCCAACCACGCCAGCTACAGTCCTTCCTGAGCCTTTTGTCAAAACGACCCGGGGCGTACGCTCCGGGCCTTCCTTTCGTTGTGATCGTAGGCACCCGACAACGCGCTCCGACTATGAAACAAATGTTACTGCTGCTGAGCAGCCTGCTGCTGAGTTCGCTGGCAGGACACGCCCAAGTGGGTGGCCAGCGTGCCTTCGACTTTCTGCAACTCCCGCTCGACGCCCGCCTGGCAGCACTGGGGAGCGTCAATGTCTCGCTCTACGACCAGGACGTTAACCGCTTTCAGTCCAACCCGGCCTTGCTCAACGCCGACATGGCCGGGCACCTGTCGGTCAACTACGTGCCCTACTACGCCGACATCCACCACACGGCCCTGGCCTACGCCTTCGAGCGGCCACGCAGCGGGATGTGGGGCGTTAATTTTGCCTACCACAGCTACGGCACCCTGCCCGAAACCGACGACCTGGGCAACGTGATCGGCGAATTTACGGCCGCCGACATGCAGGTTTCTGGTTCATACGCACACCAACTAGGCCCCTACGCGCTGGGGGCCACGGTGCGGCTGGCCAACTCGGTGTTGGAGTCCTACAGCGCCTGGGCCGTCAGCACCGACCTGGGGGCGGCCTTCGTACATCCCGAGCGTGACTTCACCGTGGGCCTGACGGTGCGGCACCTGGGCTATGTCTTCAGCACCTACTCCGACGGCAGCGACCGTCCCGTGCTGCCGTTGCACATCCAACTCGGCACGTCGTACAAGCCCGAATACATGCCTTTCCGCTTTTCGCTGACGGCCCACCATTTGCAGCAACCCGACATCGTCTATCTCGACCCCAATCGGCGCGGCGTGCTCAATGCCGACGGCCGCGAGGTGCGCCAGGAGCGCAGCATTCCCGATCTGGTGCTGCGCCACCTGGTGTTTGGGGGAGAATTTTTGCTCAGCACTAACTTTCAGCTTCGGTTAGGGTATAATCACTTAATAAACCGTGAATTGCGCCTTCCCGAGCGGGCACGCGGCGCGGGTTTCTCGTTTGGAGGCATGGTACGCGTCAAGTCGTTTGAGTTTGCCTTTTCCCGTGCGTTCTACCACGCCGTGGGGGGCACGAGTTTTCTGACCGTGACCAGCGACCTGCGTACCCTGTTTAGCAGCCGCGAAAAAGCCGTAAAAGGTTTGCCCATCATGGAATAAGCCACCTGCGGCCCTTACGTAAGCATCTACTATGAATAACCATTCGGACAACTCCTTCTTGACGCCGCGCCAGATCGTGGCCGAACTCGACAAGTACATTATTGGCCAGCAAGAGGCCAAGCGCAATGTGGCCATTGCCCTGCGCAACCGCTGGCGCCGCATGAACGCCAACCCCGAGATGCGCCGCGAAATTGTGCCCAACAACATCCTGATGATTGGCGCCACGGGCGTAGGCAAAACCGAGATCGCCCGCCGCCTGGCCAAAATCGCCGATGCGCCCTTCACTAAAGTGGAGGCCTCGAAGTTTACGGAAGTGGGCTACGTGGGCCGCGATGTCGAAAGCATGGTGCGCGACCTGGTCGAGCAGTCCGTCAACCTCGTGCGGGCCCGCAAGAAAGAGGAGGTGGCCACCCGCGCGGCCGAAATTGTCGAAGACCTCCTGCTCGATGCGCTCATCCCCTCGGTGAAGGCCCCGCAGGGCGTATCTTCCAACTTCTCGGAAGAAGACGACGGCAACGCCCTCCCCCAAGACGACTACGCCCTCAACCAACGCACCCGCGAGCGCTTCCGCGAAAAACTCCGTGCCGGACAGCTCGACGAACGCAAGATCGAGGTGTCAGTGCAGCAAAGCACTGCTAACGGCATCGGCATGATCGGCGGGCCGATGGGCATGGACGACTCGTCGCTGATCAACCTGCAGGAGATGCTCAGCGGCATGTTGCCCAAACGGCAAAAGAAGCGCCGGGTCACGATTGCCGAGGCGCGCAAAATTATGCTCGAAGAAGAAAGTGCCAAGCTCATTGACATGGACGAGGTGAAAGAAGAGGCCCTCGACAAGGCCGCCAACACGGGCATCATCTTCATTGACGAGATTGACAAGATTGCCCGCAGCGGCAACGCCGGACAAAGCGGGGCCGACGTGAGCCGCGAGGGCGTGCAGCGCGACCTGCTGCCCGTGGTGGAGGGCAGTGCCGTCAATACCAAGTACGGACTCATCAACACCGACCACATTCTGTTCGTGGCGGCGGGCGCCTTCCATACCTCCAAGCCCTCCGACCTGATCCCCGAGTTGCAAGGGCGCTTTCCTATCCGGGTTGAGCTGAGCAACCTGACGGAGGCCGATTTTTATCAAATCCTGAAAACGCCCAGAAATGCCCTCACCAAGCAGTACGAAGCCCTGCTGGCCTCCGAAGCAGTCGAGCTGGCCTTCACCGACGAGGCTTTGCAAAAAATCGCTGAGATCGCCTTCCAGATCAACGCCGAGGTGGAAAACATCGGTGCTCGGCGGTTGCATACGGTCATGAGCCACCTGCTCAACGAGTTTATGTTCGACGTGCCCGACACCATCGGGCCTAATGCCAAAATATCGGTGACGCGCCAGATGGTTGAAGAGCGCCTGCGCGGACTGATCAAGAACAAAGACCTGAGCCAGTTTATTCTCTGACAATCAGAGCCTTGTGCCGTGGGCACCACCGGGAAATTACTTGCCAGAGGCTATCAGTAATACGCTTTGGCAAGTAATGTTTATCTATAGAATGCAGCGTAGCACTTCTTTTCGGGACAAACGGCCGTGCTTCGCGTGCCTTCCCGGGCCATTGTCTCGTCCGGCACGGCTAAACCTCCTTGCATACTGAAGGCAAAAAAGCCGTTTCTGGCCTATTTCTTTTCCTTTTTTTGGAAATGCAGGTACATTAGTTGTTGTCCTTTTTCGGTTCGGATGCGTTCTGCTGCCTAGTTGGGATGCGTAACAACGAAAGCCGATCTGCTCATTTTGGTTGGTCATATTGCTTTTATTTTGTAAAAGCTGATTAGACGACCTCAGATTATGGATTTCCATAAGAATTCAGTAACCCACAGGCCTGGCTTGCTGCATCCCCCTGCGGATTTTGATTGCGATGAGGTGGCCAGGCATTGGTCGGCCGCGACCGCCCACTATTGTCGGGCGCTGTTGGCCGAGCCGAAGGTGTTTTCCTTATCCGACTTCACCGATCGGGTGCGCCGCGATGTGCAGCCGCTGGCATCTTCCCTGAAAATCCGGCTCGACGACGACTTGCCCAGCACCCTCTATGGCCAGCCCGAGGCCGTAGCCGAATTGCTCGTGGCTTTTCTGGGCGTATTGCTGCGGCTACAGCCCAGCCCCACGCTCGTTCTCGACCTGTTGGCCGACGGATTGACCGATACGCAGTGCCTGATTCGTTTTCAGGCCACAGTGCCTGCGGCGCCGGTGGCTTCCGAGGTGCTGAGCACCTGGGCATTGGCGTTCGACCAGTGCGAACCCACCCTGGATTTTCGCGCCACTTTGCAGGGGGGCGTGCAGAGCGACTTTGCCCTGGCCCTGACCGTGCGGCCCGAAACGTCGGTGAGCGTGCCCGCTGCCACGTTCACACAACTGCCACCCTTAGCGGGTACGCGCATCCTCGTGGTCGAAGACAACGAGATCAACCAACAAGTGGCGGGCAAATTTCTGCACCATTGGCAAATTGCGCCCGACTTTGCCCTCGACGGGCACGAAGCCCAAAGGCTGGTGCAGGCCCACGAGTACGACGTGATTCTCATGGACTTGCAAATGCCCAAAATGGACGGCTACGAAGCGGCCCGGCTCATCCGGCAAATGCCCAAGCCGTGGTGCCAGCGGGTGGCCATCATCGCCCTGACGGCGGCCGCCCTGCCCATCGCCCGCGAAAAGGCCATGGCCGCCGGCATGACCGACTTTCTGACCAAGCCCTTCCGGCCCGAGGTGCTGCACGGCCTCATCAGCCGCTACCGCCCCGCGCCTAAATTGGCGGCACCTCTGCTCAACTTTCGCCACTTTTCGACTTTGGGCAACCCCACGCACGACGCGGAATTTCTGGTGCGCATCACCGAACTGAGCATCGCCATGTTTGGCAGATTTGGTCGTGACTGCGCCGACGTCATGCGCCGACAAGACCGGGACGCGTTTCGCCGGATGTGCCACGAAGTGCGTGCCACCGTCAAGTTGCTTGACATTGCGGCCCTGCAGGCCATCATGGACGAAGGCAGTGCGCTGCTGCTAAATGCTCCGAACGCCGAGGCCACAGAGGCCCACATTGTCCGTGCCGTGAGGGTGTGTCAGCAGATCGAAGAAACGCTGAGACGATACCTGGCGCATCTGCGGGCTTGATCAACCCGGCGGAGAGGTCTCCGTAAAGAAATGGATACGTCGCCGACGTACTCATTTTTTTACGGACAAACTACAACGCATGGAAACTTTTGATGCATCGCAGCTCAAGCGATTGGCCCAACTCGAGGCCCAACCCGTGGTCTCTATCTGTATGCCCACCCACCACAAAGGGCACGAAG
>DAIRSZ010000119.1:0-6486 GCA_036804165.1 Catalimonadaceae bacterium | reverse complement strand
GGCTTCGCGGCATTTATCGTCATCGTGGCTGAGTAACGAGAACATATTGGTCTGCACCCGCAGGGCTGCCCCATCGAGTCCGAATACTTCCCGAAAGTGGCGGTTGGCGTAGGTGTAGCCCCCCTGCAAGTCCGTACGTACCACAAAAATGCGCGGGTGGTCGAAGATGAAGGACTCACGGCGCTGCGCCCGATGCGGCGTGCGGACCTGGGTGTGGGGTTTAGTTTGATCAGAAAAACCCGTCAGCAGCCATGCTTTTCCTTGGGCGCCTTCGCCAAAGCGAACGCTTTTGCTCTCCAGCCAGCGCGTAGTGCCGTCTTGTTGGAAAGCTCGCCAGTGGTGTAAGAGGGACTCATCGCCTGCCAAAGAGGCCACCATCTGTCCGAAATCCGCTACGTCCTGCGCGTGAAAGCACCCTTGCCAGTAGGTCGGCAAGATGGCAGTGTCAGACGGATCGTAGCCCAACACCACCCAAAACCGGGGGCTGATCCAGATCTGGTCTGGCTGCTGAATGTCCTGAATCCAGTAGCCAGCAGACGCGTGCGTCGTCAGGAAGTCGAAGGCTGCCACCTCCGACCTCACCCATTCGTAAAGTTCTTCTTTCAAATATTGCATGGCGTAGCCAACTTTTTTGGGGTCTCGACCGAGAATATCCAACTAAATACATCTCCGATCATTTAGGTACTAGGATAGCCTTACCGCCCGTACGCATGGCCTTTTCCATACGCATTCTACTTTTTTAAGAATGCACTCAGATAGATAAATGTAACCACTTTCCTCCATTATTGGAGGGGCACATTGTCCACTACTGAGGTTCATGCCTGCAGTAATACGTATTTGTACCGTATGTGCACCGTACACCCATTTTCAATACATTCCGGCACCGACGGCCGCTCGCTGGCACCCTGAGGAAACTCGTCGCGGTGGCCAGCAGGAACCATCGCCGTAGCGTCGGGTCATGCTGGCCGCCATTTTCGTTGTTATTTTGCCTACCACCCCTTGCCCGAAACCGGCCATGCAACTAAAAGACCTCCGGGCGCGCGTCGCCCTCGGCGAAGACCTGCACACCGAATTTAAGCGCAAAGCTGCTTTTCCCGACAAGATCATGAAAGAAGTGGTGGCCTTTGCCAACGCCGAAGGCGGGTTGCTGCTCGTCGGCGTGGACGACAACCGCACCATTCCGGGCGTGCGCAGTGCGGCCGAAGAGGCCTACGTGCTGGAGGCGGCCATCCAGCGCTATTGCATCCCCCCCATTGACTACCAGATGGAGATTGTGCCCATCGGGGCCGACCGTCAGGTGCTGGCCCTGCACATTCGGCCCGGCGCCGAGCGGCCCTACCGCGTGCAACTCTCGCCCGACCAGGCCCCCGGGCGGGCCTACGTCCGCGTGGCCGACCGCAGCGTGCAGGCCAGCCGCGAGGTGCGGCAGATTCTCCGGCAGCAAACCACCAACAAGCCTTTTCGCTTCGAATACGGCGAAAAAGAGCGCGTGCTGATGCGCTACCTGCAGAACCACCCGGGCATCACGCTCGAAGCCTTCCGGACGGCAGCGCAAATCTCGGTGCGGCAGGCTTCTCGCACGTTGGTGTTGCTGGTGCTGGCCGGCGTGTTGCGCGTGGTGCCCGGCGAGCGGGAAGACCTCTACGTGGTGCGGGCCACCTAGTCAGCAGCCGCCGTCCGCACGGCTATTGCACCTCCCAGCGTTCCAAAAGCTCCCACAGCTCGGCGGACCGCACGTGTTGCCCGTCGAAGTAGTAGTAGGACGACAGCGCCACGGCCGTGTCTTTCAGCAGCGTCGCGGCCTGCCCGGCCGCCCACACGGCCACCGAATCCTGGTCGGTAACAAGCACCGGCACGCCGAGCGCATCGAGTCGTTCGCACAAGAGGCCTTCGTAATAGAACAGGTCGTCGGCGGCTTCAAAAAGTTCTTCGCCCCCTGCCTGGGCCAGCAGGTGCTCGGTTTCGAGCGAATCGAGGTGCAGGATGATCACCGTTGGCTCGTGCAAATCGAGCGGCGCGTGGGCGGCCGCAGGCGGGGCGGGCACATCGGGCACAGGACTGACCGCCGTGGCGACCGACACCGTATCGGTGCGGCCAGCCGTTGTCTCGGCGGGTGAGCCACAAGCCAAGGCCCAACTCAGCAACATCAAGGTTAGACAGCAGCGCACAACGAGGGCAGTTTTAGCAGTGAGGCAAAAACACTTCGGCCATCATGCAGCGGGCACTGCCGCCGCCGTGGGCCTCGATGGTGTAGAGCGGCACGTGAAAAAGCTCGACGTGGCTTTCGAGGCGGGCCACTTGGTCGGGTCGCAGGCTCAGAAAGGCCTGTTCGGACATCACCAGCAGGGGTCGGTTGTCGCCACTGAGCACCTGCAGCATATTGCCCGCAAACTGGTGCACCTGCGCCACCGTGATGGGGATCACTTCCTTGCGGGTGCTCAGCAGTTGTTCGTGCAGCCGCTGGCGGTCGGCCAGGCGGGGCAGGGCTTCGAGGCACACCACGGCAAAGCTGTTGCCGATGGCCATCATCACGTTGGTGTGATAGATGGGCTGCTCGTCCACCAGGGCTTCGAACACCACGGGGCGGTAGTTCATCCGCTTGGCGAAATCTTCGAGCACCACCGGGTCGGTGCGGGGCGAAAGGCAGGCGTAGGCCAGGCGGTGTTCGCGGTCGAGCACCTTGCTGCCCGTGCTTTCGAGGTAGCGCCCTTCTTGCTCGTGGGCCGATAGATCAATGACGCGCCGCACCTCGAAGCCGTGCTGTTGCTGGAGGGCGTCGAGGATGTCGGGCCGCCGCTCGGAACGGCGGTTGGGGGCGGCCATCGGGTAGAGGCACACGGTGCCGTCGAGGTGAAACGACACCCAGTTATTGGGAAAGACGGCGTCGGGCGTCAGCGGACTGGCCAGGTCTTCGACCACAATGACGTTGACGCCCTGCCGCTGCAAGGCTTCAACGAAGAAATCAAACTCGGCTACGGCCCGGCATTGCACTTCTTGCGGGTCTTCGCGGCGGACCAGTTCGTCCTGAAAAACGTTGGTATCGGCCGTTTGCTCGTTGAAGCGAAAACGCAACGGCCGTACCATTAGGATATTGTTTGTGCTTTGCATAGGAGGCCACGTGCCAGAGAACGGCGCAATTTATCAGGATCGGCGGGTATTTAACCTATGCGTAGAAATTTACCTTGCCTCAGGTGAGCGGCTCGCGCCAGAGCGGAAAACTCATACAGTGCGAACCGCCCCGCGCCCGCGACAATTCGGCCGACGGCAGGGTGATGAGCGTATCGCGCAGCGCGGCGGGGTCGGTCTGGCCGCGCTCAAATTGGGCCAGCAGTTCTTCTACCCGCACCACGGCAAAGCCCGCCGCCCGGAAGCTGTCGGCCGTGCGGTCGTTGCGGTCGTAGCCCACCACTACGCCTTCGCGAATGGCCAGCAGGTTGCAGCCGTCGGTCCACTGCTCGCGGGCGCCAAACGGAAACTGGTTCTGCCCGGCATAGATAAACTGCGTGGGCCGCCCCGAGTGCAAGTCGTTCTCGCTGATGTCGGCAAACAGGTCTTCGAGGTAATCGAATTCGTACGGGCTGTCTTCTTTGCCCTTCTGAAACTGCAAAATCCGGATGTCTTCGGCCGATCGGCGCCCCGTGAGCACCTCCACGAGGTGGTCGGCTTCCAGGGCCGTGTTGGCCCGGCCCAACGCCCCGAGCAGCACCCACGTGTCGCGGCGTACCTGCGTAAAGATGGTGTCAATGTGCATATAGTCGCGCTTGGCCGGAATCGTGACGGCCGTCACCTTGCTGACCACATTGCGGGCAAAGAGCATCTTGATGGTTTGGCTCACGGCCAGGGCGGTGGTGCGTTCGCTGATGCCTAGCAACAAATGGTCGGGGCTGACCATCATCGTATCGCCCCCTTCCAGGGTCAGGCGTCGGACGTCGCGGTCGCTGTCGGGCACCAGAAAAAAATGGTTGTCGTGCTCGATCTCCAGCACCTGGTCGCGACACTCGGCAAAGAGGGGGTGGTTGTAGAGGATAAACTTGGCGATCATGGACTCGCGGTTGCGGGCCAGCCGGGCGGGCTTGTTGAGCAACAGGTGTTCGTTGATCACCACGCCCAGGTCGCGGGTGAAAATGAAGTTGGGAATGGGCGCGCAGATCATGGTGCCATCGGGCATCGAGCCGGCGATCAGCGTCCGGGCCAGGTGGGCAGCGGGCAGTTGCAGCAGAAGTTCTTGCGTGGCGTAGGAGCACCTTTCGAGGGCACAAGCGGCCGCCACCAGCTTGTCGCGCACAGCACCTTCGGCCAGAATGTCCATGAGCAACTGCTCGATCTCGACCACCCGGTCGGAGGCGTGAAAATCGGGGTGGCCAGGCTTGAAAAAGCCCCGGTCATAGCCGGGGGCCGTTAGCTCGGCCAGTCGTCCGCGCACCTTGTCGGGGTCAAGGAAGTAAAGCAGCAACAGCAGATATTGGTCATATTCCTGCCGCATGGTGGGCAGGTGTACGATGTCGTCGAAGAGCCAGTCTTGCGCCTTGGAGGGCAAGATGCGGCCAATGCCCTTGTCGGGACTATGCACAAAGAGGCGGCGCAACGTGCCGACTTCGCTGCCGACGTCGAAGCGCAAGCGGGAGGGTGTAGTCATGTCAAAAAATGAACAGTGCCCGAAAGACCGGGCCGCCAGGGGATCAGATGCTGAGTATTTTCACCATCCGGATCAAGTCCTGGTTGAGTGGTTTGGCTTTGGTGATGCAATCGTGAAAAGAGGTGTAGGTCAGTTCGTTGTTGACTACCCCGGCCATCACGTTGGTGAGGCCGTTGAGCAACCCTTCGAGGGCACCCAGGCCCGTGCGGCTGGCCAGAATTCGGTCGCGGGCCGTCGGCGCTCCCCCGCGCTGGATATGCCCCAAAATCGAGACGCGGATGTCGCTCTTGGGCAAGTGCTCTTTTACGCGGGCGGCCAGGGTGGTGGCGTTGCCTTCTTCGTCGCCCTCGGCCACGACGATGATCGAAGAAGTTTTGGAGCGGTTCCAGCCCTGCTTGAGGGTCTCGATCACGTCCGAGACGGTGGTGAGCGTTTCGGGCACCATCACCAGTTCGGCGCCGCCCCCAATGCCCGACTCCACGGCGATGTAGCCCGAATCGCGCCCCATCACTTCGATGAAGAAAATGCGGTCGTGCGAGTCGGCCGTATCCCGGATCTTGTCCACGGCGTCGAGGGCCGTGTTGATGGCCGTGTCGAAGCCGATAGTATAGTCGGTACCGTAGAGGTCATTGTCAATGGTGCCGGGCGCCCCCACGGTCGGGATGCCAAACTCTTTGTGGAAAATCTGGGCCCCGGCAAAGGTGCCGTCGCCGCCAATGGCCACCAGCCCTTCGATGCCAAAGCGCTGGAGGGTGTCGTAGGCTTTTCGCCGTCCCGCCTCGGTACGAAACTCTTCGCTGCGGGCCGACTTGAGGATGGTGCCGCCGTGCTGGACGATGTTACTCACCGAAAAAGAAGTCATCGGAAAGATGTCCCCGTGGATCATGCCGTTGTAGCCCCGCTTGATGCCAAACACCTCGATGCCGTGATAGACCGCACCGCGCACCACGGCCCGGATGCACGCGTTCATGCCGGGCGCATCGCCTCCGGACGTAAAAACCCCAACTTTTTTCATATACCTACTCATCATAATGACATATAAACGCTTCGACGTGGGACGCTCTGCCCGGTCAAAACTATCATTTTCGCCCCCGATTTGAAAGTCCGGCGCCCAGATGCTGCTTTGGCCCGCCCGCCCGATTAAACTTATCGCCCGCGCTGGTGTCTAAGACGCAAATCAACATTTATACATGATGAAAAGAATCTGCTTATTGCTAGGACTTTGGGGCTTGATAGCCCTTTCTGCCTACGCGCAGCCAGTCCGGAGGCCCGCTGCCAACCCCGATCGCACTCCCCCGCCAGCCGAAGAACGTGCCCGCAAAATGACCGAGAAGCTCCGTACCGATCTGAACCTCACACCCGAGCAGGCCGAGCGAGTCTATCAAATCAACCTGCAGGCCGCCCAGACGCACGACCAGCAACGCGCAGCCCGCACTGCCGAACGGGCCGAAACGCGTGCCCAGATGGCGGCCGTCGAGACCGAACGCGACCAGGCCCTGCGGCAGGTGCTCGACGAGGAGCAACTAAATCGCTACGAAAGCCTGAAGGCCGAACGGCAGGAAAAACGCCAGCAGCGCACGGAGCCTCGCCGAGCGCGCCCAGAAAAGTAGCCAGCACGCAGCCAACCGCGCCCCTAGGCCCAAAAAAAAAGCCAGCTACGCGTGGTAGCTGGCTTTTTTTATGATTAACGAACAGTCGGGACGTGCCGCGATAGCCCTAGGGCTTCTCCGTGTTGATCAGGTAGGGCGTTTTGCCGTCGGTGATGATGATCTTCGCGTTGGGCGATTCGGCCAACTCGCGGAAGGCCTCGATGCTGCGCAACTCGATGATCTCGCGGCTGAGGCCCTGCT
>DAIRSZ010000118.1:0-6527 GCA_036804165.1 Catalimonadaceae bacterium | reverse complement strand
TCAGCGAGCAGATTCAGCGCACCCTCGAAATCTACGCCGATGCCGACCGCGACACGCTCACGAGCCGCATCGCCGAGCTAGACCTCGAATGGGACATTGACCGCATCCTGGCCGTCAATACCTCGTCGCTGACCCTTTCGGGGCTGTTGCTGGGGGTGTTTGGAGGTCGCCGCTGGCTTTTGCTGCCCACGGCCCTGATGGCCCTGCTCGCTCAGCGGGCCCTGCAAGGAACCAGCCCCCTGATGCCCGTGCTGCGCGCCCTCAACCTGCGCACCCGTCAGGAGATCGAAGAAGAGAAATACGCGCTCAAAGTGCTCCGGGGCGATTTTCAAGATGTGCGCCTCGACGGCATACTGCCCAAAGAAAAAGCCCAGCAGGCCCGCGCCGCCGTACAACGCTAGCCTCAGCGTGCCGGACGCACTCTGGCAAACGAGTATTTCCCCAAAATTGGGTAGTGATCCGACTGCTTCACCGAGCGCAAAGTGCTGAAATCGTGGATGATCAGTTCGGGATCGGCAAACTGGTGGTCAATGCGCAGAAAAGGCAGGCTCCCCCGGTAAGTGAAGCCCAGGCCCCAGCCCGCTGCCTCGAAGGCGTTGCGCATGTAGCGGCTCAGGCGGTAGTAGGCATAGCTATAAGGTAGGTCGTTGAGGTCGCCGCAGACCAGCGAAGGATGCGGACACTGCCCCAGATCGGCTTCTAGTTGCGCCAGTTGGTGGCTCCGTTGCTGGTAGCTGAGGCGCATTTTCTGCGCCACGCGCCGCGATACCTGCCGGGCTGTGTCGCTGCCCAAGCCGAGGCGCCGCTCGTCGGCACCCAGGCTTAGCGATTGCAAGTGCACATTATAGATGCGCAATGTGCCGCTAGGCATCTGCACATCGGCAAAAATTACCTGGTTGTTTTGATGTTCGCTGGTGGCTAGTACGCCTTGCGCCTCCAACGGGTGGCGGCTCAGGATAGCCATGCCAAACGAGTGGCCCGCCTTGTCGACCGACCAAGGGGCGAAGTAAGCGTGCCAGCCCGCCTTCTGCAGCGTACCGAGCGGATCGAAGCCACCCGAGGCTTCGCAATAGACCTCTTGCAGGCAAAGCACGTCGGCCGGATGGTCGGCCAACCATTGCACCATCTGGTGTACCGACAGCGGACGCTCGCCACGTGGGTATTCGTAAAGACTGAACACGTGGACGTTGTAGGAAAGTACTGAGAAATCGGGCGTGCCCGGCTCGCCACCACCCAAACCAAAAGTAGCCTGCCAAAATCGCCAACCCATCGCCAGCCACATCAGCGGCACCACGGCCCATGCCGTGCGGAGGCGCAGTCCCCAAAGCAGCAACCCGACGTGCACAACGAGCCAGAAAGGAATAGTGAGTGACACAAAAGCCGCTGGCCACCACTGAGCAGGCGGCACCAGCACGGCCGCGTAAGCAACGGTTGTGAGGCCCGCCGCCAGCAGCGTGATCATTCGAAAGAAAGTGCGCACAGAAAAAGGAATTGGATGAATGTCGAGAGGCTTGTTCGTACGGCAAAATTGTGTAATTTTGCCGTACTGAATCTAACGAGAGGGGACAAATAAGTCCCCTCTTTGCGTTATTTCACCCCCTATAAGAACAATATGTTGCAGACGCAGATAGAACAGATGGCCGTTGCCTGCCTGCAAAACCCGGCGCATTTTCTGGTGGAGGTGCGGGTGCAGGGCGACGCCCGACAGCCCAAAGTGGTGGTGCTGGCCGACGGCGACGCGGGCATCACCATCGAAGACTGCGCGGCTCTGAGCCGTTGCCTGTCCGTGCGATTGGAGGAATCGGGCCTGCTCGATTCGTACCGATTGGAAGTGTCTTCGCCCGGCGTGGACTATCCGCTCACTACGCTGCGACAGTTTCGCAAAAATATAGGGCGTACCTTGCAGCTATCACTCCGCGACGGGGCCGAGCTGACAGGGCGGCTCGAAGCTACCGACGAAGCCATCATTACCCTGACCAGCGGGGCCAGCCGCAAGGCCAAGCCCGTAGTCCGGCAGGTGGCCCTGGCCGACATCGCCCAGGCACGCGTCTTGGTTTCGTTTCGATAGGGAGTGGGGCACACCTGCCCCGAATTTTATTTATAAAAGTGTGTTGTATTCTGTAATCCTATGAACAGCAAAGAATTAATCGAAGCTTTTGCGGAGTTTGCGCGGCTCAAGAACATTGACCGCCCCACCACGATCCGCATCCTCGAAGATGTGTTCCGGGCCATTATCCGGAAAAAATACGGTACCGACGAGAATTTCGACGTAGTCATCAATGTGGACAAAGGCGACCTGGAGATTTTTCGCTTCCGCGAGATCGTTGCCGACGACGACGAAGAATTTGACGAGATGCTGCAAGTTCGCCTGGCCGAAGCGCAGCAGATCGAACCCGACTTCGAGCTGGGTGAAGAGCTTTCCGAAAATGTGCAGCTCGAAGACTTTGGTCGCCGCGTGGTGCAGACGGCTCGCCAAACCCTGATCCAGCGCGTCAAAGACCTGGAGAAAGACATTCTCTACCAAAAATACAAAGACCTCATCGGCGAGATTATCACCATCGAGGTCAACCAGGTGCTTTCGCGCGAAGTGCTCATGCTCGACAACGAGGGCAACGAGCTGGCCTTGCCGCGTGGTGAGCAAATACCCAAAGACCGTTTCCGGAAAGGCGATACAGTGCGGGCCATCGTGCACCGCGTCGAAATGAACAATGGCAACCCCCGCATCGTACTATCCCGTACGTCGCCCATCTTTCTGGAGCGACTCTTTGAAAACGAAGTGCCCGAGGTGTACGACGGACTCATTTCGCTCCGCAAAATTGTGCGCGAGCCCGGCGAGCGGGCCAAGGTGGCTGTGGAGTCGTTCGACGACCGCGTAGATCCCGTAGGGGCCTGCGTGGGCATGAAAGGGTCGCGTATCCACAGCATCGTGCGCGAATTGGAGAACGAAAACATTGATGTGATCAATTATACCGAAAACCTGGAGCTGTACATCGCCCGGGCCCTAAGCCCAGCCAAGATCAGCAGCCTCAAGGTGGACAAAGAAGGCAAGCGCGTGTCGGTGTACCTCAAGCCCGACCAGGTATCGCTGGCCATTGGGCGCGGTGGGCAAAACATCAAGCTGGCCAGTCGGCTCATCGAGATGGAAATTGACGTTTTCCGCGAAACCGAAGAGGTGTACAACGAGGACGACGTGCCGCTGGAGGAGTTCGACGACGAAATCGAGCAGTGGATCATTGACGAACTCAAGCGCATCGGGCTGGATACGGCCCGAAGTGTGTTGGCCGTCTCGAAAGAAGATTTGGTTCGTCGTACGGATCTGGAAGAAGAAACGATTGACGACATCTTCAATATTTTTAATCAAGAATTTGAGCAGTAGAAACATAGCCGTACTTTTGTAGCCATTTCATTGCCGCAAGCGGTTGGATCAAAGGCCCACACGGGGATCGGCCAAAAACGAAGGGAGAATATTTGAGTATGTCAGAAACCAAGACGATGCGACTCAGCCAGGTGGCCAGAAAGCTAAACGTAGGGATGCCTACTATTACGAGCTTTCTGTCGGCCCAAGGTTTTAGTGTTGAGTCCAATCCAAACTCGAAAGTGACCATGGAGCAGTTCCGCCTGCTGGCGCGCGAGTTTGAATCGTCTGCGCTGGATAAGGAGGAAGCCTCCAGCATTATGATCGGCGTGAGCCGGGGCAACGAAGGCGAATTTAACGAGCCTGCCCCCCCCGTCACGGACCGTTCTGCTACGGAAGAAGAAAAAGTGATCATTCGGGGCACTCGCTACGACGAACCCGCCAAACCCAAGCCAGCGCCAAACCCCGCACCCCAAGAAAAGGCGGCCGAAGCGCAGGCACCCGCGCCCCAAGCAGCACCCGCCGCCGAGGCAAAGCCTGCCGATGTGGCAAAACCCGCTGCGGGAGCAAAGCCTGCCGAAGCGGCAAAACCCGCTGCCGAGGCAAGGCCTGCGGCCCCGGCGCAACCCCCAAAAGCCGATGCATCGGCCCCTACGGACGCGGCCCCCACGGCCGGAAAGCCTGCCGAAGCCACAAAGCCCGCTGCCGAACCGGCTGCTCCGGCCCCGAAGCCTCCGGTGGCCGCCCGTCCCGACGGCCTAAAGATCCTCGGCAAAATAGAATTGCCACCCCCAGGGTCGGCAGGCACCCGTCGCGGAGGCGGCAGCCCCCGTGGTGGTCAGCCCGATCGCCGCGGAGGCGGCCCGGTGCGTCCGGCCCCCATAGAGGCCAATCGTCGTGGGGAGCGCCCAGGCACGCGGGCACCCGAGCGCCCGGCGGCTCCCGTGGCCCGTCCGGCTGCGACCCTGTCCAAACCCGCGGTCACGGCCGCAGTCCGTACTCAAGAGGCCACCAGTCCGCCCCCTGTTGAGAAACCCGCCGAGCCAGAGGTGATCACTTCCAAGGCCGATCAGCTCAAGGGACTCACGGTGCTGGGCAAAATTGAGCTGCCCGAAGAGAAAAAGCGCGGAGTGGGTGCTGCGGGCGACAAAAAACGCAAGCGCAAGCGCGTGCAAACCAACAAAACGGCGGGCCGTACGGCCGTGCCCGAAGATGCTAGCAGGCGCGACAATAGCCGAGGTCCCGTTACCAGGGGTGCCAAGAAGCCCGTGCGCGGTGCCAAGGAAGAACCTACCGACAAAGAAATTCAGGAGCAGATTAAGGCGACGCTGGCCCGCCTGAGCGGAGGCAAAGGGAACGCCCGCTCGCGCTATCGCCGCGACCGCCGCTCGGCCGCCGCCGATGCCCGCGAAGAACGCATCTTGCAAGAACAACAAGACGCCAAGCTGCTGAAAGTGACCGAGTTTATCTCGGCCAACGACTTAGCTTCGCTCATGGGGGTGTCAGTCAATCAGGTGATCTCTACCTGCTTGTCGTTGGGGATGTTCGTCTCGATCAACCAGCGCCTCGATGCCGAAGCCATCACGATCATTGCCGATGAGTTTGGCTTCGAAGTAGAATTTCAGAAAGAAGAAGAAGAAACCGTACTTGTCGAAGAGGACGACCCGGATACGCTCGTGTCCCGCGCGCCCATTGTCACCATTATGGGCCACGTAGATCACGGCAAAACCTCGTTGCTCGACTACATTCGCAGCACCAAAGTCACCGCCCAGGAGGCAGGCGGCATCACCCAGCACATCGGTGCCTACGACGTGATGACGCGGGGCGAAAAGCCGATTACGTTCCTCGATACGCCCGGTCACGAGGCCTTCACGGCCATGCGGGCCCGTGGCGCCAAAGTGACCGACGTGGCCATTATTGTGGTGGCGGCCGACGACAGCGTGATGCCCCAAACCAAAGAAGCTATCAACCACGCCCAAGTAGCGGGCGTACCCATCATTATTGCGCTCAACAAGGTGGACAAGCCCGGAGCCGACCCCGAAAAGGTGCGGGGAGAGTTGGCCAACATCAACATCCTTGTTGAAGAATGGGGTGGCAAATACCAGAGCCAGGAAGTGTCGGCCAAAACGGGACAGGGTATTCCCGAGTTGCTCGAAAAAGTGCTGCTCGAAGCCGAAATGCTCGACCTGAAGGCCAATCCGACCAAGCGCGCAATCGGTACCGTGGTGGAAGCGACGCTCGACAAAGGTCGTGGTTATACCACGACCATCCTGATCCAATCGGGCACGCTCAACGTCGGCGACGTGGTGCTGGCAGGTGCTCACTACGGCCGGGTACGGGCCATGACCGACGACACCGGTGCGCGCATCAAAAAGGCAGGTCCTTCCAAGCCCGTGCAGGTGTTGGGCCTCAATGGTGCTCCTCAGGCGGGTGACGTGGTGCGGGTGATGGAAAGTGAGCGCGAAGCCCGCGATATCGCCACGCGCCGCGAGCAGATCATGCGCGAGCAAACCATCCGCACACGCAAGCACATCACGCTCGACGAAATCGGCCGCCGCCTGGCCATCGGGACGTTCAAAGAGCTCAACGTCATCCTGAAAGGCGACGTGGACGGCTCGATCGAAGCCCTTTCTGACTCGCTGCTCAAGCTGTCCACCGAAGAAGTACAGGTCAATATCATCCACAAGGCCGTTGGCCAGGTGTCGGAGTCGGACGTGCTGCTGGCCTCGGCCTCCGACGCCGTGATCATCGGCTTTCAGGTGCGGCCTTCGCCCAATGCCCGCAAGTTGGCCGAGCAGGAAGAAATCGAGATTCGCCTCTATTCGATCATCTACGACGCCATCAACGACCTCAAGGACGCCATGGAAGGCATGTTGTCGCCTAAGGTGGAAGAGGTCATTACGGGCAGTGTGGACGTGCGCGAAGTGTTCAAGATCACCAAAGTGGGCACCGTGGCCGGTTGCTACGTGACCGAAGGGACAATCAAGCGCAACAGCACCATCCGGTTGGTGCGCGACGGCATCGTCGTGTACACGGGCAAAGTCGGTACGTTGCGTCGTTTCAAGGAAGATGTGGCTGAAGTACGCTCGGGCTACGAATGCGGCATTGCCATCGAGAAGTACAACGACATTCGCGAAAGCGACGTCATTGAAGTATTCGAACAACGCGAAAC
>DAIRSZ010000117.1:4865-6568 GCA_036804165.1 Catalimonadaceae bacterium | reverse complement strand
ACGACGGCGACAGCACCTGGCGCATGTTCTACGACACGGTGAAGGGCGGCGACTTCCGCGCCCGCGAAGCCAACGTCTATCGCCTGGCCGAGTGCTCGCAGGCCCTCATTGACCAGGCCGTGGCGCAGGGCGTGCCCTTCGCCCGCGAATACAGCGGCTACCTCAGCAACCGCTCGTTCGGCGGGGTGCAGGTCAGCCGGACGTTTTACGCCCGCGGGCAAACGGGCCAGCAACTGCTGCAAGGCGCCTACCAGGCCCTCATGCGCCAGACGCAGGTCGGGCTGCTCGCGCTGCACACCCGCCACGAAATGATGGACCTGCTCGTCCGCGAAGGCCGGGCCGTGGGCATCGTCAGCCGCTGCCTCGACACGGGCCAGTTGCAGAGCCACTACGCCGACGCCGTGGTGCTGGCCACGGGCGGCTACGGCAAAATCTACTACCTCTCCACACTGGCCATCAACTGCAACGCCACGGCCATCTGGCGGGCCCACCGCCGGGGTGCCTTCTTTGCTGCCCCCAGTTGGACGCAGTTTCACCCCACCTCGCTGCCCCAACTCGGCGACTACCAGTCGAAGCTGACCCTCATGTCGGAGTCGCTACGCAACGACGGGCGCATCTGGGTGCCTGCCCGCCCGCACGATACCCGGCCGCCCGACCAGATTCCCGAAGCCGAACGCGACTATTACCTGGAGCGCAAATATCCTTCTTTTGGCAACCTGGCCCCGCGCGACATTTCGTCGCGGGCGGCCAAAGAGCGCATTGACGCGGGGCACGGCGTGGGCCCACTGCGCAATGCCGTCTATCTGGACTTCCGAGACGCCCTGGCCCGCGACGGCCGGGCGATGCTCGAAAAAAAATACGGCAACCTGTTTGGGATGTACCAGAAAATTACGGGCATGGATGCCTACCAGCAGCCGATGATGATTTCGCCGTCGGCACACTTCTCGATGGGCGGTCTCTGGGTGGACTACGAACTGATGAGCAACCTGCCGGGCCTGTTTGTGTTGGGCGAGGCCAACTTCGCTGACCACGGGGCCAACCGCTTGGGGGCCAATTCGCTGCTGCAAGCCTGTGTGGACGGCTATTTTGTCGCCCCGCATACGGTGATGAACTATCTGGCTGGGCAATCGCCACGCCCGACGGACAACGGCGCGGTGCGGCCCGATACGCCCGAAGTCACCGCCGTGGGCCAGCGACTCGAACGGCTGATGGCTATCCAGGGTCAACGCTCGTCCGACGATTTTCACCGAGCACTGGGGCGCATCCTTTACCAAAAATGCGGCCTGGCCCGCCGGGCCGACCAACTTGATGCTGCCGAAGCCGAAATCCGCGCCCTGCGCGAGGCTTTCTACCGTGACCTGATAGTACCTGCCCACGACGCGGGCCGCAATGCCGAACTGGAGAAGGCCGCCCGGGTGGAAGACTACCTCGAATTGGGGCTGCTCATTGTTGAAGATGCCCGTCAGCGCGAGGAGTCGTGCGGGGCGCACTTTCGTGAAGAGCACCAAACTGCCCAAGGCGAAGCCCTCCGCCGCGACGACGACTTCCAGTACGTATCGGCCTGGGAAAGCACTGCCCCCGGCCAATTTCATCTGCACAAAGAACCCCTGCACTTCGAACGGGTGGCCGTCAGCGAACGCAGCTACAAGTAGAGACGCGATTTATCGCGTCTGAAACCGTAGAGACGCGATTCATCGCGTTTG
>DAIRSZ010000117.1:1943-4765 GCA_036804165.1 Catalimonadaceae bacterium | reverse complement strand
ATCGCGTCTGAAACCGTAGAGACGCGATTCATCGCGTTTGGATACGTCTGAACACGTCTGAAAACGTCTGAACACACGCACAACTTTACCTCGCCCGCATCCAATTCCCAACCCCGCTAACCCATGAAGCTCACCTTGCACATCTGGCGACAAGCCCACGCCACGGCTCCGGGCCAGTTTCGTACCTATACCCTCACGGACCTGGACGCGCACATGTCGGTGCCCGAAATGCTCGACCACCTCAACGAGCGCCTGCTGCGCGAGCGCGAAGACCCCATCGCCTTCGAGTCGGATTGCCGCGAAGGCATCTGCGGCCAGTGCGGGATCGTCATCAACGGGGACGTACACAGCCCCAACCGGGGCACTACCACTTGCCAGACGCACCTGCGCAGCTTCCGCGATGGGCAAACGCTCCACCTCGAACCCTTCCGGGCGGGGGCCTTTCCGGTGCGCAAAGACCTGAGCGTAGATCGCTCGGCCCTCGACCGCATCATCGCCGCCGGGGGATACATTGGCGTCAGCACCGGGCAGGCCCCCGAAGCCAATAGCATCCTGATTGGCCACCAGCAAGCCGAAGACGCCTTCGACGCGGCGGCCTGCATCGGGTGCGGGGCCTGCGTGGCTGTGTGCAAAAACGCCAGTGCGGCCCTGTTTACGGGCGCCAAGATCAGCCACCTGGCCATGCTGCCCCAGGGACAGCCCGAAGCCGCCGCCCGCGCCCAGCAAATGGTGGCGCAAATGGACGCCGAAGGCTTCGGGGCCTGCTCGTTTACGGCCGCCTGCGAGGCAGTCTGCCCGCAGGGCATCTCGATCCGGAACATTTCGCGCATGAACCTGGCTTACTGGCAAAGTACCTCGCACGAGTCCTGATTGCCGGGCACGTCGTAATTTTGCCGCATGCTACCCCCCACGCGCCTCCAGCCTTGGCAGTTACTGCGCTCCGAAACGGTGTTTGATCACCCCTGGTACACCCTGCGCCGCGATTGGGCCGCCCTGCCCGACGGCCGTACCGTGGACGACTACTTCGTCAGCGTCCGGGCCGAAGTGGTGTTGGTATTTCCGCTCACCACCGAGGGCGAGGTGGTGCTGGTGCGCCAGTACAAGCACGGCGCGCAGCGCATCCTGACCGAGTTGCCGGGCGGCACCTTCGATCCGGCCCGCGAAACGGCCGAAGTCGCTGCCCGCCGCGAATTGCGCGAAGAAACGGGCTATGCGGCCCCGGAGATGGAACGGCTGGGCACCTGGCACGACAATCCGACCAAGGACACCAATACCATCCACGCTTTTTTGGCGCGAGGCGTCTATCCGGCAGGCGCCCAAGACCTCGATCCAACCGAGGACATTGAGGTACTGCACGTCCGTCCCGAAGGGCTGCGTAAACTAATTGTTGAGGGAGAAATTCACGTGGCGGGCACGGTAGCCCTAGGCCTGCTCGGTTTGGCGGCGCTGGGCCGGTAGGGCGCAGTGGCGCGCGGCGCGGCAGTGGTAGAGGTTGATCAGGTGCAAGACTACCAGTACCCCCGAGGCCCCGTAGGCCAAGTATTCGGCCGGAGGCCAGTCGTGCCCGAGCAGGATGCTCGCGGCGAACACTACAAAGGCAACCCACAACCCCGCGCGCAAAGCAGGAATGGCCGTATGACGGGCCGTGAAGAACACGGCCACCAGGCTAATGCCCAGAAAAAGCCATTCGAGCGCGTGTTCGGCCTGGTGGCCCAGCCAGACGACCAGCACGGGGGTAAGCAAACAGTGAATAATGCAAAGTCCGGAATTGATGGCCCCGGTATAATCGGCGAGCGAAGTAGTTTTCATGGCGAACACTTTCGCGAAAGTAGCTTTATTGCAACAAAGTTGCAAATCAATTGGCGTCTGCTACCCTAACGGCGTCGTCGAGGATGTAGTTACATTCGTAGATGTTGTCGGCATTGAGCCGGAACTTGCCCCGGAAGGTTACGATCTGATCCACTTTGTACTTGGCCTTTTTATCCTTGAGTTTGAGCTCCACGATGGATTCGGGGCCGGCCCCGCCGCAGAAAAAGCACATGCTGTAGGGAAAATACGAGAGCACGTACATGTTGGACGTCGGATCTACCGGGATAACGTAGCCCCGAATCTCCATCTCTTTCCCTTCCATGTTCTTGACCTTCGGACCGAAGGTAGGATAGTAGTAATAAGCGTCCACTTCGGCGTTGTACTTCTCGGCAAACTGCACGTCCGTCAGCGACTGCCAGACTTTTTCGCTGACCTGCGCCTGGCCAATCCCGATGCCCGTTAGCCAAAGGGCCAGGGCCATAAAAATACGAATGCGTTGCATGGGCAAATGACGTTTATCCTTCGCTGAGGGTACGGGAGATATTGGTTCGGTAGGCCTGCCAGGCGGGCAAGAGGGCTGCCAGCAATCCTACCGCTAAAGTAACCAAGAGCAAATTCAGTTCCTCCGGCAAAAAGAAGCTCCCGCTAAAATCGTAGCGATAGGCGTCAGCGGCCAACTGGCCGAGCAGCGCCAGCGCCCCCCGGCTGAGCAAAAAGCCCAGCAGATAACCCACAAGCGCCAGCAATAACCCTTCAAGCAGGATCAGAGAAAAGAGTCGTCTGCGCGAAGCGCCCAACACGCGCATGAGGGCCAGTTCGTACTGCCGATCTTTGAGGGAATTGTAGAGGGAAATAAACACGCTGATTCCGGAAAGGAGGATAATGGCCAAGGCCAGGTAGCGTAGCACGTCCAGCCCGACGCCCAGCACGCTGAACAGGCGGCTGGTTTCGTAGGCGGGGGCAGCGGCTTGCATGGGCGTCCGCTCGTTGATCTGCCGGGGCAGCATGACGGC
>DAIRSZ010000117.1:0-1843 GCA_036804165.1 Catalimonadaceae bacterium | reverse complement strand
GCGTGGGTGGTGCCCACAATGCGGTAGCCCCGGTAGTTGTCGCCCAGCGAAATCGGGATCGTGGACTGCACCATCGGGTGTTTGGCCAGGGCGCGGGCATCGCCCAGCTTGATGTTGCCCGTGGGCGCGTCCACGTGATAGACGGCCGCCAAAATCAGTTGCAACGGGCTGCCCTTGGCGCCGGCCACCAGGTCCACACCCCGGATGTTGCGCGTAAGCGTGTCTTCGAGGCGGTGGTTGAGCAGCAGCAGCAGCGAAATGATGCTCACGCCGAACATGAGCAGCAACAAACTCAGCAGCGTGCCCAGCGGGCGGCTGCGCAGGCTGTTCCAGGCAAGAAAGAAGAGGTTCATAACGAAACTTGGTGTTCGAAAAGGGCCTTGAGGCGGGCGTCGTGGGTGACGATGAGCAAGTTGGCCTCCAGTTCGCGTGCCCGGCCCATCAGCAAACGGGCCACCTCCTGGCAGTTGTCGTCGTCGAGGGCCGAGGTGGGCTCGTCGGCTAGGATCAGCCGCGGGCGGTTGACCAGCGCCCGGGCGATGGCCACGCGCTGCTGTTCGCCCTGGCTGAGTTGGTAGGTGGGCTGGGCGTGCTTGTCGGCCAGGTTGAGTTGGGCCAACATGGCCCGCAGGCGGGCGCGCTCGGGCCGGACGCCCGCCAGGTACTGGGCCAGCCGCAGGTTGTCTTCTACCGTCAGGCCCTGCACAAAGTGCGCTTTCTGAAAGACAATCCCCACGTGCTGACCCCGCCAACGGTCAAGTTGGGCATCGGGCAAGGCGTGCGGCTGGGCATCGTCGAGGCGGATGTGGCCCCCCGAGGGGCGCAGCATGCCCGCCAGCAGGTGCAACCAGGTGGTTTTGCCCGAGCCGGACTTGCCCAGCAGCAACCAGTGCGAACCCGCCGGGCAGTGCAGGTCGGGAAAGTGCAAGGGCGGCTGGCCGGGGTAGGCAAACGAAAGGTTGTGCGTCGTGAGCATGGCGTGTCAAAATTGCGGACAAAGCCCGCGTTTTACAAGCCAGAACGAAGTTTTTGCAACGCAATTGCAAAGAGTGTCCTCATGGGCACGATAGCTCCCGACAATCACCCCGCGAGACGCGTGGTTTTCTTGCCCTGCGCCACACCCGGTTTAGTGACAAATTCAGCCCTTTGCCCAATAGCCCGGACGCCCGGCACAACGCCACAGCCTACCTGCCTTTTCGGCCACTGTCTTACACTCAAAGTAAGTTTGTTCGTTTCAAGTTTTTGCTTCACCTTCGAACCAAGAAACGCCCTTGGCATGCACGTAACACGCGCATTCCGGGCAGTTATCAAAAGATAGTTTTTGTCGCTTTTTAGCAGCCAGAACTGTGTAGACCTTGCTCGCAGGCGGCTCGGATGCTACACACAGACACTGTTTGCCTGTCAATAAAAAAAACATGGAAAAAGTAGCCCCCGTGGCCGTTTGTCATCCATCTCAGGGGCGCAGGTACCCAACCCTGCTGTCCGGTTCGCGACGGCGGGGCCACCTGCTGAGCCTCTGGTGGCTGGTGTGCGCCGTGCTGCTGTCGGGACGGCTGTTGGCGCAGCCCAACCAGGTTATTTTTGCCGGGGCCAACGTCTTCGACGGAAAAACCAAGCGGCTACTGCCCAACCAGTACGTCCTCGTAGCGGGCAACCGCATCGTCGCCGTCTCGCCCACGCCCCTTGCGGGGGGCGACGCGGCCCGCATCATCCCGGCGCAGGGCAAAACCCTCATGCCCGGCCTCATTGACGTGCACGTGCACCTGGTGTACGGGGCGCTTACGATGGAAACCTTGCTGGCCCCCGACCTGGACGAGCAGAAAATCGTGGCCCTGGCCGCGGC
>DAIRSZ010000116.1:0-6584 GCA_036804165.1 Catalimonadaceae bacterium | reverse complement strand
CATTGGCTTCTTCGTGATCTTTGGTGAGCCGCATGGCAAACGGCTTCAGCGAGCGCGAAAGCTGCTCGATGGTGTAACTGAACTCTAGTGCCGTCATGGTGAGTGGAATTTTGTTTAATGCAAACCTAGCTATCGTTAAACAGATTTGCAATAGTCTGTTTAGCTATTTGATACGAATACCTAAACAAAAAGATGAGCTATTTCGAAAAAAAACTTCCGATTTGCATTAAATCGCTCAGACAGTCTTTTATTCGTTTGCTGCCGTGCGTAGTCCGAGAATGCGAACGGGCAGCAAGAAAGATGGAAAGGTATGGAAAGGGGTTAGGGCGTTGAAGGCGTACTATACCGGGCGCGGCTTGACACGCACGGTACACTTTGGGCCGTTACGCGACATCCAGCGCAATGGTTGGGCTCAATATACAAGACTTAACAAAATTTCTAGCAAATCCTGATAAATCAGGCCACTATTGATTGAAAGTTACGTAACAAGTGCTCAGGACAATACGAATCTACTTATGGAAACTGCCCTCCCCATCTCTTCTGCCCGCGTGCAGGCGTCGGATCTGCAAGAAATCTTCGAGGCCCAGCGTGCCCACCAAGCCCACGTGCGCCAGACCACGGCCCGTCAGCGCATTCGCAAACTCAAGCTGCTACGCGGCGTAATTGCGGGCATCCGCCCCGATTTGCAAGCAGCCCTCTATCAGGATTTTGGCAAGCCCCCCACCGAAACCGACCTCACCGAGATATTTCCCTCCCTCAAGGCCATTGACTACACCATCAAGCACCTCAGCGACTGGATGAAGCCCCGCAAGGCCGAAACGCCCTTTGCCCTGATGGGCAGCGACTCGCAGGTGGTGTTCGAGCCGAAGGGCACGGCCCTGATCATCGCCCCCTGGAACTACCCCTTCTACCTGATGATGGACCCGCTGGTGTCGGCCATTGCGGCGGGCAATACCGCCATCCTGAAGCCTTCGGAGATGACCCCGCACACCTCCGACCTGATCCGCCGCCTGATTACTGAACTGTTTCCGGCCGACGAGGTGGCCGTGGTGGAAGGCGACAAAGAAGTGGCCCAAGCCTTACTACGCCTCCCCTTCGACCATATTTTCTTTACGGGCAGCACGGCTGTAGGCAAAAAAGTGATGGCCGCTGCCGCCGAACACCTGGCCTCGGTTACGCTCGAACTGGGCGGCAAATCGCCCGTGATCGTGGACGAAACGGCCGACTTGGCCGACGCCGCCCAGAAAATTGTGTACGGCAAGTGCATCAACGCCGGCCAGACCTGCATCGCCCCCGACTACTTGCTGGTACACGAATCGGTGCAGGCAGCCCTGGTGGACGAGATCAAGCGCGTGCTGCACCGCTTCTACGGCGACATCACCGAGCAGCAGATTCCGGCCGACATGGCCCGGATCGTCAACGACCACCATTTCGAGCGGCTCAGCGGACTGCTGCACGAGGCCGTCGAGCAGGGTGCTCACGTCCTGACGGGGGGCTGGATGCTGGCAGCCGATCGTTTTGTGCCCCCCACTTTGCTGGCCGACGTTACGCCCGAGATGGCCGTGCTGCAGGAAGAAATATTCGGCCCCATCTTGCCCGTGATTCCCTTCGGCGACCTCAACGAAGCTATTGCCTACACCAGGCAGTTTGCCAAACCGCTGGCCGCGTATTTTTTCACGCGTCGGCCCTTCAACGCGCAGTACCTGCTCGACCACACCACGGCGGGGGGCACGTGCATCAACGAAACGGTGTTGCACGTGGGCAATCCGGCCCTGCCCTTTGGGGGCGTCAACCACAGCGGAATCGGCAAGGCGCACGGCTACTACGGCTTTCTGGCCTTCTCCAACGAGCGGGCCGTGCTGCGGCAGCGCGTGGGCCTGACGAGCGTCAAGCTGATGTATCCGCCCTACAACGCCATTGTCCGGGCCACCATTGACCGCCTCGTGCGCCTGTTCTAACGACGCCCCCTGCACTTGGTCGTTCCTGCAACAAGTGCGTTCTTTGAGATGCACCGCGGGTGTCGGGCGGGCAGCGTGCTGCACGACACCCGTTTTTTTGCGCTGTTTTTCTCCTACCTAACCTCAGACCCTTATGCGCTATCCCCTTGTGGCCGGCAACTGGAAAATGCACAAAGACCTGGCCGCCAGCCAGCAACTCACCTCCGAAATTGTCGGGATGATCGGCAGCGAAGCCGATTCCCGCGTGCAGGTAGTGATTGCCCCGCCCCTTGTGTTTTTGCAGGCCGTCGGCAAACTACTGGCCGAGGCTCCCGGCGTGGCCTTGGGTGCACAGAACTGCTACGAAGCCCACGAGGGTGCTTTCACAGGCGAGGTATCGGCCGCCATGCTGGCCTCCGTAGGCGTGCAATACGTGATCATTGGCCACAGCGAACGGCGCCAGCACTTTGGCGAAACCGATGCGCAACTGGCCCGCAAGGTAGATGCCGCCCTGGCCCAAGGGCTAACGCCCATTTTTTGCTGCGGCGAAAGCCTCGCTACCCGCGAAGCCGACACCCATTTTGAGTTTGTCCGCCAGCAACTCACCGATGGGTTGTTTCACCTCGAAGCGGCGGCGTTGGCCGAGCTGGTGCTGGCCTACGAACCCATCTGGGCCATCGGCACGGGCCGCACAGCTTCGGCCCAGCAGGCACAAGAGATGCACACTGCCTTGCGGGCACACCTGGCCGAGCGTTACGGCGCAGTCGTGGCCGACCAAATCCGGATTCTTTATGGGGGAAGCGTCAAACCCGACAATGCCGCCGAGATTTTCGCCCAGCCCGACGTGGACGGCGGCCTGATCGGCGGGGCGTCGTTGCAATCGCGCAGCTTCGTGGACATCGTCAAGGCCGCGGCCACTACCCTGCAAGCATCATGAGCGGGCGCATCGGGATTGGCTTACTTTTTTTTATAGCCGGGTTGGTCTGTAACCAGCCCACCGCGGCGCAGCCTCCCGACCTGGCTTGCCGGGTGTACGGCGCCGTGCACTTTGTTTCGGATCGCCGCCTGGCCGACTACGTCGTGTTCGTGGAAGAAAGCGAGGCCTTTGCCGACGTTACCATTGCCCTGACGGACAATCGGCTCTTTGCCGACCGCAGCGGCCTGTGGTACCGAGCCGATCACCCTCACCTGGCCGATTTTCGAATTTTTGTGGCCGACCGCCGGGGCACGGCCGATTTCTCGATCTGCTACACCCAGACCGAATCTTTCGCGGGTTGTCGCTGACGACGCTCATCGCAAAGTCCCCTCTAGGCAGATGAACATTCGCCCCGCACAGGATGTTGGTGGGATATTCGCGCTGAAATAATCGCTAATTTTGTACGCCTTTTCTGACCTCCATAAGTCCTCTTTTACATGAAATTAGACGTTCGCTACCAGGAATCTTTCGCTGCCCGCCACCACGGATTGGCCGACTCACAGCGCGAAGAAATGCTGGCCACCGTTGGCGCGCCTTCGCTAGCCGCCTTGATGGACGAAACCGTGCCGGCTGCTATTCGCCTGCCCCGGCCCTTGCAACTGCCCGCCCCCGTCTCGGAAGCTACCTTTCTGAAGCAGTTCAAGCAGACGATGCAACAGAACGAACTTTTTCGCTCCTACATCGGCATGGGCTACTACAACACGGTGACGCCGCCCGTCATTCTGCGCAACATTCTGGAAAATCCGGGCTGGTACACGGCCTACACGCCCTACCAGGCCGAGATCGCCCAGGGGCGGCTCGAGATGCTGATGAACTTTCAGACGCTGGTGAGCGACCTGACGGGACTGGAGATTGCCACGGCCTCGTTGCTCGACGAGGGAACCGCTGCCGCCGAAGCCATGACCATGTTCTACGGCGCACGTCCGCGCCAGCGCAAGTCCGCTAATGTATTTTTTGTATCTGATCACTGCCATCCGCAAACCATTGACGTGCTGCGCACGCGTGCCTTGCCCGTAGGCATCGAATTGCGTGTGGGCGACCACCGCACCCTCGACGTGACGGACGGAACCCTTTTTGGTGTGCTGTTGCAATATCCCGGCACCGACGGCGTGGTGGAAGACTATTCGGCCCTGATCGCAGCCGCTCGCGAACAAGAAGTGCAGGTAGCGGTGGCCACCGACCTGCTCAGCCTCACGCTGCTGACCCCTCCGGGCGAAATGGGTGCCGACGCAGCCGTAGGCTCGGCCCAGCGTTTTGGCGTGCCGATGGGCTACGGCGGGCCCCACGCGGCCTTCTTCGCCACCCGCGACGGCTATAAGCGACGGCTGCCGGGGCGCATTATTGGCCTGTCGAAAGATGCGCAGGGCAACCCTGCCTACCGGATGGCCTTGCAGACCCGCGAGCAGCACATCCGCCGCGAAAAGGCCACCTCCAACATCTGCACCGCCCAGGTGCTGCTGGCCGTGATGGCCGCAGCCTACGGCGTCTATCACGGGCCCGACGGGCTGCGCCGCATCGCCGGGCGTGTTCACGGCCTGAGCCGACTGCTGGCCCAGGGTCTGGAAACCCTCGGCGTGAAAGTGGTTCACACGCGCTATTTTGATACGCTGCGGCTAGACGTGACGGGCGAGGCGCAAGCCACGTTGCGCACCGTTGCTGAAAAGCACCGCGTTAACCTGCGTTACGAAACCGACTTCGTGGGAATCTCGCTCGACGAAACGGCCGATCTGAACGAGGTGACCCAGTTGCTCCACATTTTTGCTGAGGCTACTGATCAGGCTCTGACCTTCGATCCGCAGGCGGCGGCCGACAACCTGGAAATAAAATTGCCCACCGCGCTGGTGCGTGCGTCCGACTTTATGACGCACCCCGTTTTTGAGCGTTTCCACACCGAGCACGACATGCTCCGCTACCTCAAACGCCTCGAGAACCGCGACTTATCGCTGACGCACTCGATGATTTCGCTGGGTTCGTGCACCATGAAGCTCAATGCCACCACCGAGATGATTCCCGTCACGTGGCCAGAGTTGGGTGGGTTGCACCCCTTTGCGCCCGTGGCGCAGGCCGCTGGCTACGCCCAACTCTTCCGTGACCTGGCCGCCTGGCTCACCGAGGTGACGGGCTTTGCAGGCGTGTCGCTTCAGCCCAATTCGGGCGCACAGGGCGAGTACACGGGCTTGATGGTGATTCGTGCCTACCACCAGAGCCGGGGCGATCACCATCGTGACGTGGCCCTGATCCCGACCTCGGCCCACGGCACCAACCCGGCCTCGGCCGTTATGGCAGGTATGGAAGTGGTGCTGGTCAAGTGCGACGCCCGGGGCAATATTGATTTTGACGACCTCAAGGCTAAGGCCGAGCAATACAGCGACCGCCTGTCGTCGCTGATGGTCACCTATCCGTCCACGCACGGTGTGTTCGAGGCGCAAATCCGGGAAATCTGCGATTTGATTCACCAACACGGCGGCAAGGTCTATATGGATGGGGCCAACATGAATGCGCAGGTGGGACTAACCAGCCCCGGTTACATCGGGGCCGACGTGTGTCATCTTAACTTGCACAAAACGTTCTGCATTCCGCACGGCGGCGGCGGCCCGGGCATGGGCCCCATTGGCGTGGTGGCCGACCTGCTGCCCTTTTTGCCGGGCCACGTGCTGGTGCCTACGGGCGGCGAACAGGCCATCTCGGCCGTGTCGGCGGCCCCCTTCGGCAGTGCCAGCATCCTGGCCATCTCCTACGCCTACATCGCCATGATGGGCGGCGAGGGCCTGACGCGCGCCACCGAGCTGGCCATCCTCAACGCCAACTACATCAAGGCCCGGCTCGAAGCGCACTATCCCGTGCTTTACACCGGGCAGAACGGCCGCACGGCCCACGAATTTATTGTGGACTTGCGCGGCTTCGAGAAGGTCGGCGTCATGGCCGAAGACATTGCCAAGCGCCTGATGGACTACGGCTTCCACGCGCCCACGCTGTCGTTTCCGGTGGCGGGCACGGTGATGATCGAGCCTACCGAGAGCGAATCGAAGGAGGAGCTGGATCGTTTTTGCGACGCCATGATCGCCATTCGTCAGGAGATCCGGGAGATTGAAGAAGGCCGCGTGGCCGCCGAAGACAGCGTATTGCACCACGCCCCCCACACGGCTGCCGTCGTGACGGCGGCCGACTGGCAACGGGTCTATTCGCGCGAGCAGGCGGCCTATCCTTTGCCCTGGGTGAAAGCCACTAAGTTCTGGCCCACCGTTAGCCGCATTGACAGCGCCTACGGCGACCGCAACCTGGTGTGCAGTTGCCCGCCTTTGTCTGACTACGTCACGGCCGAAGAGGCCCCCGCCGCGTCGGCAGTATCGGCCTGAGTATGTTGGTTTGACCAGTTTCACAAAAAAGCCCGCGACCAGTCGCGGGCTTTTCCCTCATGTTACAAAAAAAGCCGCTCCGAGGAGCGGCTTTTTTATGGACTGTACGGCGGGCTACACCAACTTGCCGATCAGGCGGTCGTCGAGGTTGATGTGCATGATGGGGGAGAAGTAGGGCACGCTGTGCGACTTGAGCTTCTCAGCCAATACCTTGAGTTTTTCTTCCTTGCTCTTCTTGTTGCTGTTCGAGGCTACCTTCAGCAACTTGGTAAAGGTCATTACGTGCTCGCAGTTGTCTTTGCCCATGATGCGAAT
>DAIRSZ010000115.1:2153-6625 GCA_036804165.1 Catalimonadaceae bacterium | reverse complement strand
CACGTGAAATCACAAAATCTGCGCCAACAATCTGCGCAATTTCGTAGTCGCTGCCTTTCACCAATATGTCAGGACAAACTGACCGAATCAGGGCTTCGGGCGTATCTTCGTCGAAGAGCACGACGGCGTCCACGCAGCGCAGGGCGGCCAGCACCCGCGCCCGCGCCCATTCGGGATTGACGGGCCGCTTGGGGCCTTTGAGGCGCCGCACCGAATCGTCGGCATTGAGCCCCACCAACAGGGCATCGCCCAAGGCCCGGGCCTGCGTGAGGTAGTCCACGTGGCCCACGTGCAGGATATCGAAGCAGCCGTTGGTGAAGACCAACGGCTGGCGGGCGGCCCGCCGGGCCTCGGCCCAGGCGACGGCCTCAGCGCGGGAGAGGACGGGTATAGGGGCGTGGGTTGGCATTTTTCTTTCGGTATGACAGTGTCAGCAGAAAACACAGCCCACCCAGCACGAGGTAGAAGAGGGTCTGCGAAGTGTGCATCAGGGCGGCCGAGGCGTTGGCGGCCACTTCGGGCACGGCGTAGAGCATCAGGCCACCACTGACCATTAGGTGATATGCCCCCACGCCACCCTGCACCGGAGCCACCATGCCCAGGCTGCCCACCATCAGGATAGTGAGCGTGGCCACGGACGGCAGCCCGGCCGTTTCGGGCAACGCCTGGAAAGCCAGGTAGGCCATGGCCAAGTAGCAGGCCCAGATCAGGGCCGTATGAAACAGAAAAGCGCCCCGTTGCCGCAGGCGCCGAATGCTGAGCAAGCCCGCCCAGACGTTGCCCGCAAAAGCACTTAGCTTGGCTACCAGGGGCTGACTTTCGAGCCAGGGGCGGTAGCGGCGCACCAGGTAGGCACCCATCAGCGCCAGCAGCAGCCCCGAAACTCCTGCCACTAGCAGCGGGCCAAGTGCGGTTTGCCAGTTGCCCAGCCGGGCCGCAAACAGGGGAAACAAAAAAGTGCTGACGCGGTCGAACTCCAGCAGCAGGGTGGCCGCCGTCACCAACAGCAGGGTGAGCAGATCTACGGCCCGTTCGGCCACCACGGTGCCGAGCGAGGTGGTAAGCGGTACGCCATCGCTGCGTTGCAGCACACCGCAGCGCGTCACTTCGCCCATGCGCGGCAACAGCAGGTTGGCGAAGTAACCCGACATGGTGGCCAAAAAAGTGGTCCAGAGGCTGGGCGTATGGCCCGTGGGCCGTAGCAACAACTGCCAGCGAACGGCCCGGCTCAGGCTGCTGATCAGGGCGGGCACCGTCGAAAGGGCAATCCAGAGGTAGTTGGCCGTCCGGAACGTACGCCCCAACGTCTGCAAGTCCGTATCCTTGTAGGCAAACCAAAGCAGCCCGCTGGCCGCCACGAGGGGGAGGGCATATTGCAGGAAGCGACGGAAGAAAATGGACATACGCGGGAGCAAAGCCTGGCAGTATCAGGCCAACAGGTTGTTCTCGTCGGGAAAAACGATGAGGGGTTGGTGCTGGCGGGCCTCCTCGCGCGACATACTCGCGTAGGAAATAATGATGATCACATCGCCCACCTGCGCCTTGCGGGCGGCTGGGCCGTTGAGGCAGATGGTGCCCGTATGACGCCCCCCTTTGATGACGTAGGTTTCCAGCCGTTCCCCGTTGTTGACGTTCACGATCTGTACCTTTTCGTTCTCGATCAGGTCGGCCGCTTCCATCAGGGCCTCATCAATGGTGATGCTGCCCACATAATGCAATTCGGCCTGCGTGATGCGTGCGCGGTGAATTTTAGACTTAAGGACTTGAATGTGCATGATCGAACGCAGGAAGAATGCGTATTGCCTGCCTTATGCTTAGGGTGGAATAGATTAATACGGATGCGTGCGCGTCAGGCATAAAAAAATGCAATGGCCCAACAGGACGCTGTGTGCAGACGTCTATTTTAGCGGCAAAGGTAGCGATAAGATACGAAACCACGCCTTCACTTGCCCAAGGCGGCCACCCGTTGGGCCGTAGGCCGAAAGAGCTTTGCTTCGGCCCAAAAAGGGCCAAAAGGCAAGACAGACGCCAGCATGGCCAGGGCCGTCTTGCGGATCGTCCAGTGATATTCGTACCGGGCCTGAATCACTAAAACCAGATAGTAGATGAACAACACGCCGTGCACTATGCCAAAAAACTTGTTCGGATCAGGCATTCCGTACCAGTATTTGAGTGGCATTGTCACGAAAATAATCACCAAAAAAGAAACCCCCTCGGCGATGCCCACCACGCGCAGGCGGCCAATAACAGTTTGCCAAAGTTTCATAACCAGCTAATAACCAAGCCCCCGATAAACCCGGTGCCCCCGCCGATTGGTTCCCTACGACACCTCCAGCACCAATCCCTTGAGGTATTCGCCTTCGGGATGAAAAATCGAGACGGGGTGGTCGGCAGGTTGCGTGAGGCGGTGCCACACCCGGAGCGAGCGGCGCGACTGGATGGCGGCGGCCACCACGGCATTGTAGAACAGCTCGGCACTAACCACTTGCGAGCAACTAAAGGTGAAGAGTAGCCCGCCCGGGCGCAACCGCTGCAAGGCCTCGGCGTTGAGTCGCTGGTAGCCCTTCAAGGCCCGATGGCGGGCGCTTTTGTGCTTGGCAAAGGCGGGCGGGTCGAGCACGATCAGGTCGTAGTCGTCGGGGCAGCGTTGCAAAAACTGAAAAACGTCCTGCCCAAAACTGCGGTGACGATCGGCCACGCCGTTGAGGGCCGCGTGGTGGTCGGCCTGGGCAACGGCCCGGGCCGACACGTCCACCGAATCTACGGCCGTAGCGCCCCCGTGCAGGGCGTACATCGAAAAGCCCCCCGTATAGGCAAAGGTATTGAGCACCCGCCGCCCCCGGGCCAACTGCCCGAGCAAGAGCCGATTTTGCCGCTGGTCGAGGAAAAAGCCCGTTTTTTGACCGCCCATCACGTCCACCTCGAAGCGTAAGCCATGTTCGCGAATGGTTACGAGGCCGTCGGCTTGGCCCAGCAACCATTCGCCAGCGGCGGCCCCTTCGGGATCGGCGGGTGCCCGAAAATAGATGCCTCGAACCGCGGTGCCCAGCACTGCCCGCAGGGCCGCCGCCAGGTGGTACCGATCGCGTTGCATACCCGCCGAATGCGCTTGTACCACGGCTGTGTCGGCATACATGTCCACGATGAGGCCCGGCAGGCAGTCGCCCTCGCCGTGCACGAGCCGATAGGCATTGGTGTCGGGCGAGGGCAGCCCCAGGCGTTGGCGCGAAGCCAGGGCCTCCCGCAGCTTCTCAGCCCAGAAGGTCTGGTCGGGCACCACGGCCTCGAAACTGAACAGCCGCACCATGATAGAGCCCGTCTGGAAGTGGCCCGTTCCGAGCGCCTGCCCTTGCGCATCGCACACCTGCACCACGTCGCCATCCTGCAGGTCGTGTACGGGCGAGGCCACGGCCCCACTAAAAATCCAGGGGTGAAAACGGCGTGCCGACTGGTCTTTGCCAGCTTTGAGGGTGAGTACGGGAATCATGGTAGCGTTGATTTTGCCAAAGGTACTGCCTTTGCGTTCAGCATACGGCCCCGGGGAAGCCAGCGGGGTCAATATTGTCACGCATGTGATTTTATTTTGAAGTGATCGCGGTAAAATTTCCTTCCAAAGCCTGCTCGTTTGTGCGCACTATTAAAATCGCCGCGTGCTGCGACCAGCCCAAAAGCAATGCACGTTTGGTATTTTGTGATCCATTCAGATTGATTGACCGCGCCTCTGTTACGTAGGCTTTGAGCAGCCTGGTCTTCAGAATATTTTGCAGCCCGACTTTGCAAAAGGCATTACATGTTTTGGAAGCACCTTTAGCATTTTTTAAAAACAATTTTGCCTTACATTTGAGGCAACTAAAAAAGTCCTCACAAGTGAAAACCTATCGGGGGGTATTCTTCGTTTTGTTTTCAACATCTACACATGAACCTATGGAAAAGGTAGTAAAATTATCTGATGAGCAACTCTCACGATTAATTGACACGTACAGAGAAGAGCGTGAAGAACTTGCCCAGAACATTGATAAACTCAAAGCCCAGCTCAAATCTATTGATGGCTTAATTGACAGCTTCCGCCACGCGCAAGCTTCGGGCGAAGCCCCCGCTGCCGAAGCAGCACCCACCGAAGAAAAAGCAGCTACCCGCAAAACCCGCAAGCCCAAAGTGGCTGCCAAGGCCGCTACCAAAGAGTCGGGCAAAACCCGCAAGCGCGGCAAAGGCCCCTCCTATGCCGACCGCATCCTTGAGGCCATACAGTCACAGAACCAGACCCTGAGCGCGGCCCAGATTGCGGAACTGCTGTTGGCCGACGAGGAAGACGCTGGCTCTATAGACATGGGCAAATTCAAGCAGAACGTGCACAGCAACCTCAATAACCTCATGCGTCGGGGCGATGTGGCGCGTGTAGAAGGCAGCCAGCCCTTTGTGTACGGCACACCCGCCATGGTAAGCAGCGAAACGACTGCTGCTCAGCAGGCCGA
>DAIRSZ010000115.1:0-2053 GCA_036804165.1 Catalimonadaceae bacterium | reverse complement strand
TGGGGTCGCCTTTGTATATGCTGTCCGATACGGGCATCGGGCACTTATTCAGAAAGGCTTAGCGCCTGACCGTAGCGCACCCGGCGTTGCTGACTTTGTGCCTGCCTGGTGGGGTCATTTCGCAATGGCTTCAGAACAACCGAATGGGTTGGTAGAAGACAGAAAAAACCAGTACGCCGTAGAGGAGCGCAATCAGCACCTCGGTGGCGTTGCCCTGTCCGCTGCCCGTCCGGATGAGGCGATAGCCCAGCGCGCGCGACCAAAGCGGAAAAAACCACCGCACCCCGCTTTTGGTGAGGCTGTCGCCCAGCAGGTGCGAGGCGTAGCCGGCCGTGCCCAGCCACGCGATGCCCGCATAGCCCAGTTGCTGTTCGGCCGCGAAGCCAATGTAGTACCAAAGCCCTAGGGCCCAGAGTGTGTGTGTCCAACTGCGGTGAGCCAAAAACGGACTGACAGCCACAAACCCACCCAGCAGCCAGAGCCAGTGCCAACCCTCGCCAATGCCCCAGGCCACCAGTCCCAGCCCCAGCAGCAGCAGGGCAATGCTGCGAACAGTACGCTCTTCCATCGAAAAGGCCGCCAGAAAACCCAGGGCCGCCACGCCCCAGGCCCCTTGCTGTGCCCAGCCCGAAAAGCAGAGGCCTGCGTACAGCGCCAGCCCCGCCATGGCGAGGGCAAACCCCCATTTGACGTAGCGAAAATGTGCCGATAACCTCCGGCTGAGTCGGCTCTGGTGGTGATCCAGGTCGGGCGCCAACGACGAAACGGCCGCCACGCCGAGGTTGACCACCGACAGGGGCACTTCGGCCAGGGCGGCGGCGGCCACGCCCGTCGTGACGCCGATAGCCAGGTGCGTCAGTCCCCTCACGACCGGGCTGCCCGCCCGGCAGCGAACAGCCGAACGGCTTCGCCGACGGCCACGGTCAGGGCATCGGGCGTATCGGCCAGGGCAGCGGGCAAGTCGCCCGTGCGGCGCAGGATAGAGGCGGCATAGGCCAGCCCCAGCGCCCCGATCTGGCCCGTGCTCAGCGCCAATCGCCCACAAAAGGCCGCCACCGGTACGCCCGCTGCCTTTGCCCGGGCCACCAGCGCACCGATCAGCTTGCCGCCCAGGCTTTGGCTGTCGAGACTGCCTTCGCCCGTCAGCACCAGGTCGGCCCCCTGTAGGTGCCGATCTACGTGGGCTTGGTCGAGCATCCATTCGGCCCCGGGCATAACCTTGGCTCCCAGAAAAAAATAAGCCCCTGCACCTGTGCCGCCCGCCGCACCGGCACCGGGCAAATCGGCTGCCTCGCCTCTGCCCAGAGTAGCCCACAGCGTAGCCACGTGGCGCGAACCGTCTTCTAGTTGCGCCACGGTATCGGGTGTGGCGCCCTTCTGAGGTGCAAACACGTGCGCCGCGCCTTGGGCTCCGCAAAGCGGGTTCTGCACATCGCAGGCCACTCGAACTCGTACCTGGCCTGGTCGGATGAGGGCTGCTGATTCGTCAATGCGAAAAATGGCTCCCAAGGTGGCTCCGGTAGGCACGAAAGTACGGCCCGTCGCATCTTCGAAACGAAAACCCAGCGCTGCGGCCATCCCCGTGCCCAGGTCGTGCGTGGCACTGCCGCCAAGCGTGAGCACCACCTCGCTCACGCCCCTCCCCAAGGCGTCGGCGATCAGTTGGCCGGTGCCGTAGGTGGTGGTCGGGCGAGGATCGCGCTCGGCGGGGCGCAGCCGCTGGTAGCCCGAAGCTTGTGCCAGTTCCACGACAGCCGTTTGCCCATCGGCCGTGAGGGCGTAGTGCGCCTGCACAGGGCGCCCCAGCGGGTCTTGCACTGTACAGGTCACGAGCCGCCCTCCGGCATAGTGGGCCAGCACGGCGGCCGTGCCCTCGCCGCCGTCGGCCAGGGGCAGGTGCACCACTTCGGCATCGGGCAGCACGCCTGCAATGCCCCGGGCCATGGCCGCGCAAACGGCGGGGGCTTCGAGGGCATCCTTAAATTTGTCGGGGGCCAGCAAAATCTTCATGGGCTTGTACATTAGCGGCCGACAATTTACGTATAATGTCGGC
>DAIRSZ010000114.1:0-6678 GCA_036804165.1 Catalimonadaceae bacterium | reverse complement strand
AGCAACGACCCCGCTCGATGCGCAAGAGCTTTTGGGGATCAATCATCACGATGCGCTTGCCGCGCAGCTCAACGGCCCCTTCTTGCCGAAAATCCGATAGCGTGCGGATGAGCGTCTCGGTGGCGGTGCCCACCAGGTTGGCCAGGTCCTCGCGCGAGAGGGTCACGGTCAGGGTTTGGCCGTCGGACTCCATGCCGTACTGCTGCTGGAGCATCAGCAGGGCCTCGGCCAGGCGCTCGCGCACGGTGCGGTGGGCCATGTGGGCCAGCTTTTGCTCGGCCGTCCGCAGGTCGTGGGTCAGCACAGAAATGATCTTCTTGGAAAGGCCCGGGCTGACGTTGAGCAAGTGCGCGAACACGTCCCGCGGGATGAAGCACACCTGCACGTCGGTCAGGCTGCTGGCCGAAGCCCCGTAGGATTCGCCCGAGATCAGCGAGCGGTAGCCCAGCAAATCGCCTCCGCGCTCGAGGCGTACGATCTGCTCCTTGCCCGACGCGTCGGTTTTATAGACCTTGACAATGCCGCCCAGCACGATGTAAAGCCCGGGGGGCTGGTCGCCTTGTTGAAAGATGATTTCATTCTTTCGGAAGTTGCGCGTGCTTTGCCGCTGCATGAGTTGGTGCAGGTGCTCTTCTTCGAGCTGGTAGAAAACCCGACGACAGCCGCCCGTATCGCAGACTTCGCAGACAGAAGATGGTGAAGAAGCGGTTCTCATGAAAAATATTGGCAGAAAAGCAGGTGTTGGAGCTAAAGGCTGAGACGCCAAAAAAGGGCTTATTCTCTAAATGTAACAATGGAAGCCTGCCGATCAAAAGTTCGGTAGAGCCAATATGTCTGGTCGGCAGCGCGGTACACCAGGGCCACCTCGGTGTTGCTCGGCAGGGGCTGGCGGTAGCGCAGCTCGCCCTGCTGGTCGTAGAGGTACGTTTGCTGGTTGATCTCGTCGGTGACGGCGAAGAGTTGTTCGTCGGTACCAAAAAAGTAGTATTGCACGGGTATCTGCGCCGGTGTGGCCAATGGCTTCTGCCAACGGGGCTGCCCGCGCATGTCCAGCACGCCAAGTTGGGTGCGGTCTTGCCAGACGATGGCGAAAGTTCGGCCCGTAGTTTCCGGGCAGAGCCGAAACGCAGCTGAGGCCGAAGGGCGCTCCAGTTGTTTTTGGGCCACCACCTTGCCCTCCAGGTCAAATCGTACCAGCTTGCCGCCGCGCGTAACGGCCGTCAGGTAGGTATCGCCAAATTGCAAACCCTGCTGCACAAACAAGGGGCCGTCGAGGCGGTCGCCAAGCCGGAGCGGAAAGCCCGGATACGGCTCGCCCCGGCGGTTGAGTACGTTAACCGTTCCGTCGGCTTGGGCCGATACGAGGCAGTCGCGGTTGCGCACCCGCAAATGCACCAACGGGGCAGCGGCCGGGTAGTCGAGCACGCGCGGCTGCCAGCCTTCCAGGGCTTGGCCGTCGGTATCGAACAGGAAAACGCTGCCCTCGGGCGTGGTAATGGCCAGGCGATACTGACGGCTGTTGTTGTAATCAATCACGGCTGCGTACTGCACCCGCGCCGATCCGGGCATGGCCACCGGAAAGGGGGACACGTCGCGCCCCTGCGGGTCGAGCAGATGCAGGTGCGTGCGGGTAGTAAGAAAATAGCAAAGCTGATTTTTCACTTCAATTTGCGCCACTTCGCCCACCAAGGCTTCGCCCAGGTCACGCCGAAAGCGCACCTGTCCGTCGGCCCCGATCAGGTGCAGGACGTTGGCACTGTCTTGGACAAGCACCTCGAAGGCCCGGTCGGCCGGGTTGCGCACCACGTAGGGCTTGGTGCGCAGAGGCTGCTCAAAATCAGTTTGCTGAGCGGGCGCAAAGGCTGTGGTCAGCGCGGGCTGGGCGCTGTCGCGGCGGGCCAGCAGCAGGGCGTTGGTGAGCCACTCGCCTTGCTGGTAGCGCCATTGGTAGGCACCAAAGCGCAGTTGCCGCAAAGGGCTACGGGCATCGCTCAGCGAAGCCTGCCAGATGGGCGCCGCGTGGGCGCGGAAAATATCCCAGCCGCGCTCCCAATGAATGAAAGTGCTGACGTGCGCCCGGGCGAAGGTCTCGCGCTGCCAGGTGCGCAAATTCACCGATTTGCCCCAAACTTCTTCGTTAGCCACATCTTGCTGATACGCCTGCAGAGCCAGCACGCTGTTGCCCATCACGACGGTGCTGCCGACGGAGGTGTAGAATCCCTGCGGAAAACCCCGAAAAGGTCGCCCCAGTGCCGCCTCGGGCCATTCGGCCACGGGCAACGAACGGATGTCGGTAGCGGCGTAGGCGGGCACTTCTTCGCCGATGGCAGGCTCGGGTTCGTAGGTGCGGCACCAGCCGTCGAGCCAGGCCAGCAGGGCTTCCGGGTCGGTGGGGCGAATCAGCAACAAGTGGTCGGGCCGATGGGCATCTACCGATGCCAGCACGCAGTGGGCCAGCTCGCCGTCGCACAGCGACAGCCACGCCCGGCGGGCTTCGGCATCCAGAATCACCGCACCGGTGCTGTCGGTGAGGGTGGGCACATAGGGCGTCAGCGATTGGGCCAGTGCGGCGCCGTCGCCAAAGCCCAGGTGCAGCACAAAAGCCGCCCGTGTGGGCACGCCCCCAAGGAGCTGGGGCACTGCGGGGGCCTGTTCGCGCCAGGCGTCGAGCCAACTGGCGTCGGGGCTGGGCAGCGAGAGGCCATTGCCCAGCACCAGCGCATCTTGCACCGACAGGTCGAGGTAGGCCGATGCCATTCCGCGGGCCAGGTGATCGAAGTAGTCGGCCTGTTGGGGGGCCAGTTGGGCCAGCCAGCGGGCCATCTGGCGGTAGTTGAGGTAGAGGTTGGCGTCGTCTTCGCGCCAGTCGAGCAGCCGAAAAGTGGCGGGATTTTCTGTCAGGTTCAGGGCCTCTGCTGCGGGCACCCGCCGCTGCTGGGCGGCCTCTTCCACCAGGGCGGGCGTAAAGCTCCCGATCCAGAGCTGGCCCAGTTGGGTGTAGGTAAATACTTCGCCCGTTGGTTCGTGGCGAATTTCGTGCAGGGTGAGGCCCGTGGCCCGCCGTCGTGTGGCCCGGTAGCCTGCGCTTTGTGCCCAGCGGGTCAGCAGGCGCCGGAGGGGTTGATCGTCGGGGGGCTGCAGCATGAACAAGTACTGCGGCTGGCCTTGTCCACCCAAATATACGGCCGTGTAGAGCGGCTGCTGATGGGCCAAGGCAACATAGGCCGTATCGGCCCGCAGCAGGGTGTCGAGTCCTGCCAGGTGGGTACCCAGGTCGGCGAAAAGGGAGAGCGAGAGCAAACTGTTGCCCACTTCGCTCTGCCGAAAGCGCGCCCAAGTAGCAAACGTGCGGGGCGTTTCGATCAGCAGCAAGGCCCGCTCCGAAACGAGCGCCCACGGTGCTGGCGTAGCGGCGGGGGCCATCCAGCGTTGGTAGCCAAAATAGGCCAGAAACAAAGCGGCGAGCACAAAAAAAGTTAGCAGAAGCGGGCGGGTCATACGTAGGGGAGGGGGCTGATACCGACACCAGGCATGGCCAAAGGTAGCGCAAATCGCCGAAGTTGCGCGGGCAACGCCTCATCTGTACAGGGCGCGACCAATGCCGGACGCAAGCAGGCAAGGTGGGTAGCTGATAACTTTTTTGTTGGCAGCAAGATTGTACTTTTGAGCAGAATACCCTGCCCGACAGTCCGTTATCTCTTTCGAAAGTTACACCCGCAACTTACTTTTTTGCGCTATGCTCAGGCCCGATACGCCCCCTGTCAAAGGCAGCAACAGTCCCCGTCCTGCTGCCCAATCGCGCCGCCCTTCCCTTTGGTGGCGCAACTTGCGTCGGGGAAACTCGCCCTTTTCCACGGGGGTGTCTCCTCGTTTTTTGTCGTATTTGCTCTACCTGGCCTTTTTAGGAATTGTGTACATTGCCAACGGTCATTATTCCGACCGTGTGGCCCGGCAAATCACCCGTACCGAAACCACCGTGGAAGACCTGCGGGTGGATTACACCACCCTCAAGGCGGCCTACATGTACGGCAGCAAACAGTCGGAGGTGGCGCGGCGCGTGCAGCCCCTGGGTTTGCAGGAGAGTCTTCAGCCACCCTACAAAATTGAGCTACCCGAGTGAGACAATCGCCCAACAGACCCAAGGCTGACCGGGCCAAAAAAAAACTCGTCAAGCCCGAAATCCTTTTTCGGGTGCGCTTGGCCTTTTTGCCCATCTTGTTTTTTTCGGGACTGATTTTTTTTCGCGTGGTGCAGTTGCAGACCGTGGAGGGCGACCGCTGGCGCCGGATGGCCGCGCTCAGCACCCTCCAAAACCGCGTTGTGAAAGCCACGCGCGGCAACCTCTACGCCGACAACGGCAGCCTGCTGGCCACTTCGCTGCCTTTCTACCGCGTGGCCTTCGACCCAACGGTGGTGGACGAGGCCATCTTTGGCCAAGACGTGGACTCGCTGGGCTGGCACCTGTCCCGCTTTTTTGGCGACAAAACACCCCGGGCCTATGCCCACTGGCTGCGTGACCTGCGCACACAGGGCCGCCAGTTTGTGTACCTCAACCGCGCCCGGCAAGTGGACTATCAAGAGCGCAAACAGATGGAGTCTTGGCCCATCTTCCGGGAGGGCCGCATGGGAGGGGGCGTGATTTTCGAGAAGGTAGAACGCCGCTTCCGGCCCTTCGAGCACCTGGCCGAACGCACCGTTGGCTACTACAACGAAGGCAACGGCGCCGGGCTGGAATATAGCTTCAACCAGCACCTGGCCGGGCGCGACGGCAGTGCCCTCTACAAGCGCATCTCGGGCGGGGTCTGGAAGCCCATCTTCGACGGCTCCGAGATCAAACCTGAAGACGGACTCGACGTCCAGACCACCATTGACATCAACCTGCAAGATGTGGCCGAAGACGCCCTGCTGCGCGCCCTCGTGCGGCACGAGGCCGACTACGGCTGCATCGTCGTGATGGAAGTGCGGACGGGTGCCATCAAGGCCATGGCCAACCTGGGGCTCAACAAGCAGGGCCACTACCACGAGCGCTACAACTACGCCGTGGGCAACCAGGGCCGCACCGACCCCGGCTCGACGTTCAAGCTGGCCTCTTTCATGGCCCTTTTTGAAGAAACCAACCTCCGGCCCACCGACAGCGTCGAGACGGGCAACGGGGAGTTTCGCATCTACCAGAACGTGCTGCGCGACTCCAAGCCGGGCGGTCACGGCAAAATTACCCTGCAAGAGGCCTTCGAAAAGTCTTCGAACGTGGCCATTGCCCAGCTCGTCAATGAACACTTCGGCCAGCGCCCCAGCCGCTTCACCGACTACATCCGGCAGTTTGGTCTCGACCAGCCCCTGGGCTTTCAGCTCGTGGGCGAGGCCCGGCCCTACGTCAAAAAACCCAGCGATCCGACCTGGAGTGGCATCACCCTACCCTGGATGTCGGTGGGCTACGAGCTGCAACTCTCGCCTTTGCAGGTGCTGGCTTTCTACAACGCCGTGGCCAACCGGGGGCGCATGGTGCAGCCGATCATCGTGCGCGAAACCCGCCGGGCCGACCGCGTCGTGGAGCGGTTCGAGCCTCGGGTGCTGGTCGAGAAAATCTGCTCTGACCAAACCCTGCACACCCTGCGCGATATGCTGGTGGGCGTGGTGGAGCGGGGCACGGCGCGCAACATCCGCGACGCCGACTACCCCATTGCGGGCAAAACGGGCACCTCGCAGAAGTTCATTGACGGGCAATATAACCGCAGCTACTACACTTCGTTTGCGGGCTTCTTTCCGGCCCACCGTCCCAAATACAGTTGCATCGTGGTCATTGACAACCCCAAAGGCAAGATGCAGTACGGCAGCGACGTGGCCGCGCCCGTGTTCAAGGAGGTGTCCGACAAGATCTACTCACTCGACGTGGAGTTGCACCGCCCCCTCGAAGCCGACCGCCGACCGCCGGCGGGTACGTTCCCCGTCATTCAGGCGGGCTATTTTCAGGACTTAAATCTGGTTTGCAACGCGTTGGGCATCTCCAACCACTTGGCCGAGCAGGCCAACGAAGACTGGGTACGCGCCCAGCCCGTCAACAACAGCATCCGCTGGCAGGAGAACCGCGCGGCCGTGGGCACCATGCCCGACGTGCGCGGCATGACCCTGCGCGACGCCCTGTTTTTGCTCGAAAACCAGGGCGTGCAGGTGCGCCGCCGCGGACAAACGCACGGCCGTGTGGCCACCCAGCAACCCGCGCCCGGTCAGAAACTGCTGCGCGGCAGTCAGGTGCAAATTGGTTTGGAGTGAGTCTCAACGACCTAGCCGCGTTCACCTTGCCAGAAATTATAACCGCCCTTTCTCAAACCCCATGCCCACCCTCAAAGACCTGCTCTACAAAGTGCCCCTGGTGGCCATGTCGGGCGATGCGCACCGCGACATTGACCACCTCTGCTTCGACTCGCGCCAGGCCCGGCCGGGGAGTGCCTTCGTGGCCACGGTGGGCAGCGCCGCCGACGGCCACGACTACATCGCCACGGCCATTGCGCAGGGTGCCGTGGCCGTGGTGGCCCAGCGCCCGGCCGCCCAAGACTGGCCCGGCGTCACCTACGTGCAGGTGCAAGACAGCCGCGAGGCCCTCGGCCAGATGGCTGCCCACTTCTACGGCCACCCCTCGGCCCGCCTGACGCTGGTGGGCGTAACGGGCACCAACGGCAA
>DAIRSZ010000113.1:0-6734 GCA_036804165.1 Catalimonadaceae bacterium | reverse complement strand
ACGCTCTGCTGGTGGGGGCGCCCGAGCTGCGCATCGTCCACGGCAAGGGCGACGGCATCCTGCGTGCCCGCATCCGCGAGTACCTGCGCGGCTACCCGCAGGTGCGTCACCTTAGCGACGAGCACGCCGACCAGGGCGGCGCGGGCGTCACGCTCGTCACGCTGCGGTAGGCGGGCGGACTCTTCCCTACGTCTCGCACAACGAACTTTACAGACCCATTGCCTTTGGGAACCCAACACCTTTTCGCTGGGCTTTTGCGCCTGGCCGAAGGGAAGAAAAGTGCTCCGGGGCTTTGTCGGAGGGCACCGCTGCCGGACGAATAAAATTTTTTGAGCCGATAAAACCCGCTCATTTTCTCGTTAAAGGCACTTCGTTATTTTTTTCAAACGTGGCCGAAGATGGCGCAACCTTTCTTCAAAATATATGTACATACATACGTTTTAAAAAACCTTTTATCCCTCGTATGCAATCGCAACTATTATTTTCTGAATTTGAATTGGGCGACTTGCGCCTAAAAAATCGCCTCGTGATGGCCCCGCTCACGCGCAGCCGCGCTACCGACAACCTGCCCAACGCGCTGATGGTCGAGTACTACAGCCAACGCGCCGAAGCGGGCCTGATCATCACCGAGGGCACAGCCCCTTCGCCCAATGCGCTGGGCTACCCGCGCATTCCGGGCGTTTTCAGCGCGGCGCAGGTAGAGGGCTGGCGGCAAGTGACTGACGCCGTACACGCCCAGGGAGGCAAGATATTTCTGCAACTGATGCACACGGGGCGCGTGGGCCATGCGCTCAATATGCCCACGGGTGCCGAGATCGTAGCCCCCACCGCCGAAGCGGCCCCCGGCGAGATGTACACCGACGCCGAAGGGCCCCAGCCGCACCCAGCCCCGCGGCTTATGCAGGCCGCCGACATTGCCCAGGCTAAGCAGGAGTTTGTAACGGCCGCCCAAAATGCCATCGCGGCGGGTTTCGACGGCGTCGAGATTCACGGGGCCAACGGCTATCTGGGTGAGCAGTTCCTCAATCCGCTTACCAACCAACTCACCGAGGGCTACGGCGGCTCGACCGAGAACCGGGCGCGCTTCCTGCTGGAAGTGGCGCAGGAGATTAGCGCGGCCATCGGGACGTCACGCACGGGCATTCGCCTGTCGCCCTACGGCGTGTTCAACGGTACGGGCGCTTTCGACGACCTCGACCGTACCTACCGCTACCTGGCCACCGAATTGGGCAAGGTGGGGATCGCCTACATACACCTGGTGGACCACGCGCCGATGGGTGCCCCCGAAGTGCCCCGGGCCATCAAAGAACTGATCCGCGACGCTTTCGGCGGCACAATCATCATTAGCGGTGGCTACGACGACGAGCGGGCCGAAGCCGACCTGCAAGCCGGATTGGGCCACCTGGTGGCTTTTGGGCGGCCGTTTTTGGCCAACCCCGACCTGGTGACGCGCTTCCGGGAGGGAGCACCGCTCAACGATCCTGATCCCGACACGTTCTATACGCCCGGCCCCAAGGGCTATACCGACTACCCGCGACTGGAAAAGTCGCCCGCTTAAAATCTTTGGTAAATTAAAAAGAGCCGGACAGTGTCAGTGGTGCTGTCCGGCTCTTTTTTATGGGTGAGGGTTCACCTTTGCTGTTCTAGAAATAATAAATTAATTGTGCAAGACGAAACTTCTTTTTGCATAAACTTGTACTAGCACATTCGAGTCTTCGGACATTACGTGCCTTGTTTTACCTTAACCCCCCTTTTATGCATGTTGAAAACTTCATTCGAAAAACGCCACAAGTACGGCTTTGAACGCGCCTCATTTGGAAAGATGAAAAAACGCTACCGTATCTATTATTGGGTCATTATTATGCTGGTTGTCGTTACCGAACTGGCTACCCACTAACTTTTTGATGATGAACTATTGCAGCGCGTGCGGCAGCGATCGTCTTGGGGAGCAAGTGCCCGAAGGCGATACGGTCGCACGCCTCGTTTGTCAGCACTGCGGCTACATCCACTACGCCCCGCCCCGCGTGGTAGTCTGCGCGGTGCCCATCTACCGGGGGCAGATGCTGCTTTCGCGGCGGGCTATTGGCCCGGCCAAGGGGCTTTGGAATGTGCCGGCCGGCTACCTCGAAAAGGGCGAGACACCGGCCGAAGGTGCCCTGCGCGAGCTGCGCGAAGAAACGGGCGCCACCGGGCGTATTGTCCGCCCGCTGACGCTGTTCAGCATCCCCAGCCGCTTTCAGCTCGACCTGCACTTTCTGGTCGAACTCGACAGCGACCGCACCAAACCCGGTCCCGAAAGCAGTGAAGTGCGCTTCTTTACCTTCGATCAGCTTCCGACGGGCCAACTGGCCTTTCGCTCTTGCGAACTAGCCGTGGCCCGCTACCTGGCCCAGCCCGACTATCCGGGCGTGTTTGTAGAGAGTTTTGAGGAAACGGCCTGAGGGCGCCCCAATTTGCTCTTTGGCATCTGCGTTTCTACAACCCTATTTCAACGCCATCTGTAGCTTGAACTCCGTCAGGCGGCGCTTAGTATCGAGCGGAAATTCGCCGTTCATCACCCAGTCGTAGAAGGCGGGCTCGCGTCGGAGCACGTCGGCTAGTTTGCGCCCCTGGTGCTTGCCAAAGGCGACCACCACCTCGTCTTGTTCGTTGCGCTTGAAGCGCCCGGCCAAGTCCACCATCTTTTCGGCCGTCAGTTGGTGCAGTTGCGCCACATCGTTGGCGATGGGTTGCGAGGCGTTGCCAAAAATATCGTGAATCGTGACGCCTTCGTAGCGCTTGACTTGCGCGTTGAGCACGTGGTAGGTGGCCAGGGCGTCGGTTTCGGCGCTGTGGGCACGGCCCAGTTCGCTCATGTCTTTGTCGCAGTAGAATTTGAGGGCTGCCGTCAGGCTGCGCGACTCCATCAGGTGATAGATTCGTTGGGCGTCGAGAATGCGCCGCTGACCGATGTCGAAGGGCACGTCGGCCCGCAAAAACTCCTCGACCAGCAGGGGCAAATCGAAGCGAATCACGTTGAACCCGGCCAAATCGCAGCCCTCCAGAAACTGGGCGTAGTTGCGGGCCACCTGCTTGAAGGTAGGCGCGTCGCGCACATCTTCGGCGTAAATGCCGTGGATGAGACTCGTTTCGTGCGGTATGGGCACTTCGGGGTTGATTCGCTCGGTTTTGTGCTTGAGGCTGCCGTCGGGCATGGCCTTGACCATGCCAATCTCGACGATGCGGTCGCGCACGACGTTGACGCCAGTAGTTTCCAGATCGAAGAAGACGAGAGGCTTTTTGAGGTGCAAATAGTGCATAGCTGGGAAGGAAAGGATCGGCAATATAGCAGTTGCCCCTAACTTGGGCGCATGCAATGGACTGAACTGATCTTCCGGGCCCTGAGCGACGTGCCCGCGCCCGTGGCTGCTCCCCTGTTTTTGTTTGGCCAAACGGCCGACAACGAGGCTTCCGTACTCGACCGGGCGGCCCATTGCGTACGCGACGGGCGCGCCTCCGAGGTTTGGTTCATTGACAGTGCGCCCCTGAGCGGCTATCCGGGGGCCGTTGCCTGGCGGAAAGCTTTGCAGACACGGGGGCTAACCTTGGCCCAGTGCCAACCCTTGCCCATCGAACCCACGCCCCTGCTGCACACGCGCCTGGAAGCGGAGGCGGCCATCGCCTGGGCCTTGCGGCAGCACTGCCGACACCTGACCGTGTGCGCCACGGCCCTGCACCAACCTCGGGCACTGGCCACGGCCATCTCAGTAGCGTTGGCGCAGTACCCAGCCTTGCGCCTCTACAGCCTGCCCGGCTATCCGCTGGCTTGGGACGCCGCCGCCGCGCATTCTCAGGGAACCCTGTACGGCACACGGGCCGACCTGATCGCGGGCGAACTAGAGCGACTAGACCGCTACCAGACCAAAGGCGACCTGGCCACCGTAGCCGAGGTGATGGCCTATTTGAGACGACGAGACGCCTAGACCTCGCCGACGGGCTTGAGTTGGTTGACGTCGTAGCCGTAGCGGCAGATGACCGCTTTTTTGCCCCGGATGGCCACGGGTGGCCCCCACAACTCGGGCTCGACGCGCAAGATGTTGAGCCATTCGTGTTCGTCGAAGTCCTTGTCGGCGTACTTTTCCTGGTACAACTTCGACTGCGGATTGATCAGATCGCGCGGGTGGGCGTTGGTCATGGTCAGGATTTCGGCCATGATGGTCTGCGTGACGGGCTCTTTGGTGACGTCAATCTGCCGGATATTGTCGGTGATGGCCAGGGCAATGGGCATCAGGCTCGACACGTGGCCGTTTTCACTGACGGGATTATGATAAATCAGGATGGTCTGGTCGTTGGTTTCCATACAAAAGGCAAAAGGTTCCTTAGTGATACGCGCCTTTTTCGGACAAAGATTTACGACATAGGCCGGGCGGCGAGGTCTTTCAGGTGCGCGGTGTCGTTGTACATGTCCACGCTGAAGCTGCTGCCCGTGTGGGTGAGCACGTACAGCCCCAGGTTGGCGTGCTCGAACATATCCATGCAGCGCAGTTCGTAGTTAAGCATCAAACTGAGCAGTACGCGCATGGCCCGGCCGTGCATGCAGACCAGGATGGTGCGCTCTTCGGGGCGGCTCAGGATCAGGTCGAGCACGGGCTGCTGACGGTCGCGCACCATGTCGGGGCTTTCGCCCCCGGCGATGGGCAAGTCGGTTTGTCCGTTGGCCCAGGCGTCGAGCACGCTGTAGTAGTAGGCGTTTTCTTCGGGCGTGATGGCCTGCCCTTCGCGGTGGCCCCAACTGATTTCGTTCAGCCCGGCGTGGCTTTCGTAGGGCAGGTGCAGTTCTTCGATGAAGGGGCGTACGCTCTGGTAGGTACGTTTGAGGGCCGAGATGTACACTTTGTCGAAGGCTACGTGACGGTAGGCTTCGAAGAAGGCCGCTGCCTGGGCCTGGCCCGTGGCGTTGAGGTCGGAGTCCACGCCGCTGCCCTGCACAATGCCGCGCAGGTTATAGTCGGTTTGTCCGTGTCGGATCAGGTAGATTTTCTTGGGTAGTGACATGGCCGTGAGGAAGTCGTCGGAAAATAGGACGTGTACGTGGATACGTACGCACAAAAGTAAAAAATCGGATATTCGCCTAAGGGTTTTATGGGGCAGCGCGAAACTACTGCTTTCTCGGGGCGTTTCTTACCGAGGCTTGCAGAAAGCTTTTTTCAACTCCCTACACCCACTTCACACACTATGTCCCTCATTCCCGCCCACGTCACTCCGGAGAAACTACAGTCGCTCATGGCCAACAACATGATCGCCCACGTGGGCATCGAGTTTACCGAGGTGGGTCCCGACTACGTGTGCGCCCGCATGCCCGTGGACGCGCGTACGCACCAACCCATGGGACTGCTGCACGGGGGCGCCTCGGTGGTGCTGGCCGAGACCCTGGGCAGCGCGGCGGCTAATTGTTGCGTAGATCAGGCGCGGCAATACTGCGTAGGGTTGGAAGTCAACGCCAACCACCTCCGGGGCGTGCGCTCGGGCTACGTAACGGGCAAAACTACGCCTGTCCACGTCGGCAAACGCACGCAGGTATGGGAAATCCGCATTACCGACGACGCCGGACAACTGGTGTGCATCAGCCGCCTGACCATGGCCGTGCTCGACCGGGCCTGAGCCAACCATTTGGATAGGGTAGAGGTTATCCGAGGTAGTGTTGTACAAATGAATTTTCTGTACACCCCAGCGGTGTACAATGGCCGCTATGATTTCGACCCTTTCGCCACAGACCCATACGGTTACAATTGACGCCCTCTGGCAAACGGCCCTCACCGACCTGCGGGCCGTGGCCCTGTGGCGGCGGCCCCACGAAAGCACCCACCACCTGATGGTGGACTTGCGCGACGCGCACCTGCCCCAACCTGCCGAACTTGAGACCCTGCCGAAGGGCTTTTTGGTCGGCCCCTTCGACAACGAACAGGCCGCCCGCACCTTCCACATCCGCGCCGACGTGCACCTGTGCTGGCACGATGCTCCCAACTCGGCGGCAGAAATCGTCTCGGCCCGCGCGGGCAGCGAGGCCTTCGTGCAGCGGGCCACCCAGCGCCAGCATTCGCTGGGCGACGTTTGGCCAGCCACCTTGGGCACAGCGCCCGCCACTCCCGAAGCTGACAACTTTCGCCAGCAGGTGGCGGCCGCCGTGGCGGCCATCCGGCGGGGCGACTTTCGCAAGGTGGTGCTGGCCCGCCGCAAAGCCGTGGCCCTGCCCGCCGACTACGACCCGGTGGCGGGCTTCCGCCAGTTGTGCGCGGCCCATCCCGGGGCGTTTGTATCGTTGTTTTTCTTGCCTGGGCACGGCCTCTGGCTGACGGCCACGCCCGAAACGCTGGTCAGCGTGGACGCCGACGGCGTTTTCCGGACGATGGCCCTGGCCGGTACGCAGCCCCGTCCCGAAGGCCGGATTTCCTCCGCCGTCTGGACGCAGAAGGAGATCGAAGAGCAAGCCCTCGTGAGCCGCTACATCATCAACTGCTTCAAGCAAATTCGGCTGCGCGAGTTCGAAGAAGAGGGGCCACGCACCGTAGCGGCGGGCCACCTGTTGCACCTGCGCACCGACTTTGCCGTGGACACTGTCGCCCAGTGCTATCCCCAGTTGGCAACGGTGATGCTCGGGCTGCTGCACCCCACCTCGGCCGTGTGCGGCCTGCCCAAGTCTCCGGCGCTGGCCTTCATCCGGGCCCACGAAACCTTCGATCGCGCCCTCTACAGCG
>DAIRSZ010000112.1:0-6789 GCA_036804165.1 Catalimonadaceae bacterium | reverse complement strand
ATCAGGTAGCGCAGCAGAAAGCGGTCCCAAAGGGCGTCCAGCCCTTCGCCGCCCAGCGGCAGCTCGTTGGAAGCGGCGATGATGCCCTTGATATTGACCCGAATCTCCTGCTCGCCGTTGCGGTAAATCTTCTCGTTGAGCACCGTCAGCAAAGCGTTCTGAATCGAAGGGCCGGCCTTCCAGATCTCGTCCAGAAACACGATGTTGGCCCCTGGCAAATACTTGTCGGTCAGGCGTTCGTACTTGTCTTCGTCCTTGAGTTTTTTGATGGACACCGGCCCGAAGATCTCGTCGGGGGTGCTGAACTTGTTCATCAGGTACTCGAAGGATTTGCCGTCGCGGAAGGCAAACTTGAGGCGGCGGGCGATCAGGCTTTTAGCCACGCCGGGCGGGCCTAACAAAAAAATGCTCTCGCCCGCAATGGCCGAAAGCAGGGCGAGCCGAACGGCTTCTTCTTTTTCGTACACGCCCCGACAGGTGGCGGCAATAATTTTCTGAACTTTTGCGCGAATGCCCATGCGGTTACGGTGGATGACGATCTGTAGAACTGTACGTAGGTGGTTTTGTTGAGGGTCGCCGTCGGGCCAAGGTCCGACCCGGCGACAGCCTGGGACGCAGCCAATATATTGCTGGCCAAACACCAACCCTGCTCCGCACATGCCGTTAGTAAAGCTTTTCACCCTCAATTTTTTACTTTTTATGACTACCGTAGCAAACGAGAAAGTGATCAATCAGCTCAAGAAGCTCATTGAAATCTGCCAGGAAGGCAAAGATGGCTACCGCACCGCGGCCGAGCACATCAAAAATCCGGAGTACACCCAACTTTTCGAGCAATATGCCGATCAGCGCCGGGAATTTGAGCAAGCCCTGTCGCAGCACTTGGTGACTGACCAGGAAGGCAGCTCGCTCAAAGCGACCGTCGCCGACGCGGCGGGTGCCGTACACCGGGGTTGGATCAACCTCAAGTCGGCCGTCACGGGCGGCAGCAATTCGGCCATCCTCAACGAATGCGAGCGGGGCGACGCCGCGGCCCTCGAAGCCTACGAAGAAGCCCTGCGCGAACCTATGCCCAACGAAATCAGCACGCTGGTGCGCCAGCAGCACGAGAAAATCCGGGCGGCCTACCAAAAGGTGAAGTCCCTAGAAGAGATGAACTGACACGGCCGTCTTCGTGTGCAGGCGTAGTAATCGCCTGCGGCGACGAAATGAGTTGTCTGAGCAACATCGAAAAGGCTGCCCACGGGCAGCCTTTTCTTATGAGCGATCGAGGGCCGCTTTGTACGTAGCCAGTGCCCGTTCGCGGGCCTCTTTGTGGGGCACCATCGGCTCGGGATAGTCGTCGGTGTCGTATTCGGGCACCCACTGGCGGATGTAGGCCCGGTCGGCGTCGAACTTGTCGGTCTGGCTATAGGGATTAAAAATCCGGAAATAGGGCTGGGCGTCGGTACCCGTACCCGCCGCCCACTGCCAGCCGCCATTGTTGTTGGACAGCTCGTAGTCGAGCAACTTGCGGGCAAAGTAGGCCTCGCCCCAGCGCCAATCCAGCAGCAGGTGCTTGGTCAGAAAGCTGGCCGTAATCATCCGCACCCGGTTGTGCATATAGCCCGTCTGGTTGAGCTGGCGCATGCCCGCGTCCACGATGGGGTAGCCCGTACGTCCCTCGCACCAGCGCTGAAAATCGGCTTCGCTTTGCCGCCAGTCAATCTGGTCGTACTGGGGTTTGAAGGCACTGTCCACCACGTGCGGGTGCTGGTCGAGGATGGCCGAATAGAACTCGCGCCAGATCAGTTCGTTGAGGAAAACGTCGCTTTCCTGGAGGGCGCGGCTCACCAGAGCGCGGATGCTCAGGGTGCCAAAGCGCAGGTGGACGCCCAGGCGCGAGGTGGCATCGGCGGCGGGCAGGTCGCGCTGCTGGCCGTAGGCCTTCAGCACGGCCGACCGCACCTGTCGGCCCGGAATGTCGAGATTCGACGTCGCAAAGCCCATCGCGTCGAGCGAAGGCACGGGGGCCGGATCGTGGTTCAGCAGTTTGTCGAGGTGGTCTTCGGAGCGGAAGGGCCGCAGGTGCGCGTCGGGACGAAGAACCTGGCGCCAGGCCCGGCTGTAGGGCGTAAATACCTTATAAACCCCGCCGCTGCCCGTCAGGATTTCGTCGCTTTCGAAGATTACCTGGTCTTTGTAGCGATAAAAGGGGATGTCGCGCGCCGCAAGCAGTTGGTTAACGGACTCATCGCGCGTTTTGGCATACGGCTCATAGTCGCGGTTGGTGTACACGGCCCGCACGTTGTAGGTATCCAAAAGCTCTTTCCAAACATCACTCACGTGACCGTAGCGCACCAGCAGCGTGCCGCCCTGCCGCCCAAAGTGGGCGTGCAGGTCGCTGACCTCGCCGTGGATGAACGTGACGCGGGCGTCGTCGCGGTCTTCGAGCTTGTCGAGGATGGCGCGGTCGAAAATAAAGAGGGGCAACACGGGCAGGCCACCCTGCAAAGCGTGGTAGAGCGCTGCTTGGTCCTGATAGCGCAGGTCGCGGCGCAGCCAGCAAATGGCAATGGATTCGGGCATAAAAAGAAGGTTAGTCGGTCTAGGAAAATCAACTCTTTGGAAAGACGAAGGTTGCCTGTCGGGCCCTCCGACTAAGATAAATGCAAATTGTGGAACACTTGATTTTTAAGTTTCACGCGGAAAACCTTACTTTGAACGAAAAGCAACCGATCTTCCATTTTCGCCCTCCCGATGCAGCAGCCCCTCCGACCTGACGCGTTCGCAAATGTGTACTTTATCGGGATTGGTGGCATCGGGATGAGTGCCCTGGCACGGTATTTTGCCGCCTTGGGCAAGCAAGTGGCCGGCTACGACCGCACCCCGACGGCCCTGACCGACGCCCTCCAGCGCGAAGGCATTCCCGTTCATTTTCAAGACGACGTAGCCCAAATTCCTGCCGCGTTTCTCGATCCGCCGGGCCACACGCTGGTGGTCTATACGCCCGCCGTGCCGGCCCACCACGCCCAACTGACGTATTTGCGTGCCCAAGGCCTGGCCGTGCGGAAGCGCGCCGAGGTGTTGGGCATGCTCACGCACGACCAACCCACGGTGGCCGTGGCCGGCACACACGGCAAAACGACCACCTCTTCGATGGTGGCCCACCTGCTGCGGGCCGCTGGCCGCAACATAACGGCCTTCTTGGGCGGCATCAGCCGCAACTACGACAGCAACCTGCTGTTGGGGCAGCCCACCGCTCCCGACCACGTCATGGTCGTGGAAGCCGACGAATACGACCGCTCTTTCCTGCAATTGCAGCCTACCGTGGCCGTGATCACCTCGGCCGAAGCCGACCACCTGGATATTTATGGGGAGGAAAGCGAGCTGCAAATGGCTTTTGCCCAGTTTGCCGACCGCACCCAACCCCAGGGCCAGGTGCTGCGCCGGGCGGGTCTGGGCCTGCCCGGTCCGCGCCCCGACTTGATGGTGTTTGAGTATGGCGACGACAGTGCCCATCGGCTCGAAAATGTACACGTGGCCAACGCCCGCTTTGTGGCCGATATGGTGATGCCCGGCCTGACCTTGCAAGCCGTGCCGCTGCGGATGCCGGGCCTGCACAACGCCGAAAATGCCCTGGCGGCGGCCGTAGTGGCCCACCACCTGGGCCTGACGCCCGACCAGCTCCGGGCCGGGCTGACCAGCTATGCGGGGGTGCGGCGGCGCTTTGAGGTGCGCAGTGAACGGCCCGGCGCGGTGCTCATTGACGACTACGCCCACCACCCGACCGAAATCGCGGCCTGCCTGCGGGCCGTCCGGACGCTCTACCCCGACGAGCGGCTGACGGTGGTGTTTCAGCCCCACCTTTTCAGTCGTACCCGCGACTTTGCGGCGGGCTTTGCCCAGAGCCTTTCGCTGGCCGACGAGGTGTGGCTCGTGCCGATCTATCCGGCCCGCGAGGCGCCGCTGCCCGGAGTAAGCTCGGCCCTGCTGGCCGAAAAAATTACGTGCCCGGTGCGTTTGTTCGACGGACTTTCGTTGGTAGTGGCATACGCAGCCCAGTCGCCGCCGCCCTTGCTGGTGGTGTTGGGCGCAGGCAGCATAGACCAACTGCCCGACCAGCTGCAGGCGCAGGCGATTTACGCGGCAAATGAGGGGCATCGGTCACTTGCTGCCCACAAATCAAATTGATGCGCAAGTACAGCCATGCAAAATTGATAGCTTTAACCAACACTCTATAAAACCCCGCGTAAAGTGCATGAAAACGGCCCCGTGGAAAAATTTGGTGCAATGGATTGGCGGGGCGGCGGCAATTTTTGTGGTGCTTTTTTTTGTAGAAAAAAAACAATCGCAACGGCTTTGTGAGAAAATTTACGTGCAGATAGACAACCACTTTGAGAATCATTTTATTGACGAGCAAGACTTGCTTCGCCAAGTACGCGCTGCGCAAGCTGCGCCTTTGCTAGGGGTGCAGAGCCGGGCCATTAACTTGAGAAATGTAGAAGAGCACCTCAAAGGCCATAGCTTCGTCCGTACGGCGCAGGTGTCCCGTCGGCTCGACGGCAGCCTCCACGTGCGGGTAGCGCAGCCCCGGCCCATTGCCCGGTTGCTCCATCGGCAGCAAGAAGACCAGTATTTGAGCGAAGACGGCGAGTTGCTACCCCTCTCGCCGCGCTACACGGCCCGGGTGATGCCCGTAGCGGGCTTCTTATCGGCCAGCACGTCGGGCACTGATTCGCTCGCCGCGCCCCTCCAGGCCTTGCTGCGCTACATCTATCACGACCCTTTCTGGCGGGCACAGATTGCCGGCATCGAAATGAACCACCAAGGACGCCTGACTTTGCTGCCGCAAGTGGGCCGAGAACGCATCGAGTTCGGAACGCCCGAACAGTTTGAGCAAAAATTTGAGCGGTTGGGTGTGTATTATACGCGCATCTTGCCCCTCAAGGGATGGAATCACTACGAGCGAATCAACGTCGCTTTTGAGAATCAAATCATCTGTGAATAAGACCGACTATGCAGAAAAGTGAAATTGTGGTAGGCCTCGACATTGGCACCACTAAAATTTGCGCCCTCGTAGGGCGCGAAAACGAATACGGCAAGCTGGAAATACTCGGCAAAGGCGAGGCCATTTCGGAAGGCGTTGTGCGGGGTTCTATTGCCAACATTGACAAAACCGTGTCGGGCATTCGAAAGGCGATTGAGGAGGCCGAGCGCCAAGCCGACATCACCATCGGGGTGGTCAATGTGGGCATTGCCGGGCAGCACATCAATAGCTCGCTCCACCACGGCAGCATCACGCGCGATTCTAACGAAGACGAGATCACCGTGAGCGACGTGCGCCGCCTGCACAACGACATGTACCGCACCGTGATCCCGCCCGGCAACGAGATTGTCCACGTAGTGCCGCAGGACTACACCGTGGACTTTGAATCGGGCATCAAAGACCCCGTCGGGATGTCGGGCGTACGCATCGAAGCCAATTTCAACGTGATCACGGCCAATATCAACGCCCTCAAAAATATTGAGCGCTGCGTAGAGAAGGCGCAGCTTGAAATCGAGCATCGGGTGCTCGAACCCATTGCCTCCAGTCTGTCGGTGCTCACCGACGAAGAAAAGGAAGCCGGCGTAGCCCTGGTGGACATCGGTGGCGGCACCACCGACATCACCGTTTTCTACGACAACATCATCCGCTACACGTCGGTAGTGCCCTTTGCGGGCAACATTATTACTTCCGATATCAAGCAGGGCTGCATGGTGATGCAAAACCAGGCCGAGCTGCTTAAGGTACGCTTCGGGCGGGCCATGTCCGAGCATGCCCGCGACAACGAAATTGTCTCCATCACGGGCTTGCGCAACCGCGCCCCCAAAGAGATTTCGGTCAAGAACCTGGCCTACATCATCGAGGCCCGTATGGAGGAAATCATCGAACTTATTCACCGCGAGATCATCTACTCCGACTATGAAAACCGCTTGGCGGGAGGGATTGTCCTGACGGGCGGAGGTGCCCTGTTGCCCCATATTGCCAACTTGTTTGAATACATGACCGGGCTGGACGCCCGCATCGGGCACCCCGTCGAGCACTTGGGGCGCGGCAAGATAGACGAGATCAAGAGCCCGGCCTACGCCACGGCCGTGGGGCTGGTGCTCTCGGGTTTTCGCTCGGTGGATAGCCGCGAAAATTTCTATGCCAAGCGCAGCCAGCCCGACACCGACAGCCGCACGCGTCGGGAACCGTCGGGCGAAAACTTGTTCTCGCGCTTTGGCAAACGGATGAAGGGGCTTCTTATTGATGGCATGGACGACAAGTCCGAATACTGACGACTGTACTACTTATGACAACGGATACTTCCTACAAATTTGACCTTCGCCCAGCCCACAAGTCCATCATCAAGGTGATTGGCGTGGGGGGCGGTGGCAGCAACGCCGTGAACTGGATGTACAACCAGGGCATCAAAGACGTGGAGTTTGTGGTGTGCAATACCGACGCCCAGGCCCTGCGGGGCAGTCCCGTGCCCAACACGCTGCAAATTGGCAACGGCCTGACCGAAGGGCTAGGCGCGGGGGCCAACCCCGAAAAAGGACGCGACGCGGCCATCGAAAGCCAAGACCAGATTCGGGAGTTGCTCAACGAAGGCACCAAAATGGTGTTTATCACGGCGGGTATGGGCGGGGGCACGGGCACAGGTGCCGCCCCCGTCATTGCCAAAATTGCCAAAGACCTGGGCATCCTCACGGTGGGCATCGTGACGGCACCCTTTGGTTTTGAGGGCAGAAAAAAAACGCAGCAGGCCATGCTGGGCATCAGCG
>DAIRSZ010000111.1:0-7005 GCA_036804165.1 Catalimonadaceae bacterium | reverse complement strand
CGCACTTCGTAGCGCTCGTTGGTGAACGTCTTGACCACGCCGATGGCCTGAAGGGTCTCTTCGACCACCGTGTTGGCCCCGGCCAACTCGTCTTGCACCCGCCTGGACAGCTTGCGGATGAACCGCCCGAACACAATCGCCCCGACGATCAGCACCGGAAAGGTGGCCACCATCAGCAGCGTGAGCGTAGGGGTCTTGACGAAGATGATGCCGATGCCGATCACCAGAATGGCCACCTGGCGGATAAATTCGGCCAACGTGGTCGAGAAAGTAGCTTGCAGTTGGGTGATGTCGTTGGTGATGCGGCTCTGGAGCTCGCCTACGCGCCGTTGCTCGAAAAAAAACATCGGCAGGGCCATCATCTGGCGGTAGAGGTCGAGGCGCAGGTCGCGCATGGCGCGCTCGCTGACGCGGGCAAAGAGGTCAATACGGAAGTAGGAAAAGGCCGCCTGCAAGATCAGGATACCCACCAGCAGCAGCGTAAGTTGGTTGCGGTCGGTACCCAGCGCATTGTCTTCGGTCACCACCGAGTCCACCAGGTTGCCGATGATGCCCGGAAATAGCAAGGCCGTAATGCTCGACAAGATCAGGAACAGCAGCCCGATCACGAAAGGCGTGCGGTAGCGCCACACATAGGCAAAAAGACGCCGCATTTTGCCCAGCCCCTCGCGGTTGATTTTGCGCTTTTGTCCTTCGTCGTCTTCGTCGGCGGCGCGCCCAAATCTTCTGGCCATGCAGTGGGGGGGTTTACGTAAGTTTTCTGACTGTTCTAACCCTCAAAGGTAAGGCACGGTTCGGAACCTGCCTACCCCCTGCGGCCTCAGACGTAAATCTGCCCTTCGGGCGTGTGGCCATAGGCATCGGCGCAGCCCGTTTGGTAGCGGTAGGCGCCCAGCCAGGCCAGCAGGGCATCGAAGTGGTGCCAGGTGGGCACATCGGCTGGGCAGGGCACTACGGGCAGTTCGGCTTCCAGGCAATTCAGCAAGGCGGCTGGTGCCACGGCTTTGGTCTTGTAGCCCAGCGGCCGCAGCCCCAACCGATCGGCCTGGCGGGCCGGATAGGTTTCGCGCACGGTCCAACCTGCCCGCCGCCACACCGCTGCCAGCCGCATGGCGCGGGCCGTCAGGCCACCCAGAAAGAGCGGCGACATGGCCCGCAGGGTACGGTCGCCGGCGCGGTAGAAATAGTCGTCGTAACGGTCAGGATCGGTATAGACACCCGGCAGCGAGAGCGGCGCGTCGAAGAACAGCAGGCCCGGCGACAAGGGTGCCAGCGTGGCCAGCAGCCACTGGTCGGCGTCTTGCCCGCGGGCCACGGTGGCCCACCGCAAGGGCTGTCCGGGGGCCGTTTGCCAGCAAGCCACCGTGGTGCCAGCCAGCTTGCTGCCATAATCTATCCCCACCAAAGTTTCTGCCACCATTGGTCTGCGCTTACGTTATGACTTGATAAGTGCTTGTGCCCACCTAAGGTTTACGCGTATGGACTCCCCTCACGTGGACGAAGATTCATTTTTTGCCCGAATGTCACCCTTTTTTGCCCGCTTCGACTATCAGGTCCATCGGGGCTACCAGCAATTTCGCAAGCCCATTGACGGGGGATTTCTCAACGTAATCTATTCGTTTAGCCACTACGAAGACGCCACCTGGCTAGAGGTTCACCTGGGCGTACGCATTGACCTGGTCGAGACGCTGGCTTTTCAGTTTACGACCGGCTTGCGGGGCTTTCAGCACGAGAGCAACACATTGGTGACCTCGCTGGGTCGCCTGCGCCAGCAGCCTTACTTTCGTTACAAAATGTCGGACGAGAAACAGGTGAGCCACGCGCAGCGCGACATTCAGGACTACCTGGTCGAAGAAGGCTTTGCGTGGTTAGACCACCTGGCCGACCTTTCTTTGCTCGAAAGGCTCTTCAACGCCCAACCCGACGCGCCCAACCCTTATTGCTACAACCAGGCGCACCGAGCCATCCGCGGCCTAGTACTGTCGCGGGTGGTGGGGCGCAGCGACTTTGCGGCCTTGCGCCAAGCCTACGCCCAGCAGCTCGCCGGGGCGCGGGTGGGGCCAGCAATGCTGGAAAAATATCAGCGATTAGCTACCTTTCTCGATACATTTTCGCTTAACTAAATCCCGGATTACTCTTGTTTCCAGGTTTTTAGACTAAAATGCGGAAATTAGCGCATCTGTCACCGTTGCACCTATGCCCCTCACTACGCCTGCCAGCCTTCCCTACGTGAGCGAAGAAGAAATTTATTCTCGCTTGTTGGCCGACATGCAGCGCATTCGTCAGCACATTACCGACGCGGCCGACGACCTCGCCGACCTGATCGCTACCCTGCACCCGACCTACCGGGCCAGTGCCCGCAACCTGCTGCATTACCTAAGCTTGCGCCAGTTTGACCTGCATTTGCTCCAGGCGCGCCTGGTCCAACAAGGGTTGGCCCCGCTCACTGAACTGGAGGCCAGCGTGCTGCCCCGCCTTGACGCCGTGCTGCGCGTGTTATACCAGCTTGAAGGGCACTCGCCCCCCCTCCTCCAGCCTTTTGCAAACCCATTGCCCACCCACACCGCCGACCTGTTGGGCACTGCCTCTGCCGGGCGCACTGGGCATTTGCTGGTGTCTTTGCCAATGTCCGACGAGGCTTTTGAAGACGCACTAGAGGCCGCCCTGCGGGCTGGGGCCGATGGGGTGCGGCTAGACGGCACCCAAGGCACCGCTGAATGCTGGCGCCAGCGCATCGCCTACGTACGCGCCACTGCCGAAGCGGCCCAACGCTCTTGCCGACTGCTGTTCGAACTGAGCGGCCCCAAGCTGCGCACTGTGTTGCTAGATGGAGGCCGCCCACCGCGCCTAATGGCCGACGACCACATTTGCCTGGTGAACCCTGCGCAACCTGTCCTGCTCGACGAAGTGTCCTTTCATATTGGCTGCACCCTGCCCGAAGTATTCGTGCACCTGACCCCCGGCGAAACGGTGCTGTTCCACAACGGCAAGCTCGAAGGCCAGGTGGTGGCCGCCACTGCCGAGTGGGCACGCATTCGCATCACGCGGTGTCGGCCCGGTGGGCGCAAGCTCCGCCACAACCGCAATATCTACTTCCCGGCTCAAGCAGGGCGCACCCGCGGGCTGACCACCCGCGATCGCGCGATGCTCGAGCAAGTAGTCCCTCACGCCGATTTGGTCTCGCTGGCGTACGTCAACGAGCCCGAAGACGTGCAAGCCCTCTTGCAAACCTTGCCTGCCCAAGGCCCTACTCCGGGAGTCTTGCTCAAGATCGAAACGTTGCGTGGCTTGCAACAACTGCCCCGTTTGTTGCTCGTGGCTCAACAGCACTATCCTGTAGGCGTTCTTTTTGATCAGGACGAACTGGCCAGCGAAGGAGGATGGGAACGACTGTCGGCCATGCGGGCCGAAGCCGAGGCCTTGTGCGCCGCTGCGCACGTACCGCTGGTGATGATGGCCCCCCTCCCCGACCAAAAAGCCCGCCAAGACGCGCGTGCGGCACTTGTCGGCGGCAGCACGGCGGCCTTGCTGCCGCCCGAGCCGCCGCCGGCTGGCCTGCGGCAGCTCGACCAACTGCTGCGGCAAACCGGATGGCCCCCCAAGGCCCCGAGCCTGCGCAGCCTGCGCCTGCACGACTTGCTGGAAAACAGGCCAGATAAAATTTCGTGTTGATTTTTGCGCCGCATCTGCGGAGTCACTACATTTGCATCCCATCCGAAAAAGGTGTCATTCCTCCTTAGCTCAGTTGGTTAGAGCATCTGACTGTTAATCAGAGGGTCGCTGGTTCGAGCCCAGCAGGGGGAGCAAGAAAACACGGTTCACAACCGTGTTTTTTGCTTTTTTTGGCTAGGTGGGGTTTTTGGGTATGAACACAAAGCCCGGCGGTTCGCCCCAAAAGTACCGGCGAGTTGACCGCCGCATGCCGCACCGACACGAGCTGTCCAGCCACATCTGCCACCAGAACGCCGTGGGCTGGCAGCGCCCCGATAGGCCCGATATAAAAAAAGGCTTCTTCTTATTATGTGGCCCAACGGCGCACTGAGCGCACGTCTGCCGCCATGCACCCCTCCTCAAGACTGACTTTCTACTCCCAAAGTTGGCTCCCGTATCGGGATTGCCCACCGGGCGGGACGCTTTCCTCAGCTTTCCAGCCGCACCAGCCCCTCCCCTTCCAGCACCGGGATCACGTCGTAGCGGTCGGGCGTCAGGCAGAACGGAATGTCGTCGGTGATGCCCAGGCGGTGCAGCCGGGCCACGTGCGCCGACTGGTTGAGGAAAGCTACCAGGTCGGGCGCGGCGGCTTCGTAGGCGGTTTGGGCCAGTAGCGGCGCGTCGGTCTCGAACGTAAAGGCCTCGGCCAGGCGAGCGGCCAGCGCCCCGCCCCAAAGGCTGTCTTCGAGGTTTACCATCCCCTTCCACCCCGCGCAGACCACCAGCACGTCGCGCCGAGCCGCATGCAGATAGTCGGCCACCGCCCCCAAGTTGAGGAAAGCCCCCACCAGCACCTGGGCCGCCGCCCGCGAGCGGGTCAGGGCCAGGGTGCCATTGGTGGTGGTCATGGCGATGGTTTGTCCGTGCAGATCGGGCCGCTGGTATTCGAAGGGCGAGTTGCCCAGGTCGAAGCCCTCGGCCCGCTGGCCGTCCCGCTCGGCGGCGGCCACCAGCCCCCGCGCCTGCCAGGCGCGGCATTCGTCGAGCGTCGCGACGGGCAGCAAGCGGGCCACCCCGTGCGCCAGGGCCGTCACCATGCACGAAGTGGCCCGCAGCACGTCCACCACCACCACGATCTTGCCCTTCAGGTCGTAGAGGGGCAGCAGTTCGGGGCTGAGACAGACGTCAAAATGTGGCTTGCACACGCGGGGCGGGTTGGTAGAGGGGGAACTTCTGGATGCGGGCACGCTTGAACTTATCCCCAATCTTGATCTGCACTTCCTGACCGGGCTTGGCGTGGGCCTGGTGTACGTAGCCCATGCCGATGCCCACGTTGAGGCTCGGTGACTGCGTACCCGAGGTCACCTTGCCAATTACTTCACCCGCTTCGTCGCAGATGTCGTAGCCCGCCCGGGGCACACTCTTTTCGAGCATCAGAAAGCCGATCAGCTTGCGCGTGAGGCCCTCCTGCTTGCGGGCCCGCAATTGCTCGGCCCCTACAAAGTCTTTGTCGAGGCTCGTGATCCAGCCCAGCCCCGCCTCCAGCGGCGAACAGTCGTCGCTGAGGTCGTTGCCGTAGAGGCAATAGCCCATTTCGAGGCGGAGCGTATCGCGCGCGCCCAGCCCGATGGGCCGCATGCCGAAGTAGCGCCCCGAGTCCAGAATCTGTTCCCACACCTGCTGGGCATACTGATTGGGCACGTAGATCTCGTAGCCCCCGGCCCCGGTGTAGCCCGTCGCCGACACGATGATATTGGGCGCGTCGGCAAACTCGGTCACCACAAATGTGTAGTTGGCCATGCTGTCGAGGGGCGTCATGGTCAGGCGCTGGATGGCCTGCGTGGCGTAGGGCCCTTGCACGGCAAAGAGGCTGATGCCGTCGCTGATGTCTTGCAAACGGGCCTCGAAGCGGTTGTGGCGCTGCAGCCACTCCCAGTCTTTCTGGATGTTGGAAGCATTGACCACCAGCATGTATTCATCGCGCCGGAGGCGATAGACCAGCAGGTCGTCCACGATGCCGCCCAGTTCGTTGATCAGGGCCGAATACTGGGCTTTGCCGTCGTAGAGCTTGCGTACGTCGTTGGAGGTGACGGACTGGATCAGGTCGGCGGCCTCGGGGCCTTGCACCAAAAATTCGCCCATGTGCGAGACGTCGAAAAGGCCCACGCGCTCGCGCACGCGGCGGTGTTCTTCGAGTTCGGACGTGTAGCGCAGGGGCATGGCGTAGCCCGCAAAGGGCACCATCTTGGCACCAAGTTGCACGTGTACGTCGTGCAGGGCCGTCTTTTTTAGCTCCATGAGAAAGGTGGGGTTTGGAATAGAGGATAAGTAACCGGGGTTTGCCGGCCTGCGTGCAAAATAGCAAAGAAACGCATACGAGCCGACAGTCAGTACTGCAGCCGGAACGACTGCCGGTGGTGCGGACTGGGGCCGTGCTGGCGGAGGGCCTGCTGGTGGGCCCGGGTCGGATAGCCCGCGTTCTGCGCCCAGCCGTAGGCCGGATACTCGGCATCGAGCTGGTACATGCGGGCGTCGCGGTGGGTCTTGGCCAGCACCGAAGCCGCCGCGATGCTCATGAAAGTAGCGTCGCCGCGCACAATGCACTGGTGAGCCACGAGTGGATAGGGCCGAAAGCGGTTGCCATCTACCAGCAGCAGGTCGGGCCGACAGGTCAGTTGGGCGATGGCCCGGTGCATGGCCAAGAAGGTAGCTTGCAAAATGTTTAGTCGGTCAATCTCGGCCGGGCTGGCCTCGCCCAAGCCCCAACTGAAGGCTTGTGTTTCGATGAGGGGCCGCAGGGCCTCGCGGGCGGACCGGGACATCTGTTTGGAGTCGCGCAGCCACGGGTGCGCAAAGTCGGGCGGCAGCACCACGGCCGCCGCCATCACAGGTCCGGCCAGGCAGCCCCGGCCCGCTTCGTCCACACCCGCCTCGCGCTGGTAGGGGGCATAGCAGGTCTGCAAGAAAATGGGCGAGCGCAGGGACACGGGACTTTCTCCGACTTTTGTGGGGCTTTCTTGCGTGAACAACAGAATGTCCAGTTGTTTTTTTTAGTGCGTGATTTTATAAAATCACAATTGCACCACGTAAACAGAATAATATATCCTATTGGAAGTAAAAAATCGTAAGAAATACTGTTCTTTTATTTTAGGATTTAGCTCAACTCCCTAATTGTCAAGAACTTAATCTGTATAACGAAATCCACTTTAGCCTAGCGTTGCGGACAGACGCCACGCTGGTAGTCCTCAGAGGTTTTGATTGGATTTTGCGCTCCAGGCTCATTCACTAAAAAGCAGTCCCCTCAACCCATCCGCACCATCGAGGCATCGCGGGCGGGCAGTTCGGTGTAGCCCA
>DAIRSZ010000110.1:0-7010 GCA_036804165.1 Catalimonadaceae bacterium | reverse complement strand
ATTACGCCGACAACCTGGCCGACTCGCGCCAACTCAAAGCACTTTTCCTCCAGATCTATACCCACTCCAAGGTGGTGATTGCCCAGGTGCAGGGACACGCCATTGCCGGGGGCTGCGGCCTGACGACGGTGTGCGACTTTGTTTTCGCCGCCGAAAAAGCGCTTTTTGGCTATACCGAAGTGCGCATCGGTTTTGTTCCGGCCATTGTGGCGGGCTTTCTGGTGCGCAAAATTGGCGAAGGCCGCGCGCGGCAACTGCTGCTGTCGGGCCACCTGATGACGGCCACCGAAGCCCAGTCGCTGGGCCTGATCAACGAAGTGGTGCCGGCCGATGACCTCGTGGCCCGCGTGGACGACTTTGCCCGGCAACTCAACGAGCAGAACTCTGGCCAGTCCATGGCCCTGACGAAGGAGATTTTGGCCAAAGTGCAGGGCATGTCGCTCACGTCGGGGCTGGAGTACGCCGCCGAAGCCAATGCCATGGCCCGCAATACCGACGACTGTCGCCAGGGCGTGGCCGCTTTCCTCAACAAAGAAAAACTGGTCTGGTAGCCAAAAGCCCACCCCGAGGGGCGGGCTTTTGGCTGAAAACGGTTGAAAAACCTAGCACAAACGCTCCAGGGCTTTGCGCATCCGTTTTATGCCCTTGCGAAGTTGCTCGTCGGAGGTGGCGTACGAAATGCGGATGCAAGCGGGCACGCCAAAGGCCTCGCCGGGCACCGTGGCCACCAGGGCGTTTTTGAGCAGCCACATGCTCAGGTCGTTGGCGTCGCGCACCATTTCGCCATCGGCCTGCTTGCCGAAATAGCTGCTCACGTCGGGAAAAAGGTAGAAAGCCCCTTCGGGCAAATACGATTTGATCCCCGGAATGTCCCCCACCAGGTGCATGGTCAGGTCGCGGCGGCGGCGAAAAGCGGCGGCCATCTGGCGGGTAGGCTCCAGGTCGCCCGTCAGGGCGGCAATGGCCGCGCGTTGGGTGATGGCATTGGCGCCGGAGGTGATCTGCCCCTGAATTTTGTTGCAGGCTTTGGCCAGCCAGAGCGGCCCACCCATGTAGCCCAGGCGCCAGCCCGTCATGGCAAAACCCTTAGACAGCCCGTTGACGGTCACTACCCGGTCGCGCAGGGCTGGCACCGCGCCAATGCTGAAGTGCTCGCGGGTGAAGTTGATGTATTCGTAGATCTCGTCGGCCACCACGTACACCCCTTCGTGACGCGCCACCGCCTCGGCGATGGCCGTTAGCTCGTCGCGGCTGAAAACCGCTCCCGTGGGGTTGCAGGGCGAAGAAAACAGCACCGCCCGCGTGCGGGGCGTGATGGCCGCCGCCACCTGCTCGGCCGTGGCCTTGAAGTCGTTTTCGAGCGTGCCATAGACGTACACCGGAACGCCTTCGGCCAGCTTGACCAGTTCGGCGTAGCTCACCCAGTAGGGTGCCAGGATGACCACCTCGTCACCAGGATTGATCATGCTCAGAAACACGTTGGCCAGGCTTTGCTTGGCGCCAGTGGACACCACAATTTGCTCGGGCGTAAAGTCGAGTTGATTGTCGCGGCGAAATTTCTCGGCAATGGCTGTGCGCAAATCGGCAAAGCCCGGCACGGGCGGGTAGAACGAATAGCCGTCGTCAATGGCTTGTTTGGCCGCTTCCCGGATGTGGTCGGGCGTGGCAAAGTCGGGTTCGCCCAGGCTCAGGTTGATCACCTCTTTGCCGCTGGCGGCCAGTTCGCGGGCCTTTTGCGACATGGCGATCGTCTGCGACTCGTTCATGTGGCGGATGCGGTCGGCTACCGGCTCCGCTTGGGTAGGTTGAGATATCTGGGTCATGATATAAGGCGAAATAGGCTGGCCAAATTAGACAATTTGGACATGAGGGGCAAAAGTTGCCCGACGGCTCCCTCGGCTTCGGCGCGGGGTTTATTCGAGCTGACCCGTTTGCCAATGGGCACCTATCTGCAAGATATAGAACACTTTGCCGCCTAGTGTTTCAGGTATTTGCCAGTTGCTCAGGTGGCAGCCCGCTGCCAGGCGTTCTTCGCTGTACAAACGGGTGAGTAGCCGCCCCTGTTCATCGTAGAGGCAAAGGTTGACGGGGTGTTCGCGGCGGGGCAGTTGCAGCCGAAACCAGTAGTCGGCCCGCTGCAAACCCGTGGCGATAGAAAAGCACTGGGCAGAGGTTTCTTTAGAAATGGCCCGGCGCAACAAACCAGGCTTGGGCGGAGGTGAGGTAACCGACTGGGCCGAGGCCGGCAAAGCCGGGTCCACCGTGGCGTTATCTTGTGCCAGCACCACGTGCAGGATACCCCAAAAAATCACCGTAAAAAATATGCGCATGTGGCTAGTTATTTTTAGTGAAAATTCTCCGGAGGCTTTGTTTAAAACCCATTTTGGCCCTTAAAAAGATGCTCCCAGACCATTTTTGCGCGTTGCCCGTTTGTCGGTGCCATAAGGTATTCAAAAAGCTGGGGAAAACCGAAAATTGGTGTACCGATGGCGGATTGGTGCCTAACCAACCCCTAAGTAAACGCTGCGTAGTAGCTTGTATTCTTTTCTATGATGACATCTGCCGAAGACCACATGCAAAGGGCCATCGCGGCGGCCCGGGCCGGGCATACACCCTTTGGGTGCGTCATTGCCCAAAACGAACAGCCCATGGTGACTGCCTACAACACCGTACGAACTTCGCACGACCCCACGGCGCACGCTGAGGTGGTGGCCCTGCGGCAACTGGGGCAACAACTGGGTACGCACCGACTCGGTGGCTACAGCCTCTACACCACGGGCGAGCCGTGCCCCATGTGCGCGGCAGCCATTGCGTTTGCGGGCATAGACCACGTGGTCTTTGGAGCCAGTATTGACCAAATCAGCGCTTTTCTGCCCCAAATCCGGATCAGCGCCGCCGAGGTGTTTGCCCAAAGCCCCGTGCAGGTGCGCCTCGAGGGGGGCGTGTGCGCCGAGGCTTGTCTGGACTTGTTGCGCGACTTTGGCTGAGCCACGTTGGAAATCCTGACCCGATCACTTATCTTTGCCTCCCCGAATCTGGACCCGTAGTTCAATGGATAGAATGGCAGATTCCGGTTCTGCTGATGGAGGTTCGAATCCTCCCGGGTTCACAAAAAGGCCCTTCTGCCCTTGGTGGAAGGGCTTTTCGTTTGCCTTGTCGTGCAATCTTGTGGCCGCTGCCCAGCGTAGCGGTCGCTTCAAAAACCCTCCGCCATGACCATCGCCCAAGCCCAACAAATAGTAGATAGCTGGATTCGTACCACCGGGGTGCGCTATTTCAACGAACTTACCAACCTGGCCATGCTGACCGAAGAAGTCGGCGAGGTGGCGCGCATCATCGCCCGTCGCTACGGCGAGCAGTCCGAAAAGCCTTCGGACAAAGAAAAGGTGCTGGCCGACGAATTGGCCGATGTGCTCTTTGTGGTGATTTGCCTGGCCAACCAAACGGGTGTGAATTTGACCGAGGCCTTGCAGCAAAACCTTGAGAAGAAAACGCGGCGCGATGGTCAGCGACACCGCCAAAACCCCAAACTGGGTTAGCTGATCAGAGGGCAGGCAATTGCTTGGGCTGCGGCTGTTCAGTGGCCGGCAGGTTGGCACTCGTACCACTGGGATCTACTTCTCGGAAGTGGCCATCGCTGGTGCGCGTGGCGGGACTCACCCGAAAAGCCTCAAACGCCTTGAGGCCGCCCGTCGCGACGATGAGCAACGAGCAGCACAACAGGGAGCGGATGAACACCTGCGGCAGGGCTTGCGTCCGGAGGTAATAGAGCAAGCCCAGCAAACTGGTGATGCCCGCTATCAGGGCAAAGCCCATAATCACGTAGTCGAGGTTGTCAATGGCGCGGTGCTGGCTGAAGAGGGCACTGCCCAACGCCCTTTCGTAGAGCAGAAACAAGATAAGGCTCGCTACGGCATTGCCCAAGAAAACTTGCTGGGCCCGGGCTATCACGTCGGGGCGCTTGTGTACCAAGCCCGCGTATATCAGAAAGGCCCCTACGCAGATGCCAAAAATGGGGAGGCTATGAAATAGGACGGATAAACTCAGGAAGTAATACATGCGCGCGCAACAGTGGTGGGATCAGTCACTATACGAGGTTACATACGCCTCGTGGATTTATGGTAACCCAAAATTGTACGAAAAACCACCAAAACCTCAATATTTGTCTATCATGCTCAGAATATTGCGCGGTAGTTGTTCTATTAACCGTAGCGATACTCTTTGAGTTTGTTGAGCACCCAGTCCCATACTTTCTCGAAGGGAATCACCTCAAGGCCCCGGTTGCCCCCCATATATTGCATGGGTTGGCCAGCCATTTCTTCAAAGTACTTTTCGGTGGACTTGCGCGTCTGGTAGAAGCGGTAGTCTTCTTCCTTCATGTTGGTAAGCAAGTTGATGAGGCACTCGCTGCGGAAGTTAATGTCCTTCTTGGGATAGCGGCGCGAATACAGCCCAATGGCGTCGGTGCGCTTTTCAACTTCGTCCATCTGCGTCCTGTCGAGGTAAAACAGAATCTGGATCGTAAGCTTGGCCACGTTCAACCCGCGCTCCCGCTTCGAGAACTCGGGGATGTCGCTCATAAACTCATTGAGCCGAAAGCCCGTCTTGGAATTTTGGATCAGCGGCCGGATGTCGCGCAGGTTTTCATTTTTGTAGATAAAATGCAGGTGGGCCTGAAATACCCGCCAGCGGTCTTTACGACGGTCCGAGAGGGTGCGGAAGAAAGAGTTGGCCAGCACGTCCTGAAAAATCTGGGCTGCCTTGAAGTACTGCCCCGCGTGCATAGCGATCAGGAAATAATATTCATACACCACAAACCAGGCTTCTTCCTGCGCAACCAAGTAGTTGTTGGCCTCCTGCATGGTACGCTCGGCGGCTTCGGTGTCGCGCAGGTGCAGCAAGAAGTTCATCTTGCGCAGGAGCAGCTCGATCAGGTCGCGGCGCGTAAAAAAGGCGGGGTGCTGGCGAGCGTAGGCAATGGCTTCTTCGATGGTAGCCACCGCCAAGGCGTGCTGGTCGGAGAGTTGGTAGTGAAGGGCGCGAATCAGCGAATAGTCCATGCGCAGGCGCGGGCTTTCTACCTCGTCGAGGTGCGGGCCGAGTTCGTCCATCTGCTGGGAGGTCATCTCTATGACCGAATCGCGGTAGGTTTTGGACTTGTTGAGCAACGCGGTGGCTTCCTGCAAGTACCGCTGCGCCCGGCTTTCGGTCAACATCCGTTGCTCGATCTGCTCGGTCAGCTCGTTGTACATCAGAAAGTCTTTGTAAGGCCCGGCCTGGCTGGTATAGCGCCGCAAAATGCGTACACACTCCAGCTCGGTGGTAGTCAGGTAATACTCGCGGGCTTTGCGCAAGGTCTTTTCGACGGTGGGGATGGCCAGTTGAAACGATTCGTTAAAGAGCAACGCCCGGGCGTAGAGCAGCGACTTGCCGCATTCGTACTCGATGGCCCGGTCTTCGGCTACGTCGGAGCCACCAAAGTCGAGGAAGAAAAGTGTGTTGAGCAGCTTCTGCTTGAGGCGGGTCTTGAGGATGAGGTACTTCTTCTCGGAGGCATCGCAGCCGTAGATATCCGCCGCCGCGTCCGCATCGCTCTGATAGCGTCCGGCATGAATTCCCTCGAAGAGTTTGTAGTAGTTGCTTTGCTTATTGCGGCTATTTTCGTCAAAAAGCTCAATCTTTTTGACTCTTTTTTTGGTAATCAGCTCGATTAAATCACCTAATACATCCATGACAGGGTCTTACGTTCGGGGGAGCGGGTGTATAAAATTTTATTCGATAATTCAATATCGTCTTTAAAAACGGACAAAAATAAACTATTCCTGTCAATTATTAGCACAAATGAAAGCTATTTTTGCTAAAATAAACTACACCAGTAAGGTTTTTTTTAACAGTAAGTAACAAACTTAATGTCTTGGTTCTCGTTGCAGTCCCGATACGCGCCTACCTCGGGGCTATCCGTACGGCCCGGGCGTGCAGATTCGTGTCGGGGCATTTTACTTTATCCCTTATCTTTCTAGCCGCTAAGCAAAATCTTCGTATGGACTGGTGGCTCTTGCTCCTGCTGATCGGGCTAAGTCTGGCCTTCATCATCGCCGAGATTGTGTTTGTGCCGGGCACCACGGTAGTGGGTCTGGTGGGTGTAGGGGTGGGCGTGTGGGCCATCGTGCTTGGCTACCGACAACTCGGTCTGCCTGGCGGGCACTGGCTGCTGGGCAGCTACCTGGCCTTGGGTACGCTCGCAGTAGTGGTGGCCCTGCGCAGCCGTACCTGGCTACGCTTCGGGCTGCACCACCAGCTTGCACCGGGCACTGGCTTTGCGGGGCCACCCCTGCCCGAAGTGGGCCAAACGGGCGTGGCCGTGTCGGCCCTGCGCCCGATGGGCACCGCCGAACTCAACGGCCACCGCTACGAAGTAACGTCGCCCGACACGTTCGTGGCTAGCGGCACGCCGGTGGTAGTGGCCGACGTCACCAAGCAGCAAATTATCGTAAGACCTCATCAGTAATTTTTTAATATAATCTCCTAATCAACTCCCTACATGGAAGGACTTGTGTCTTTATTGCTCATCATTGGTGTCGGCATCGTGGCCGTTTACCTATTCTTCTACTTTGTCCCGATCAACCTCTGGATCACGGCCCAATTTTCCAACGTCAAGGTGGGCTTGTTCGAACTGGTGTTCATGCGCATCCGCAAGGTGCCGCCCCGCATCGTGGTCGAATCGCTCATCACGGCTACCAAGGCGGGATTGGACGTAACTTCGCAGGAAATCGAAACCCACTACCTGGCCGGGGGCAACGTGCCGTCGGTGATCAAGGCCCTCATTTCGGCCGACAAGGCCAACATCGAACTGAGTTTCAAGCAGGCCACGGCCATTGACCTGGCCGGCCGCGAGGTGTTCGAGGCCGTGCAGATTTCGGTCAACCCCAAGGTGATCAACACGCCGAGCGTGGCCGCCGTGGCCGCCGACGGCATCCAGCTCATCGCCAAGGCCCGCGTAACGGTGCGCG
>DAIRSZ010000109.1:0-7068 GCA_036804165.1 Catalimonadaceae bacterium | reverse complement strand
CGTAGAAACATAGACCGTCCGGTTTAGAGGGACATGCGAAGGGAAAAGATGTTGGAGTAGAGCGATCCGGACAAATCGCCGACGTTGGTCAGGGCATAGTCCACGTAGAAACGCTGCTTGATCCGCAACCCAACGCCGAAGTTGGTGCCCACCGACGTGTAGGCCGGGTCGCTGGCAAAGCCCTCAAATTGTTGGACGTTGTTGAAGCCCCCCCGCAGGAAGACGGTCTGTAGGTAGTCGAGCTCGACGCCGAAGGTTGGATCAATGGACACCAGCCGGGAACTGACCACCGCATTCCGCTGGCCGTCGAAGGTGAGGTTGAGGTCGGCCGAGGCCAGCACGCCGAATTTTTCCTTGATCCGAAAACCACGCGCTACGCCCAGGATGGCGCGGGGCAAGGCCACTTCGATCGAGTTTTCGGGGATGACGTTGTTGCTGTCGGCAGCGTTGATCAGCTCCACCTCCACGGTATTGAACGACCAGGCGTTGAACGTGCTGGTCACGTCGCGGAGCATCAGCCCCAACTGCCAGCCTTTGTAGCGATACTGCGCCCCGGCGTCCAGCCCGAAGCCCCAGGCATTGCCAAAAGTGCCCACCGTGCGGTGGACGATCTTGAAGTTGGCCCCCAGATCCAGCCCGGGCACGGACGATTTGCGGGCGTAGGTAAGCAGCAGGGCGTAGTCGGCCACCGAAAAGGCGCGGAGGTTGGCGTAGTTGATGCGGCCGTCGGCGTCGTAGAGAAAGCGCGTGTCGGGGATGTCGTCCACCCCGAAGCGGATGAACGTGGCCCCGAGGGTGCTCACCGAATCAATGCGCGTGGCGGCGCCCACGAAGTCGTAAGTGGCGATGCCCGCAAAATATTCGGCGTGCATCAGCGCCACGTCGGTCTGCCCAATGCCCTGCAAACCCGCCGGATTCCAGTAGCCCGCCGTCGCGTCGCGGGCGATGGCCGCCTGCGTGTTGCCCATCGCCAGGGCACGGGCGCCCACGCCGATTTGCAGAAACTCGTTGCTGTATTTGGGGGCCGTAAACTGCGCCCAACCCACACCGGGCAGGCAAGCAGTAAGGGCGAGGAGAAGAAGTTTTTTCATCCGGGCAAGATTGGCTGTAGGCAAAACGCCGACGTACAGCGAATATTATCCGCAAATGTGGCCATTCTTGCCCGTAATCGGATGACGCGTGCCCTGACCTGTAATTTTATATAAGAAATTGATACACATTGGATTAACCTTCGGCGAGCTTCCATCCAAACACAAAAAAGCCACTCCCCGGCAGGGAGCGGCTCATTACCTGTGCGCACGGCTGGCAAGCTAGTTCATTCCTTCCAGCATGGCATCTATTTGCTGCTTGACTTCCGGATTTTGCTGGTAGGCCATCATGATTTCCTGAAACTTCTCCGGCGCCAGCCCTTCGTCCTCAATGGCCGTCACCATCTCGGTATCGGTTTCCTGGCGGATCTGCATAATTTGCTGGGCCGCTTTGTTGAAGGCCGCCATTTCTTCGGCCGTAGGTTCCTCGGCGGGCGTTTCGACGTCTTCTTGCGTAGCTCGCTGCTGCTGCATGGTCAGGATCTGGTTAAACTGATCCACCTCCAGGTCTTCTTGCTCAATGGCGGCGACCATTTTCTGCTCGCTTTGCGCCTGAATTTCCATCACCCGGCCGGCGGCCTGGGCAAATTGCCTGAGTTCTTCCGGCGAGAAATCGCTAGCGGCCGGGGTGGCTTGTGGCTGTTGCTGCGGCACGGGCTGCTGGCCGGGCGTTTGGGCTTGCGCGGCCAAGGTCATCAACACGCCCAACAGGCCCAAGGAAATAGTTTTGAAAAACGTCATTAGGTAGGAGTTTTGGTGTTCGCTCGTTTTAACTTTAACAAGTCAACTAACGCGCGACACTTTCTGGGCGTTACCTAAACCCGGAAATTTGCCATTTCCGACAAGCCTTTGGGCAGATTGTACCACTCATTGCCGGACGATCCGGCCCTGGTACAGCCCCGCCGCGTCGCGCACCCGCAGCACGTACACACCCGGCGGCAGCGCCGCTACGGACAGCTTGCCCTCAGGGCCTTGGCCAGAGGTCGTCGCCACGGTGCGCCCGGTCATGTCCTGCAAATGGGCCGTATAGGCCCCCGCCACGTGCGGGCGCTCGAAGCGCACCACGTCGGTGGCCGGATTGGGATACATGCGGAGCGCGGCCGCGTTGATGCGCGAATGCAAACTCGTAAATTGGGGGATGAACGAATAGACCGTGCCCACTGGCGGGAGTGAGTCGAGCACGCCGGGCGGGTCTTCAAAAAAGTCTGGTCCGTTCTGCTCGGTAATCAGTTCCGGATTGGCGGGGTTGCCGCCGAGAAAGGCATAGAATACTTCATCGGGATTTTCCGATTCAAAATCGCTCGCTGCGATGCCTACTATTGGGCCACCATAATCGCAGAAGGCCTCCGACTGACTCGAGATTTGGTAGGGGCCCTGCCGAACTTCAATTCGGCCGTTGCTTTCGTAGAGCCACACCTGGAAGTTGGTACTGGCCGAATCGGTGCTGGCGGGGCTACGCTCGCCGCTGCCGTCGTCGTAGAGGCAATAGAAACTGACGTTGCGCCACTGCGCCTTGAAGATGCGGCTGCCGGGCGCGCCTTCCACCACGTACGAGATCGTCGAAGGGGTGCCGTCTTCGCGCGCAATGATGTCCACGTCTTGCGGAATAACGTACCCGACTACTGCGTCATTGGTGCTAAAGGTGAGGAAGTTTTCGAGCCTAATGGTATCGAGTGGAACGAAGAAAAAATTAAAGGAAAAGCCCAGCGGAACTTCATAGATAGGATCGTCCCAAAAATCGGGCGTCAGCACCGAATCGCCTACCAGATTTTGGTAAGGTGCATTGTCAACGGTTAGGATGTAATTATTGACAAAAAAATTGGTATCGGCAGACAAAGCAGACGAAAGGTTGCTGTTCCTGTAGGGCTGCGCTTTTGAGGAGGGCAGGGGCCACGGAGCCTGCGCCGAAGCACCCAGACTGATGAGCAGGGCAATCAAAGTAAATATTGTTTTCATGGCTTGAAGTGGTTCATATTTTTCAATTATACAAAAACGGTCACCGCAAACATTGCGCTTCCAACAGTTTTTGTTTAACCCCAAAAAACTGGCTCCTGCCGCGGCCCTGCGCCCCTCAGTCCGCCTTCAGCGCCCGCACCGGATTAGCCGTGGCGGCGCGGTAGGCCCGGTAGGCCACCGTCAGCCACGACAGCAGCAGCGAGGCGGCGATCACCACCGCAAACACCCCTACCCCCAGCGATACCCGCAGCGGGTATTCGGCCAGCCAGTCGCGCATCAGCCAGAAGCTGATCGGTACGGCCACCACGGCCGCGATCAGCACCAGCCGCGCCAGTTCTTTCAGAAAAATCAGGACGATGCTGCCCGTGCTGGCGCCCAGCGTTTTGCGGATGCCCACCTCGCGCACCTTTTGCCGGGCCATAAAGGCAATCAGGCCATAGATGCCCAGCCCCCCGATGAAAATGGCCGTGCCCGCAAAGAGAGTCAGCAGTTGGGCCGTTTTTTCTTCCGTGGCGAAGGTGGCGGCAATGCGGTCGTCGAGAAACTCGTAGCGGTAGGTGGCTTCGGGAAACACCGACGACCAGACGCGCTCCAGGTCTTGCAGCACCTGGGCCATGGCCCGGTCGGTGCGGAGGCGCACACCCGCCAGTTGGTAGGTGTCGCGCTCGGTGGTCAGCACGCAGGGGCTGATGGCCATCTGGAGCGAGGTAGTGTGGAAGTCGCGCACCACGCCCACAATTGGCAAGGGTTCTTCGTCGGCCAGCGTCAGCCGACGGCCCAGGGCCGCTTCGGCGTCGGGCAGGCCCAGGCGGCGCACCAGCGTTTCGTTGATGAGCAATTCGCGGAGCGTATCGCTGGGCGTCAGGTTGCGCCCGGCCACCAGCTCGATGCCGTAGGTGCGCAGGTACTGATCGTCGGCAAACTTGATGTCCACCACAAAGCCCGCCTCTTCGCTCGATTCGTCGAAACTGAAAGTCGAGTTATAATTGGTGGTCGAAAGGGGATTTTCGAAGCAAAAACTGACGGCCTCCACGCCGTCGAGGCGTTCCCATTCCGACCGCAAGGTGCTCAGGCGGGCGGCCGCGTTGTCGGGCACGGCCACCGACACCACGGCGTCGCGGTCGAAGCCCAGGGGCGCATTGCGGAAATACTGGAGTTGCTGCCAGACCACCGCCGTACAGACCAGCAGCACCTGCGTGACGACAAACTGGAAAATCACCAACCCGCGCCGCACCGATACCCCGCCCACCTGCAACGTCGGCAGCTTGGCCTTGAGCGTCAGCGTCGGGGCAAAACCCGACAGCAGCCAGGCCGGATAGAAGCCCGCCAGCAGCGTGATAACGGCCAGCAGCCCCAGCACTGTGCCGACCAACAGCGGATCGTCCCAACCAAAACCGAGCGTCAGGCCCAGAAAGTCGTTGAGCCAGGGCAATAGCAAATACGCAAAGGTCAGCCCCAGACCTACCGCTGCCAGGGCGATGAGCAGCGTTTCGCCCATAAACTGCGCCACCAAGTGGCTGCGGCTGCTGCCCAGCACCTTGCGGATGCCCACCTCGCGGGCCCGGCGCAGGGCCTGGGCCACGGCCAGGTTGACAAAGTTGAGGCAGGCCATCAGCAACAAAAAGACGGCCACCGTGGCGAAGGTCCAGACCTGCCCCCGGCGCACGCGGGGCGCAAAGCTGGCGTAGCGTTCGTCGAAGTGGATATCGCGCAGGGATTGCAGGCGGTTGGTGTGGCGGGCGGCCTCTTCGGCCGAGCGGTATTTTTGGCCCAGTTGGGCCAGTTGGGCTTCGAACTGCCCGGCCGACAGGCCGGGTGGCAGGACTACGTAGGCTTGTGAGCGGGCATTGAGGAAGCTCCAGTCGTCGAGGGGTGCGCGGCTGCCCAGCAGGTTTTCGAGGGTGGCGTACGAAAGCAAGATGCGCAACGGCAAATTGGTGTTGGGCGGAAAATCGTCCATCACGCCCGTCACGCGCAAGGTCAGGCGGTTGTCGAGGATCAGCGTCTGGCCGAGGGCATTTTCATCGCCAAAAAATTTCTGGGCCACGCTGGCCGTCAGCACCACCGTGTTGGGCTGGCGCAGGGCCGTGGCCGGATCGCCCGCCTGCCAGGCGAAGTCGAAGATTTTGAAAAACGTCGGCTCCACCAGCACCACCCCGCGTTCGCGAAAGCGCGGCTCGCCCGCAGACCCGACGGCAAATTCGCCGCCCTGCGTAGCAAACACGCCCGCCACGGTCACCTCGGGCACCTCCTGCGGCAACACGCGCACCAGCGGCAGGTGCACGCCCGGCTGATAGTTGATCTGGCCATCACCGAAAGCAGACTCGGTCGTGAGGCGATAGGTGCGGTCGGCCTGGGCGTGAAAAGCGTCGAAGCTGGTATGAAAACGGACGAACAGAAAAATGAGCAAGCAGCCTGCCACGCCCAGTCCCAGGCCCGCGATGCTGATCAGCGCAAAGCCCCGGTAGCGGAGCAAGCTGCGCCAGGCGATTTTGAGGTAGTTGTAGTACAAAATGAGTAAACGATTAGCATGAGCAGAAAGATTGAGCAATATACACGCGAGGTCTCAAAAGTTTTTTCTGATCAAAAAATTTTTTTTGATTTTTCTCAGACATAAAAAAACCGCCTTTCCTACAAGAAAAGGCGGCTCGGTGAGCCATAAGGGACTCGAACCCCCAACCGGCTGCTTAGAAGGCAGCTGCTCTATCCAATTGAGCTAATGGCCCAATACCAGGTGCAAAGGTAGCCACTTTCGAGAAGACCTGCTACGTGGCAGAATTTTCTGGCGCGGCGGGCGCTTCGTTACTGCTGCGGCGGCGCGTGAGATTCTCCCAACCCGTGCGTACCCGCACGCCCGCCCGCACCACGGCGGCCCCGCCGCTGGCCACGGTGCTGCGGCCCGCCTTGCGCCCGGCCCGCACCACGGCCGTGGCCAGCTCGCCCGACGACTCGGCCACCAGCCCGCGCAACATGCCTGCCGCCTCGGCAAAGGCCGCCCGTCGGGCGCGGCGCGGCTCGAACGCCTCGGGCGTGCCGCAATAGCGCCGGGCAATCACCCCTACGCGCAGGGTCAGGTAGGCATTGACGGTTCCCTCCAGCAGCGAATCGGCCACCACGCGGGCCGCCGAACCCACCACGGGCAACGACGTGACGGCCGAGCCTTGCACCACCGCCCCGATTACAGGCTCCAACTGTTCGGTAAGGTCGAGGTCTTCGACTTCGGTGGCGATGAGGGCCGCCAGCCCCACCTGTCCGTAGAGGCGCACAAAGTCGCGCAGCGTGGGCCGCTGGTGATAAACGTGGGCAATCTCCCAGACCAGACGGGTTTGGGCTGCCAAGACGGCCAGGGCGTCGAGCTTGCCGTTCTGCGAGATGGCCGTGGTCAGGAAAATAGCCTTGGCCGTGCGGCGCGTGGCCAGGTTGGCTTGGGCGTCAAGCTGCGCCAGGCCCCGCACCACGTCGGCCGACTGGGCGAAGTCGTAGCTGGCATCGCGACGAAACGTCGGGTGATGCGCCAGCCGCTGCCCCACCCGGCGGAGAAAGGCTTCGCGGTCGAACGTGTCGCCCACCGGGCGCAGCGGCGCAGGCAGCCGAAAATAGAGCACCACGGGCGCGGCCAGCAGCCCCAGCAGCAGCGCGGTCAATCCCCAAAGCACCACCTGCCCAAAAGCAGGGTGCACACCCGAGGCCAGTTGGTAGGCCACGCTTACCTGATTGATCACAAACAGGCCGAACACTAACAGCAGCAGCAGGCTAGCAAACAGGGCAATCTGGCGAAGTTGGGAGCGGACGGGCATGGGCGGCGGTTAGTTAATTAGTTGATTTGCGGATGTGCTGGTGTGCGGATGTGCCTAGACTGAATGATGAGCAACGTGCAGACCTGTAAATATAACCATTGTAGAAACGCAAGGCATTGCGTCTCTTTGCAAAAAGCCCTGTCGCCCTTTTCTGACAAACCTACGGGAGTATCGGTCTTCGGTACCATGTTAACTAGCCCACCAGGCTAGCTTACGTCATCAGGCCC
>DAIRSZ010000108.1:0-7125 GCA_036804165.1 Catalimonadaceae bacterium | reverse complement strand
CGCGTGTCAGATCATCTATCTACCGCCCCAAGAGAGCAAACACTTTGGTGCCCTACGAGCCAAAGTTGCCAAGCAAAACACCTTGCTGATCACCGAAAAACCGGGCTTGGCCCTGGAGGGATCGGGTATCAATTTCGTGCAGGAAGCCCAACGCTGGAAGTTCGAGTTGCACGAGGGCCATCTCCGCGAGGCGGGCCTGCGGGTGTCGTCCGAACTTAAAAAGCTTGCCATTCTGGTAGGAAATGTGGCCGTAGCCGACTGACCGTGTTCTCTTCTTCCAATTTTTTTGCTATGAAAATAAAGCGTCTGGGCTTGAGTCAAAAAATCCTGGCGGGGTTCTTCGTCCTCATTGCCTTGGTGACTGTTAATGCCATCATGAGCATACGAACGCTCCGCACCAGTGCCGAGCTCGTCAAAAACAACTTGGAAGTGCGTGTGCCTTCGCTCGAAGCCCTCGAAGCCTTCGGACACCTGGCCACGCGCTTGCGTATGCTCACCACCAACTGGGCCTACGTGGCCGACAGCCACGAAGACCACCGTCAGTTGCAACACCTGCTCGAAGTAGAATATCCAACCCAGAAGGCCCGCTTGCAAGCGCTGGCTACGAAATGGGAGAGCCCAGCCGAACAACAGCAGCTCAGCGCAGTGTTTGCCACCTTCGACACGGCGGCGTCCGTCAGCCAGGAGGTGATGCTCACTTTGCAATCGTTCGACGACTACGAAGATTTTTTCAAACGTTCGCTGGCCGAAGAGCGCATTGCCACGGAGTTGGTGCCCGCCGTGGGTAGGCAGAATCAGTACTTGCACCAGTTGCTGACGGCCCAACGCCAACGGCTGCAGCGCTCCAACGTCGAAATCAGTGGCTCTTTCAACTGGCTGCGCACGGTGCTTGTCGTCATTACCCTAATTTTCTTCGTGGTGGGTTTGTCGAGTGCCGGGCTGACGGCCCGCATGATTGCCCGCCCCATCCGCGAGTTGCGCGACGTGATCGCCCGCCTGGGCCGGGGCGAGCTGCCCGAACACACGTCGCAACACCGCCGTCGCCGCGATGAGATCGGCGAGATCGCCTTGGCCGTAGATCAGCTCGTGACGGGCCTGCGCCAGACTTCGGCCTTTGCCCGCGAGATTGGCAGCGGCAACCTGGAAGCCGAATTTAGAATGCTCAGCGAGCAGGACGTGCTGGGCAACGCCTTGCTGGAGATGCGCAGCAGCCTGCAGGCCGTAAAAGCCGAGGAGACCGCGCGCCAGTGGGCCACCGAGGGCATCACGCAGTTCAACGACGTGCTCCGGAGCCACCACGCCCAAGTGAGCGACCTGGCCGATACTGTCATTCGTCAGTTGGTCAAATACGTCGGTGCTAACCAGGGTGCTTTGTTCATTCGCGAGGTCGCCACCGATGCCCAGGCGGAGGATGCACTCGTGCTCACGGCCTGCTACGCCTGGGATCGGAAGAAGCACCTTCGCAAACGCCTGGAAATGGGCGAGGGCCTCGCCGGCCAGGCCTGGCGCGAGGGCAACACCATCTTGCTCACCGACGTGCCCGACAACTACCTGCAGATCACCTCTGGCCTGGGCAAAGCCTTGCCCAAGTGCGTCCTGATTGTCCCCATGCGCGTCAACGAAGAAACGTTTGGGGTGATTGAGATGGCCTCTTTCAGCACCTTCGCCCCGCATCAGATTCAGTTTATCGAACGCGTGGGCGAGAATATTGCCGCTACCGTGTCGGGGGCAATCGTTAGCCAGCGCACGGCCCACCTGCTAGAAGCCTCTCAGCAACAGGCCGAGGAACTCCGGGCGCAGGAAGAAGAAATGCGCCAGAACCTGGAGGAACTACAAGCCACCCAAGAGCACCAGCAGCACTTGCAAGAAGAACTTCGCCAGAGCGAAGCCGCTCTGCGGGGCAAGCTCGACGAACTAGAGGCCGCTCGTCGGGAAATAGAAAAGGTGAAAGAAGCGGAAGAACGGCGTACCAACGAGCGCCTGGAAGCCCAGAAAAAAACCATGACCCACGTGGTCGAGAAGTTCCGCCAGCAAGAAGCCGAATTGCGGGCCCAACTGGCCGAAAAAGAAAATGAACTGGCTGGCCTGCGCAGCCCTACTGCTTAAAATTATTTTTAACCCTTACATTCATTAATATGTCTATTGTTCTTAAAAACACCATCGGCGAAGAATACTACAACGCTGCCTACGTAGAAAACGGGCACTACATCGAATCCAACTGGATCGGCTTTGTGACCATCGAAGAGCTGAAGGCCGCTTGCAATGCCTTGCTGACGCTGTTTGCGCAGCAGCCCACGCCCTGCCTACTCAACGACAACAGCCAGCTGGAAGGCTCTTGGGACGAAGCCAACGAATGGATTGCCACAGACTGGATGCCCCGGGCCATTGGCGCAGGCTTGCAGCGTTTTGCGCACGTAGTGTCGCCCGACATCTTCGGAGCCATGTCGGCCGAAGACCTCGTCAGCCGTGCCGCCGGGTTCGAGATGCGCATTTTCGAAAGCCGGCAGGCGGCCCAAACCTGGTTGCTAGAAGCGCAGACCGTCAAGGTCGGCTAATTTGCCTGCAAGGGGTTCAGCTACATCCGGCACCAGAGGCAAAACCTTCGGTGCCGGATTTCTTTTAAAGGAAAAAAGTATCTTCTTCATGAACCACCCCCACCTGTTTGTCCTTGTTTTTGGCCTTTTGGCGGCTGCCTGCTCCGACGAGAAAATTGACAGCCAGCGCGTGCGCGACGAAATGCGTTCGCGCAAAGTGGTGCGCGCCACCGAAGGGCAAATGGCCGAAGGTGCCATGAAAATGGGACAAAAAAGAACGCAAGAACTGCAGCAAGCCTGGGAAGCCCAATTGCGCGGAGCGTTGGCCATTGCGGCACCAACCGATACCCTCGGGGCTTGTCGCCTCGATGCGCTGGCTGCCGCCTACGGCCCAGGTTTCGACGTACGGCGAGCGAGCCTGCACCCCCTACGGCCCGAGCATCGCCCCGAGGGCAAGGAAAAAGCACTGGCTGAAGCTTATGAATACAGTTTGGCAGCAGGGGGCGAGCGTCCTGCCAACGTACAAAAGACCGACGCCCAAGGTCAGCAGTGGCTATTTACGGCGCCCATCACGTTCGATCCACAACTTTGCGGAGCGTGTCACGGGCAAAATGCTCGGTCCGAAGTGCATGCGGCCCTGCTGGCCCGCTACCCCCAACTCGACACTGCCGGGCTGACCCAGCCCACCGAACGCCTGACGGCCCTCTGGAGCCTGACCATGAATCGGCAAGCCATTCTTCAATTCGTCAGCGACGAACAGTGAATCACGGAGGGGGAGCACTGCCCCACTGGTAAGGGCACAAAATAGAGTAGATCGTGTAGCTGAGCTTTACCCCGGCAAAGTAGTACCAGTCAGTAGTGTTGGGGTTGCCCCGTTGCCAACCGGCCAGCCCCACCGGACTTTGAGCTACGTTGCTGGCGTTGTCGAGGTAATCCGTAAATGTTTTGCGTGCACCCAACTCGACGCCTAGGTTCCAGTGGCGGCTCAGTACAAACTTGGCACCCAGCCCAAACGGGATAGCGGGCTGAATGGCCAAAGCCGGGTTAAACTCCGTAGCCGCCGAGGTGGGAGAACCCGCATTGGCAGGCGTGAAAAGAAACACGCCGATGCCTCCAAACAGGTACGGACTCCACTTGCGGTATTTTTCGTTGCGATAGTCAAAAAAATTGTACTCGCCTATCACGGCCAGCTCCGTCACGAGTGTCCGAAACGAGAGGTTGAGCGTGTCGGCATAGCGGTCGAGGTAGCCGTCATTGACCGTAGCGGCATTGCCCCTGATCCCCCCCAGTGTGATGCCGTAGCGCAAGGCAAAAACGGGCGAGAAATTTTGCCGGACGAAGATCGTGCCGGCCAGGTTATGAGTGGAAGGGTGCGGCGTGGGCGCAAAATCACCTACGTAGCCCGTGGTGCCCAGGCCAGCCCCAATCTCCCAGCGCTGGGCTTGCGCGGGGATAGCCAAGTATAACGCAAAAAAAAGTGGGATTAGCGTGTAAGCTGCTCCCACTTTTTTCGAGACCCTAAGAAAAGTGTTTTCTCTCATCAGTATGTGCATTAACGGAATTTGGGGCGACGGGCGTTGGTACCCATCAAGTATGACAAGTGCAAGCCCGTTACGATGTAGTAGTCATTGTCGCTAGAGCTACCCCGGATGTCACGCGGGCCGTGAAATTCGACAAACCTGGTGCCCGCGGGCACTTGTTGACCGCGGTAAGTACCGCCCGAGATAATTCTTTTGTCGGCTGCTTCCAGCACGGAAGCCAAGTTGCGGTCGCTACCCGCAGCGGCGGCCCGTGGCTCGGCCGAGCGAAAAGTCATTTGGCGGGCCAGGTCGCTGGGCAAATCTGCGAAGTCGGGATAGAATGTGCTTACGTCGTCCAGATAATCGGTGAACGTAAGACGATACCCAATTTCTAGGGCCAGGTCCAGGTTAGAAGAAATGGCATACTTGACGCCAATACCGAAAGGTACGGCCACTTGCACCAACGAATAGGGACTGTTGTAGCCTTTCGCGTTGCGCACGTCGGCGGGTGCCTGTTGGCCTTCGGTACCCAGGGGGCGCAGTGCCTCCCAGTTGCCGTCCAGGCTTTGGGCCCGAGGGTTATGCAAAAAGGCCCCTACGCCAACAAATGCGTACGGGTTGATGTCGGCCCGGCGCAGGTAGCTGCCCGTATTGCCAAACAGATCGAACATCCCCGTGACGGTAAGTTCTTTGATATCGTTGCGGAAGTGCGCGTTGCGGATGTAGCGAGCGCGGGCCTGGGCATCGGTTTCGCTAGCCGACTCGAAGTCGTCGCCGCGCAAGCGGTGGAAAGCAAAACTACCGCGCAGCGTGATGTTGGGGTGCACCCGCCGACCGGCGTTAATGCCAATGCTGGGGCGGGTCTGCGAGATGTCGAAACTCCCGCGGGTGGCACGGGGCACGATGTCACCGAAGTAATTGGCCGCCCCCACGCTAGCTCCAAAAACCCAGTACTGGCGGTTTTTGTTGAAACGTGAACGACCCGTAAAACTGCTGATACGTTTGCTACTGCCCTTGTAGCGGCTACCAGAGCGACGCCCCTGTGCTTCGGCGCGGTGTTCGAAGGCTAGGGTGCCTATGATCAGCAAGCCAAGAAATAGTGATACACTTTTGTACATATTCTTCGACATTTATTCAGATAACCTGTTAACGCTCTTTCTGGGGCGATACTTAACGCCGTGCAAGGTAAATACTGCAGTACAATTTGAGAAACTTGTACTGCTAATTTCTTGCGTCTAAGCCCCAGTTGAGCTTACTACGCAAGGTGTGGAGGAAATTATAGTTATTTAATTTCACCAGACGTGCTTTGAACCGCTCCTTCCGAACGGCCAACTGAATAGTATCATCCACTACTTCCGAACGAGAGTCCAAAGATATCAGGAAATTTTTACTTCTCCCCTGTATTCCGAAAGAAATAACACTTTCGTCCGACACGATCAGGGGCCTCACATTGAGGTTGTGGGGACTAACGGGGGCAATGATAAAATTGTTGGAGTCGGGCAACACTACGGGTCCGCCCACGCTAAGCGAATAGCCCGTCGAGCCGCTCGGCGTAGCCACGATCAGGCCATCGGCCCAGTAGGAGTTGAGGTATTCGCCATCAATGTACGTATGCACCACGATCATAGAGGAGGTATCGCGCTTGAGGATCGTAAACTCGTTCATGCCGAAGTTGATACCGTTGAAGAGTGCCCGGTCCGACTCCAGCCTGATCAAGGTGCGAAGGTCGTAGTCGTAGTAGCCAGCGAAAACCTGATCAAAAGCAGGTACAATTTGTTCGGCAGCCGTCGAGGCCAAAAACCCCAAACGCCCCAAATTGATACCCAGAACGGGAATTTGCTTGTCGCCAACCAGCGTAACGGTCTCCAGCAGGGTGCCGTCGCCCCCAATGCTGAGCACCATATCGGCCCGCAGTTCGTCGGGCGTGCCGAACAGTTCGTAGGCCGATGCCCGGACGTGCGCACGCTCCAGGGCCGCGTGAAAAGATCGGTTGACCACCAGTTGGGCCTCTCGTCGCTCCAGTTCGTCTAGTATGAGTTGCACAAAGGGCAGGTTCGATTCCTTGAAACCACGTCCGTGCAGGGCAATGCGCATGGTCAGACGTTAAGGTAGCGGAGAAAGCTATCGAGGCGCTCTTTGGTGTTGTCGCGCACCTCCGATTCGTAGAACTCGCCCACAATCTGGTAGCGAAACCGTTCGAGGGTGGCAGCCACCCTACCCAGATCCGTTCGGTTCATCTTCATGGTCAGGAGTAGGCGCTGGGGGTTTTGTGGGTCTGGCTGTGTGACGGCGCTCAGAATACGTACTTCGTTGGACTCCACGAGCCGACTCACTTCGGCCAGCGAATAGTCGCGCTGGTCAATGGCCACCACAATGATGCCGCCCGGAATTTGCACGCCGTACCCCTCGGCCATAATGTTGAGCAGGTCGCTGATCAACAGCGGCCCGATGTACTCGTCGGCCTCGTTGAGCACGGCCACCAGTTGCAATTGGCCTTCAGCCGCTATACGAAGGGCGTCGTAATAGTGGCGTTGCGCGTGCACGTAGGCGGTCACCGCCACGGGGGCAAAGTCTTGCAGCGAGTGCGACTCTTCCTGCGAAAGCAAAAATGCCTCGGTCAGCAGTCCCTCAAAGGTCACGCCCCGCACCAGCGGCAGGTGCGGCAAGTGGTATTCTTCCATCCGCTCGAGGGCAGCGCGCACGGTGTCTTCGGGATGAAGGGCCACTACCCCCAGATTGATCAGGTATTCGGCGGTCATACGGTCTGGGTTACGGCAAGAAACCTCTCCAGAATACGGTTGAACTTCTCGGGGTGTTCCATCATGGGGGCGTGGCCGCACTTGTCAATAAACCACAGCTCAGAATCTGGCAGCAAGCGGTGAAACTCGTGGCCTACCATGGGCGGCGTGATCGTGTCGTTGAGGCCCCACACCAGCAGGGTCGGCACCTGGATGCGGTGCAACTCTTTGGCGACATTGTTGCGCTGGGCCGATTTGGCAATGGCCACAATTCGCAAGGCTTTGGGGATGTTGCTGGTGGTGTCGAACACTTCTTGCACCAGTTCTTCCGTG
>DAIRSZ010000107.1:0-7163 GCA_036804165.1 Catalimonadaceae bacterium | reverse complement strand
CGGCCGCCGAGGACTTTGTGCAGTACGGTTTGTCGGATCGCCTTACGGTTTTGGCCAATAACGAAATGCAGTCCATTCTCAGAGAAGCAAAGGGTAAAAACCCGCAAGCGATCCAACTCAAAGCAGTGGCCACAGAAATCAACAACATCACGGCCAACCTCCAGACCAATCGCGGCAGCGAAATCATCAGGATTCCCCAATCGAAATTTCCGGCTGCGTTGTCGAAAGTGCTAGCGGCCGATGCGCTCATCAAGCCGTTGACCCCCATTTTGCAAGCCGTCGAGCAAAAAATGGCACCGCTTTCGGGAGCGGGCGAACTAACCTGGCTAGAAGGCGTCGCCTGGTGCATCGCCCACGGCATGGTGCAGCAGGGCATCACCCAATTGCAAGAGGGACTGCTGACGTGGCTCTGCCAGCACCTGGCCGCCGAGGATCATCCGCACCGGACATTTTTCAACTGGGAAAAAGAAACGCCGCGCAGTGTGCTGGCCAGTGTCCTGCGCCTTTACACGCAAAACCCCCCGCAAGAAAAGTGGGGGAGAGAACTGGCCCAAAATCCGGAGGTAGGGCACTTTCTCTTCGCGCACCCCTTGTTGGGCCGCCTGGCTTCGCCCTACGACAGTTTGTCGGCTTTTCGCAACGACATCAATCACGGCGGCTACACGGCCGATGCGAACGGAGGCCGTCGTGGGGCAACAGATTTCCGGAAAGCACTCCAAGCACGCCATGACGAAATCCGGGCCATTGTGCAAGAACCCACTACTGCAACTTCTCAGCCATGACCCGCCCGGCCCGCTTGCTTATTCTCCTCAACCACACCCTCACCGACGCGCAGGTGGATGACGCCCGCCAGCACCTGGGCATTGCCACCTGCCACTATCCGCCCGCCGAGGTGCAGGCCCGCTGGCAGCAGGTGCCCGCCGAGGTGGACACCGTCGGGCCGCACGTGCAGCCCTGCCTCGACTGGCTCGGGGCCGAAGGCCAGCCCGGCGACGTGGTGCTGGTGCAGGGCGACTTTGGCGCCACCTACTGCGTGGTGCAGTTTTGCCGGGCCCGCAGCCTGGTGCCCGTCTATGCCACCTCCGAGCGGGCCGTGCGCGAGGTGGCCCAGCCCGACGGCAGCGTCCGCTCCGAGCGCACCTTTCGCCACGTCCGGTTTCGGGCCTACGCCTCGTAGGCGGCGGCGGCCTTTGCCAGCAATTCGCGCAGGGTGGCCGCCAGGGCCTCCGGGGCCAGTACCTGCACGTCGTGGCCAAAGCTCAGCAGGCGCGATTCCAGCTCGGGGTTGTGCCGCACCCGGATCTCGAGGGTGATGTGCGCCTCCGTTTCGGCCACTACTACCTGGCTGGCGTGCAGGGGCTTGGTGACCACGTAGTGCCCCCGGGCACGCCGAAAACGCAGCCGCACCGTCTCGACGGGCACCTCGCGGGGCACCGTTACGCCAATCACTTCGGCGAAGTAGTCCTTCCAGTCGCGGGTGTCGGGGCGAAAGGCCACCAGATACTCCGCAATCGCCCCGATGCGGTCGAGTCCCAGCACGCTGATGTCCTGACGTGCCTCGTCGTAGGCCAGCAAAAACCACCGTTGGTTGTATTCCTTGAGGTAGTAGGGATGCACCCGCAGCGCCTCGGTCGCCCGGCCAAAAGGGGTATAGGTCAGGCGTAGGGGCTGCTGGTCGCGGATGGCGGCGTAGAGCGGCCCCAGCCAACGCACGCCGGTGGCGGACTCGTTGCGGGCAAACTCGACGACGGAGGCCGCGTGGGGGGGCTGGTAGCGGATGCGCTGGGCCACCTTTTCGAGGATTTCCGCAATCTCTTGGCCGTGGGGCAGCTCCCGAAACTGGGCCAGCAGCCCCCGCGTGCGGGCCAGCGCCTCGGCCTCGGCAGCCGAAAGGCCGCCCTGAAAAATGGAAAAGGCCGGATCCTGATAGGCATACCGACCTTGGCGGCAGGCGATGGGTGCGTCGAACTCGTGGCGCAGGTAGCTGAGGTCGCCCTTGAGGGTGCGTACGCCCAGGCTGGCCAGGTCGAGCCGCTCGGTGATCCGCTCCCGGAGTTGGTCGAGCGTATAGCCACGGCGGTTTTGCAACAGTTCGTCGAGGATGCGGTGCCGGAGGGCCGCCGCTTTGTTGGTGGGCATGGATGCACAAATGATATGGCATCCAAAATAAGGACAAAGTTCAGCCCGACCAATGCTTCCACCCTTGGGCCAGTTGCTGGGCATAGAGGTCGAGGTGCACCAGGCGGCTGCGCGATTGACCACCCAGAGCCACCACCTCGGCCAGGTAATCGTGCAGGGCCGTCAGCAAGATGCGCTTGCCTTCGGGAGCTAGCCAAAACGCCGTTTGGCCGTCGCCGTGGGGTCGCAGCTCGAAAAATTCGCGGTAGATCACCTGCTGGCAGCACAAGTCCACCACAACGTACTCGGCCCAGACCCGAAACCGCTCGATGACGTCATAGACCAGCACGGGGCGGTTGTACTCGTCGCGGTGGAAAATGCCCGCGTAGGGATCGAGTCCGGCCCGGACGAGGGCTCCTTCCACGCGGCCGTAGAGCACGCCGTAGGCGTAGTTGAGCAGGCAGTTGAACATGTCGAGGGCCGGGTGCTGGCTGCGCCCCGCAAAGGCGTAGGCCGCCGGCAGGTGGCGGGCCACCTGCTCGAAATAGAGGCGGCCGCACGTGCCCTCCCAGCCGCGCAGCGATCCGCCTACGGCGTCGAGGGTGCCCTCGGCACGGGCAATGCGGTCGCGCAGCGTTTCCATCCGGCCCGTGGCCAGGCGCAATTCCTCATCTTGGCCCAGGGTGAGCAGCAGCGCAAGTTGGTGGTCAATCTTGGCTACGAGCAGTTGCTGCACCCAGCCCAAGGCGGCCGGACTGCGGGCAAATTGCCACTGGTTTTTGCGGATGGTGGCCACCGAGCCGTACTTGCCGCTCCAGACCCGCCCGGCCGGAAAGCCCCCACCATCGGCAAAGAGCAACTCCACTTCGTGGGTCAGGGCCAGCAATACGGCGTCGGCACTCAGCAGCACCCCCCGGTGCACGGTGAGCGACTGCACCTTGGTAGGTACCACGTGCCGTCGGCCCGCTTCGGTTTCTACCAAGAACAATTCGTTTTCTTTGCGCAGGCAGGTGCCGGGCGTGTCGAGTACCAGGTGCATCAGCAAGAAATTTAGTTGAAATGTTGTTTGTCCCCAAGTCGGCAAAGCCGCTGCCTCGATCCGTCACGATGCTTCCGGAGCCGTAGCGCTGGCCACCGCTCCGAAAGCATCGCCCTACGGCACTCATTCGTGAGCGGACAGGTCACGATCTGCCGAGCTACCGACCAATTGCCGCACCATCCGGGGAGCACGCAGGGCCAGCGAAAGGCGGCGCGGCCGGTCAGTGCCGGGCATCGGCACCCGGGGTGGCTCGGGTACTGCTCGCACGTCAAGGGCGGTCCAGCCCCAGCGATCCTTGCGGGCTTCGTAGGAGCGCACGGCCCGTCCGGTCACCACGGCGGCGTCGGCGGGCAAGTCGGCCGTGCCCAGCAGCTCGACCGACACGAACACGTCGGGACTTACCAGGGCGTGGCCGCTGGGCAGGCGGTGGAGCGTCCCCTCGAAGGTGCGCAGCAGCGTCGGCGGCAGCGTTTCGCCTTCGGGCGCGGGCCGGGCCTTGTGGGCCTTCACTCGTTGTCCCTCGCGCTCACTCCAGATCACCTGCCAACTGTCGCCGGGCTGGGGCAGCGGCTTATCCTCAGAAATCCAGCAAAGCGTGGTCAACTCGTCGGCCAGCGTCAGGAACACCCGACGTTGGCTGACGTCCACGTAGGTGACCACGGCCGCCGACGCGTGCAGTTGCGGCGGGAAAAGCAATTCGTCGGCACGCGCCGCGTAGGTTTGGTAGAGCGCGTCGTTGTCGGGCGCGAGTGCCACCCCGGTACGCACCACTCGTTCGTAGAGCACCCGCGCGCGCATGGCCTCGGGCTTGTCGCGACGGGCCGACTCCTTGGCGTAGCCAACCAGTTCGCAGCCCGCAGCGGCCCACCACTGACGATCGGCCAGGGCTTCGGCCAGGTCGAGGTGTACCTGCCGGGGCGCCGCCGGGGGCGGGGCGATGGTCAGTGCCCGGCAGAGGCAGGCCAGGCGCAGGTTGGTGCCTTTGCCCAGGGTTTGGGCCAGCAGGTGCCAGGCGCGGTGATCCTGGGGCTGGATGCGCAACAGGGCGATCAAGTCCTCGCGCACTTCCACAAGGTCGAATCCCAGAAAAAGCTTGATGCGGGCACGTTGGTAGGGCAGGCGGACAAATGCAGGGTGCTGGGCGATCCAGGCGTCGAGCCGGGGCAAGAAGTCGTAGAGGGCGGCCGGGTCGCGGTTGGCCAGGTAGCGGCGGCACAGGGCGTCGTAGGTGCGTTCGGCCAGCGACAGCCGTCGGCGCGTCGCGTCGGGAGTTGCTTCCGTTTCAAAATCTTCCTCCATCAGGTTCGACAAGTCCCACCACTCCACCATCTTGATAAAGTCAAAGTCTGCCTCAAGGGCCAGCGAAAGCAGGGTGCGCAATACGCGGCTGTGCAGCACCGAGGGCGTGGGCAGTGCCAGTTGGGCGTAGTCTTCGAGCAGACCGCGCGTGACCGAAAGCGGGGCCTGGCCAGTGGTGAGGCGCAACGTGCGATAGAGCACCCAGCCGTAGCCAACGGCCGCCGCGCCCGTCAGGGGCTGGGCAGCAGCGGCCTTGCGGTAGTAGCGCAGGGCCGTGGAATAGTCGCGGTGATAGCTGGCTTCGCGTGCCACAACGAGGTGAAATTCGTGCATTTCCATACTAATGACGATTGAGCAGTTAAGAGATAGATAAAGTGAAAGTTGGTTTTGAGGATCGGTACCGATGGCCCGGCGGCTCGGGCCGCCCCGACGAGCGGTCGGGGCGGCGCGGGTGGCGCCAGCGGGCCCAGCGGCGGGCAAAGTGGTGGTGCAGCAGGCGCACCACGGCGGCGTAGAGGTTCATATTGGCGTGGGTTAGAGATGAAACGGTGTGCTGAGGGATGATGACGGGCCGACGTGTACAAAGGTCGGGGGGGGCAGTGCAGCCAATTGGCACCGGTAGGTGGACAGGCAATTTTTTTCCAAAAATTTTCCTCATCCTTTTTCATTAAAAAGGCAACGCGCGCGATGGCTTGGCCCGGCGGTTGGGCGGCAATGCCGGGCGCACCACTACGGGTACGCTCAGCACTACTTCGCGTACCAAATCGGCCATCAGAGCTGTCAGTTGCGCGTCGTGCCCGCGCTTGGGGGTCTTCACTACCGTAAAGCCGTTTTGGCCGTAGTAGAGCAATATCTCGGCGAAAGCCGTACCCAACTCGAAGACGAACTTCTTGGCGTGGCTGATATTGTACACCTCGCGCACGCCAACGCCCAGGTCCTGGGCTCGCCCGACGACGGCCGGGGCGATTTCTTCGAGCACCCGCGGCAGCATCACGTGGGGCCGGGCGGGGCGGGCCTTGGGGTTGAGCTTGCGCCGCAACGCCGCATACACCTCGGGGGTGGGCTTCACGGTGGCCTTTGCGCCCTTGGCGGGGGGGGCGTGCGCCGCGTCCGGGTTGGGCACGGCGGGCCGCTGGGCCGTAGTGCCAAAGGCGTCGGGGGCCCAGGCCAGTGCCTGGGCATCGGGAAAGTAGTGCGCCTGGGGGTCGCTACTCAGGAAGCATACCCGCATGGCGTCGTGGGCGTGCATGTCCACCGCGCCGGCCAGGTGGTGGGTCTGGGCAAAGCTGTGCGCGAAGCGAACGAAGAAGTCGCTGTACTGCTTGGTGCAGCGCAGCGGCGTCTGCAAACGAAACACCGCCTTGAGTCCTTCGCCGCTGGGCGAGGCAAACAAGAGCAATATTCGTCCGTCCGTGGCCAACCGCTTGCGCAGGTCTGGCAGCGACAGGTGGTGCGACGAAAGCCCGTGGATATCGAGCACCAGGTAGTGGACGGCCCGGAAGTTTTCGGTTCGCAGGCGGCGGTCGGCTAGCTCGACGCCTACCACGTAGGGCAGGTCGGTTTTGAGGCGCTGGTAGTGCGCGTCGTTGAGGCTCCGGACGCGGCGCAGGCGTTGCACCTGCTGGGCCAGGGGCGAATCGGGTTGACGAAGGCGGGCCACCAGTTGGGGCAGGGACAAAGGTTCGAGCGTATCCACCAGGCTAGTCTTGACGGACGGACCCAGCAGGAGGGGGGCAAAATCGGGCATGAGACAAAAACGTTTAAGATTAGACAATGGCGTAGCGGGCCTGCAGGCAACGGGCGTGCAGGGCAGTGTGGATGGCAATAAGTTGTTGGGAGATTTAATCGTACTACGATTTTCTCCCCCGAAATACTCAGCCTTTCGAAAATTTTTTTCGGGCGCTGCTCAACCCCGGCAAAGCAAAGGCTGGCAGGTGCAGCCAATTTGCCCCGGCGGGCGGGTTTGTAAAAAAAAGGGGGGAGGCTTGGCCGACCGCAAAAAAAATACGGGGCGGCGGTTTGGGATTGGCCCGCGCGGTGTATCTTGAGGGCATGCCCCGCCGTCGCCTAAGTCCCGAACAAAGCCTGACCGAGCGCCTGCAAAAAATAGCGGCAGCGGGTCTGAAGCCTTTTGGCCCGGCGCCGGATGTTTCGTCGGCCGAGCCCGAGGGGTTGGGAACGTTGAGCGAGCGGGTGGAAATCATTCTGGCACTGTTGGGCCGAGCCCAGCGCAAAAAACCCGGGGAAATGATCTGTTTTGTGATGTACGACATCGAGGACAACCGCGTCCGGCAGCAAATAGCCAAGTATCTGCTGCGCAAGGGTTGCGTGCGGGTGCAGAAGTCGGTCTATTTGGCGCAGTTGGAGCGCAAGACTTACCAGGAGATAGCCGACGCGCTGGGCGAGATTCAGGCCATGTACGACAACCAGGACAGCATTATGCTGGTGCCCATTTCGGAGCAGGAGTTGTACAAGATGCGGGTGATAGGGCAGCAAATTTCGCTCGATGTGATCACGGGCGGCCCCAACACCTTGTTTATTTAGCAGATAAGGCCTAATATTGGGAGGCGGATGTACCTTAATTTATCTACGAAACGAATGTTTTTTGGTATTTTTTCGGTATATCCATATCACAAAATGCTGGTTTTCAGGTACTTAGGTTTTTGACGGCCACCAACGCGTATTCCACTAAAACAAGGATTAAGAC
>DAIRSZ010000106.1:0-7579 GCA_036804165.1 Catalimonadaceae bacterium | reverse complement strand
CCCTTCCAGGTGTAGAGTTGGATGTCAAAACCCTGGAATTTCAGGATTTCTTTTTCTAATCTGTCTAAAACTACTAATTCGTTTGGTCTTAACTTTCTAATTTGGGGGCTTGTCAGTTGGTTGTATGCAAACGCAGCTACTTGATTCGGAAAAAGTGTCGAGATAAACTTTATGAGGGACTTACGCATTTCGCTTCTTGTTAAACACGGCAGATTTGGAGATACTGCAAGTTGAGAAAATTAGAAGTGAATTGAAACCTAATCCCTTTGTGCTGGCGGTTTGCCGGGAGATCGGACACGCCAAAGAGCCCTTCGCCTACCCCAATGCGCTGGCCTTCTGCGGCGGGGCGTTTGTGGAAAAGGTACTGCGGACGGAATCGAGCTGTTACGCCCAGGCGACACCACCCACTCGGGCCGCTCCCCGGCATGCCCCTTGTGGGTAGCAACGGCAGCAGTCGCCCACTGCGTAAAACGCCCTTGGTGCCCGCCAACCCAAGGTGGCCCGGCCCGCCACACCGGAGCAGCAATGCAAAAGATTTGCCCCTACCGGGCTTTAAAAAGGTTCTCAAAAAAATTACCTTTCCCAAATTTTAAAGCCTGCTGATACTCTCCACCACTATGAAACTCTTTGTGTCGCTCGTGCTCGTGTTGATCCCTTCTCGGATGGCCTTCGCGCAGTTGGTGCCGCCACGCGACACGCTCATAACCAATAACGAACTGCTGGACGAAGTTACGATCTCGGCCAGTCGTATAAGCCTTCGGCCCGACCAGCTTCCGCAAAAAATCCAAGTCATCTCGCAGGAGGATATCCAAATGAACACCTTCGTTGACATTGGCGATGTGATCAAAAAAGAAACCGCCATTGACGTGATCCAGTATCCGCAGGCGCTTTCCTACATCAGCATCCGCGGGTTCCGTCCGCCTTCGTTCGCCGGTTTGCTCAGCCCCGAGTCGTCGGTACTGATCAACGGTCGGCAGTCGGGCACCTATAACCTGGCCCTGATTGATCCTAACAGCATCGAGCGCATCGAAGTCTTGAAAGGCGCGGCGGCGGCCATGTACGGCAGCAGCGCCATGGGCGGGGTTGTCAACATCATCACTAAAAAAACGGAAGGGCCCGTGCAGGGCCAGGTTTACGGCGGCTACGGCGCTTTCCAGACCACCGAGCTAGGCTTGAGCGTGGGCGGCAGCCTCACCAAGCGGCTTTCCTTCGACCTTTCGGGTACTATGTTCGATCGGAATGCGGACTTCAGACACGGCGACGGCAATCTGTTTCGCCGTTTGCTCGGTGCCGAGGAAGTGACCCTCACGCTAGCTGATGGTACTCAGGTGACGGAAGACGATAGAATCCTGGACGGCGAAATTCGCAATCACACCCGGATGGGCTTTCATACGGGTATGGCACGGGTGGGCTACGAAATTACCGAAAGCTGGCGGGCGAGCCTGATGGTAGAAAACTACACGGCCCGCAACATAGAAACTGCCGGCGATTGGCACTACGGGGATAACCAGCGAGGCATTTCCGGCAGGGGGCGTTCGGCTGGCGAACTGGCTATTTTGGGCGAGGCAGGTGCTCACAACTTTAGCTTCCGCTTTTTCTCCACCCGCGACGACAGCAAGGTTTTCGACATTGTGTCGGGCACCAACGAAAATACGGTGCCTGTGCCCATGTTTCAACGGTCGCAATCGAAAGTATTGTGGCAGGGCTTTCAGTTGCAGGATATGATTTTGGCCTCGGGTAAGACCCGCTTTGTGGTGGGGCTCGACTACACCGATGCGCGGACTGACCTCAAACGATGGGCGCAGGGCAGCGCCGCCGACGGCTACCCCGTGAGCCGCACCCGGGGCACTTCGCCCGATTCGTACATCAACAGCTTGGCGCCCTTCGCCCAGGCGCACTTCACCCTGGCCGATGAGCGGCTTATTGTAAACCCCGCAGTTCGGCTCGACATGATGGCGTTTGGCATTTTGGAGTCCTTCGAGTTCACCAATATCCAGACCCGCACAGAAAATAACTTCTTTGTGAGCCCTTCTTTGGGTCTGCAGTATCGGTTGCTCGATCGGCTTTCGGCGCGTGGCAACATCGGGCGGGCTTTTCGCTACCCAAGGGCCTTTGAGGTGGCGGGCTACCTGGAGGAGTACCTCCGCAACGACACGGAAATCCGCCTGCAAATCGGTAACCCCGATCTGCGCAACGAGGAGAGTATTACCTGGGACTTGGGTACGCGCTTTGAGGATGCCACCAAAGGGTATCGGTTCGACCTGACCTACTTTCATACCGACGTCCGCAACCGGGTGCGCTTCATTGATATAGATGCAGAAAGAGGACAAGCGTACGTCTCGCCCATCAATGGCCAAGCCTACGTGATTGATCGTTACCGTACGTTCACCAATGCCGACAAGTCGGCCATCAGGGGACTGGAGCTGGAAGCCGCCTACGATCTTGGGGCGACGAGAAACAACCGCTACGGGCTGCGGCTGTTCCTGAACGGCACGCATTTTCTGCGGGCCGAAGACGTCCGGATAGACCTCAGCGCCGCCACGCCCGACGACGTTGCCGGCATCCGCAACGTGGCTTCCACCACGCTGGGCTACGGCATCGAATACGATAATTACAAGAACTTCCGCGCCAGGCTCACGGGCCGCTTCGTGGGTGCCCGCCTCGACAATGACTTCGGCAACCTCGATCCCGTCCGGCGGGGGGCGCTCATTGAGTATACGCCCTACATGACCCTCGACTTGGTGGCTGCTTACACCTTTCAGCAACAGCATACCGTTTCGGTAAGGATCAGCAACCTGACCGACGAAAACTTCTACGAGAAGCGCGGCTTCAACATGCCCGGACGGTACGCCATGCTGCGCTACACGCTGCAGTTTGGGCAGTGACGGGGTAGTTTGCAGCGCCGACAATAAAATTTGCGGTGCAAATCGCGTAAATTTTGGGTCGTACTTCAATACCCACGGAGCCCAAAACCCCCGTCTTTTTCACACCAAACCGCAAACACCGCAATTCACTGAACCCCGATCACATGGCCGAATTACTTCAAAACACCATCAGTATCATCACCAACCTGCTTTTGTGGCCCGTGGTGCTGCTGCTGCTCTATGGCATGGGCTACGCGCTTTTTGTGCTGGGCAACATGATCAGCGAGTCGTTCCAGCGGAAAGGCAAGCCCGAGCGCATCCGCAATCCCTACGCCCCCACCGACTACACCGCGCGGCTGTACGGGGTGAAAGAATGGAAGCGGCAATTGGCCCTGGATTCCGAAGCCCCGCTCTGGTTGCTGCTCGACCGTACCGAAGCAGCCCTGAAAAAACGCATAGACCGAATCCGCACTTGGGTGAAGCTGGGCCCGGCGCTGGGCCTTGCAGGTACGCTCATCCCACTGGGCGCCGCCTTGCAAGCCGTAGGCGTGAACAACATGCAGGTACTTTCCGATCGGCTGACGGTGGCCTTTGGCTCTACCGTGCTTGGCCTTACCGCCGGGGTCATTGCCATGGTCATCTCTTCCTACTACGAACGCTGGTACGCCCTCGACCTGGCCGAGTTGCGGCACGCCCTCGAAGCCCACGAAGACGCCCAGGAAGCCGCAATTTCACCCGAAAAGGTAGCGGTATCATGAGAAAAACCCGCCAGCGAAGAAGCGGCCTGGGCCTGCTCAACAACCGCATTGACGACGACAACCCGCTCACGATCATGGCTAACCTGTTCGAGACCGGCTTGGTGTTCGCCCTGGGCTTCATGGTGTCACTCATTGCCGCCATGAACATGCTCGATATTTTCAACCCCGAGAGCAAAGTGACCATCACCACCGAGCGCAAAGACGGTATCCAGGTTGTGGTGAAGGAAGGGCAGAAAACCACCATCCGCCGCATGACCAAGAACATTGGTGAAGGCGACGGCCAACGACTAGGGGTAGCCTACCGCCTGGAAGACGGCAGCGTGATTTATGTACCCGAAGAGGAGACCAATGAGCCCTAAAAAAATCTTTAGCTGGTCGCTTCCGGGCTTGTTCGTGTTGGCTTTTCTGTACGTGGCTTGGCAGGCCAAAGACCTGAGCCAAACGCGCAAAACCCTGCTTTTTATCATCGGCAGCAACCAGGCCGAGGCCATCATCAAAGGAGCCGACCTGTTTTACGCCCAATATCCCGACTTGGCCCAGCGCGTCAACATCATCGTACGCACCCGCTCGAACACCGAGGAATCGGACCCCGTACCTCCCGCCGATATTTTGGCCATGAAGGTAATGGAGGTCAACTTCTTTGAGCAACACTTGCCTTACCTGAAAAAAGCCAACAGCTTGGTGGCTCCGCCCGGCATACCGGCCACACGAATCTATTTCGGCCACCGGGGCCTGAAATACACCGACGACGATTACCTGGCCGTGGGCCTGAAGCCTGACCCTTTTGTAGAAGAATACTACGACTACGCCACCCCCGACGATTGGCGGAAAATGATCGCCTACTTGCTGCACCGCTACGAAGGCTTCACCGAATTGACCGTGGAAAAGCCCGAACCTTTGCCCAGCGAAGGCTTCGGGGTGTTTAGAAACGGCCAAGTTTCCAAACTGGTGGCAACTTGGGAAGAATGGCTGGCCCAGCAAAAGCCTGATACCACCAAGCCTTTGGTGGGCGTGCTCGTGGGTGCCACCGCCGCGCAAGAAGGCCTGTTGCACATCGAAAATGCCGTGGGCCGCGCGCTGATCAAGCAAGGTGCGCAGCCCGTGTATGTGTTCGGCTACCCGGGCAGCAAGGCAATTCAGCAGACGCTTCTCGAAGCCGGATCGAACCTGCCCCGGGTGAAGGCCTGCATCTCTTGGCAGTTCAAATTTGCCGATAAAGATGCCATCGCTACGCTGGAGCGCCTCGGGGTGCCCATCATCAATGCCATCGACATGTACGGCCCCAGCATTGAAGAATGGAAAGGCAGCAGAAAAGGGCTGAGCTCTTCGGAGGTGGCTTGGCAAATTGCCATCCCCGAGCTTTCGGGCTTGGTGCAGCCCACCGTGCTGGGCGGGGTGAGTTTAAAAGACAATATCCCCCACAAAATCCCGATTCTCGATCGGGTGGAGCGGGTTGCGGCCCGGGCCATGCGCTACGTGAAGTTGCAGGAAATACCCGTAGCCGAGCGAAAAGTCAGCATCCTCTACTGGAACTATCCGCCCGGCAAAGACAATGTGGGTGCAAGTTACCTGAACGTGATGCGCAGCATTCCGCAGGTATTGCAGGCCATGCAAGCCGACGGCTACACGGTAAAGGGCCTCGACCCCCGCGACGAGCGGCAGGTGGAGCGGCTCATTATGCAGCGGGGCCGCAATGTGGGCAAGTATGCACCCGGCGAGCTCAAGGCACTGCTCCGGGCCGACGACGCGGTACTGGTGCCAGTGAGCGAGTACGTAGCGTGGTTCAACAAACTTCCCAAAACCTACCGCGCCGAAATCAACAACCATTGGGGCGCCCCCGAAAAAGCTGACATCATGACCGTGACGCATGAGGGTGAGCCGCATTTTGTGTTGCCCCTTATCAATTTTGGCAATGTGAGCATTATGCCACAACCCGATAGGGCCCGCTCGCAAGACATCGCCGCGCTCTATCACTCCCAAACCCTGCCGCCCCACCACCAATACCTCTGCGGCTACCTTTGGCTGCAAAGAAACCGCGATGCGCTGGTACATACCGGCACGCACGGCACGCAGGAATGGCTGGAAGGCAAGGAAACCGGCCTTTCCAACACCGATAGCCCCGAAGTAATGGCGGGCGACTTGCCCATTATGTACATCTACAATATGGATGTGGTAGGCGAAGGCTTGCAAGCAAAACGGCGCGGCGCGGCCACCATCATTGACCACCTCACCCCGGCCATGGGCGAAGCCGGGCTGACCCCCGAGCTCAAAGTGCTCAACACCCTGATGAAGCAGTGGGAAGATGCCAAGGCGCTCAACCCCGACGGGGCTGATGCAGTGGTGAAGGCCATCGTGGCCAAGGCCGAGGAAATGGGCGTGCACAAAGACCTGGAAAAGCACGGCTGGGCCGATAGAAATACGCCCACGGCGGCGGAAGCCGAAGGCATGGTAGAAGCACTGGAGCATTATGTGGAAGATATCCGCCAGAGCACTACGCCCTTCGGCTTGCACACCTTTGGCGTTTCGCCCGAAGGCGAGCGGCTCGATGAGTTTGCCACGCTCATGGCCCAAGTGAATGGGGCGGACCTCAAAGAAGCATTCAAACAAGCTTTGTCGGAAGCGGGCCAACAAGAACGCCAGCAACTGCTCGCAGGATTGGCGGGCCGCTACGTAATGCCCGAAGTGGGCAACGACCCCATCCGCAGCCCCAACGCCGTGCCCACGGGCCGCAACTTCTTCACCTTCGATCCGCGCACCGTACCCGTGCCTTATGCCGATTCCATTGGCCGCATGATGGCCGACCAGTTGGTAGCCAATTTTTTGGAAGAACACGGGAAGCATCCGGAAAAAATCACTTTTGAAGTCTGGTCCACCGAAACGATCCGCCACCAGGGGATGCAGGAAGCGCAGATCATGGCCCTGTTGGGCGTGCGACTTGTTCGCGCCAAAAATGGTAGGGTAGAAAATCTGGAACTCATTCCGAGGGAAGCGCTGGGCCGCCCCCGGGTAGATGTGGTGGTGAGCACCACCGGGCTTTACCGCGATAATTTCCCCATGTTCATCGAGCTGCTCGATAAGGCCATCAAACTGGCGGCAGCCGCGCCCGAAGCAGATAACCCTATTCGGCGCAACGCCGCCAAGCTGGAAGCCGAACTGATGGCCGATGGCCTTTCGCAGGTAGAAGCGCAAACCCGCAGCCTGATCCGCATCTTTGCCGAACCAGCGGGCACCTACAGCAGCAAGATGTCGGAGACTACCTACGCCAGCGGCACCTGGGACGATGAGGCGCAGGTCGCCGAGCTTTACATCAGGCGCATGGGCAACGGCTACGGCGGCGGTATCTGGGGCGAAAGCATGGAAACCGAGTTCAAAGCAGCCCTGAGTGGCACCCAAGGCATTGTACACAGCCGAAGCAGCAACCTGTACATGGCCTTGGACAACGACGATTTCTTCGGCTTTGCCGGAGCCATTGCCTTGGGCGTGCGGCATGTGGATAAAACCGATAAAAGCCCGCCCCTTTTAGTGGCCGATCTGCGCACCAAAGGTAAAGAGCGCTACACCTCCATTGAGCGTTTTTTGGGGCAAGAACTGCGCTCACGCTACTTCAATCCGGCGTACATAGAGGCCATGACCGATGAAGGCTACGCGGGCGCACGCCACATCATGAACGGCGTGGACTGGATGTGGGGCTGGCAAGTGATGTATCCCGAGGTAATCAATGCCGAAAAATGGCAGGAGTTCTACGAAGTATGGCTCAAAGATCGCTACGACCTGCAAACAGATGCGTTTTTTGAAGCGCACAGCCCTCATGCCAAAGAATCCATTTCGGCGCGGATGCTGGAAGCGGTGCGCAAAGGCTACTGGCAAGCCGACGAAGGCGTGCAGCAAGAATTGGCCAAAATCTATGTAGAAACCGTGGCCAAGCATGGCGTTTCGTGCGGGCATACCACCTGCGAC
>DAIRSZ010000105.1:4231-7606 GCA_036804165.1 Catalimonadaceae bacterium | reverse complement strand
GACAACAACCTTTTCTACACAAACCTGGAAAGCGGCCAAGAAACGGCCGTTACCACCAGCGGCCAACGCAACGTGCTCATCCACGGCAGTGCCGACTGGGTGTACGAAGAAGAGTTTGCGTTCGCCCAGGCCTTCTTCTGGTCGCCCGACAGCCGCAAGCTGGCCTTCCAGAGCTTCGACGAACGCGAGGTGCCCGAATACAACATGCAAACATGGGGCGACCTCTACCCCGACGACTACCGCTACAAATATCCTAAAGCGGGCGAGGCCAACGCCGTCGTGAGTGTGTCGGTGTTTGACCTCGGCACGGGCCAGACGACGGAAGTGCCCCTCGGCGAGGATGCCGACCAGTACATCCCCCGCCTAGATTGGACGCAAGACCCCAACCTGCTTTCGATCCGGCGGATGAACCGCCTCCAGAACCGGCTCGAGATACTTCATGCCGACGCGCGCACGGGCCAGGCCCGCGTAGTCTATACCGAAACCAGCGACACGTACATTGACATCTTCGACGACCTGCGCTACCTCCGCGACGGTCGTTCGTTCATCTACGCCAGCGAGCAAGATGGCCACAAGCACCTCTACCAGTACGATATGCAAGGACAGCAAATACGCCAGCTCACCAAAGGTGCGTGGGAGGTGGACGAGTTTCTGGGCATAGACGAAAAAAATGGGTGGGTCTATTATACCGCCACCGAGACCGCGCCCACCGAGCGGCAGCTCTACCGCACCTCGCTCAACGGACGGCGCAAACAGCGACTCAGCCAGGGAGCGGGCACGCACCGAATTGACATGAGCCGCGACTTTAGCTACTACATCGCGGCCCACGCCCGGGCCAACGTGCCCCCCGTCTATACCCTGCACCGGGCCGATGGCCGCCAGCTCAGCGTGCTCGAAGACAACGCCCGCCTGTGCCAGACGCTGGAAAGCTATCGGCTCAGTCCTCAGGAGTTTTTTAGCTTTCGGGCCGACACGGATACCGACCTCAACGGCTGGATGATCCGCCCGCCCAGCTTCGACAGCACCCGGCAATACCCGGTGCTGATGTTCGTCTATGGCGGTCCCGGCTCGCAGACTGTCACCGACAACTGGGGCGGAGCCAACTATTTCTGGTACCAGATGCTGGCCCAGCGGGGCTACGTGGTGGTGTCGGTGGACAACCGGGGGACGGGCGGCCGCGGGGCCGACTTCAAGAAAGTGACCTACGCCCAACTGGGGCGTCACGAAATTGCGGACCAACTGGCCGCCGCCCGCTACCTCAAGCAGCAGCCCTACGTGGACAGCAGCCGCGTCGGCATCTGGGGCTGGAGCTACGGCGGCTACATGACTTCGCTGGCCATGACGGTGGGCGCAGGCACCTTCCGGGCGGGCATTGCCGTGGCCCCGGTCACCAACTGGCGGTTCTACGACACCATCTACACCGAGCGCTACCTCAAAACTCCGCAAGAAAATGCCGCCGGCTACGACGACAACTCGCCCGTGACGCACGCCGACAAGCTGCGAGGCAAATTTTTGCTCGTACACGGCACCGGCGACGACAATGTCCATTTCCAGAACGCGGTGTCGCTGCAAGATGCCCTCATCGCCAGCGGCAAGCAGTTCGAGTCGTTCTACTATCCCAACCGCAACCACGGCATCTACGGGGGCAATACGCGTTTGCACCTCTACCAGATGATGACGCGCTTTCTGGAAGAAAACCTCTAGAGGGAGGCCGTTCGGCCGCCGTCCACGGGCAGGTTGATGCCCGTGATGGCCGCCGCTAGCGGCGAAGCCAGAAAGGCCACGGCCGCCGCCACCTCGTCGGCGGTGGCGAAGCGGCCAATCGGTACGGAGGCTTGCCACTGCTGCCGCACCTGGCCAACTTCCTGACCAGACCGCGCGGCCTGGGCCGCCAGCAGGCTGTCGAGGCGGGCCGTCTGCGTGAAGCCCGGCAGCACGTTGTTGACCGTGATGCCCGCTGCGGCCACCTCGAGCGAGAGCGTCTTGGCCCAGTTGGCCACGGCCGCCCGGATGGTGTTCGACACGCCTAGGCCCGGAATGGGTTGTTTGACCGACGTAGAGATGATGTTGATGATGCGGCCGTAGTGGGCTGCGCGCATACCCGGCAGCAGCAACTGCACCAGGTGCTGATTGGCCACCACGTGCTGGCGAAAGGCCGCTTCGAAAGCTGCCGGATCTGCTTCGGTGATGGGGCCACCCGCCGGGCCACCCGTGTTGTTGATCAAAATATGGTAGGGCGCGTCGGGTTGCAGGTGGGCGGCCACCACGGCCCGCAATTGCGCGGGATCAGCGAAGTCGGCCACGAGGTAGTCGTGCGCCTGCTGGGCAGGGCGGGGCAGGTCGTCGCAGACCTGGCGGAGGCGGTCGGCGTGGCGGGCCAAGAGCGTAACGCGGGCGCCCTGCCGGGCCAGCGCTTGGGCACAAGCCCGGCCAATGCCCTGGCTGCTGCCGCCTACCAAAGCGCGGTAGCCCGAAAGGTCTGTAGTCATGGTGCTAATCTTTTAGAATGATTTGGCGTTAGGTGGTTTCAACGTGATATTTTCTTTCTACGTTGAAAAACTCCTTTTCCCGATGAAAATCCGACCCCCTTTCAACCTGCACCAGTGGATAGACGAACACCGCCATTTGCTGCGTCCGCCGGTGGGCAATCAGCAGATTTATCACGGTAACGAAGACTACATCGTGATGGTCGTGGGTGGGCCCAACGCCCGCAAAGATTTCCACTACAACGACAGCGAAGAGTTATTCTACCAACTAGAGGGCGACATTGTAGTAAAAATCCGCGACGAAGACGGCCAGTTTGCCGACGTGCCCATTGGGGCTGGCGAAATGTTTCTGCTGCCCGCCCGCGTGCCCCACTCGCCCCAACGCACGGCCGGCTCGGTGGGGTTGGTGATCGAAACCTACCGCCCGGCGGGTCAGCGCGACGGCTTCATGTGGTTTTGCGAAAACTGCGGGCACAAGCTCTACGAAGAGTACCTCGAGGTGCAAGACATCGTGGCGCAGTTGCCCGTCGTGATGAACCGTTTTATGGCGTCGGAAACGCTCCGCACCTGTGACAATTGCGGAACGGTGATGCAGCCACCGACCAAGTAGGGGCTGACTAGGCTACTGAAGAGCCATTGAACTTCGGCGTGGCATTATTCACCATACAGCACCGGATATCTGTTGTCGTCTGTCCAAGCAAGATTTGATTATCATAAAAATAAGCTGAATATTACTAAGCTTTTTTTACGATAAAATGATAGCTTCCTACGCGACGGCTTCGCCCGTATTGCTACTAATTTTCAATCGGCCCACCACCACCCTTCGCGTACTCGACGCCATTCGGCAGGTCCGCTCCACCCGGCTCTACGTCGCCGCCGACGGGCCGCG
>DAIRSZ010000105.1:0-4131 GCA_036804165.1 Catalimonadaceae bacterium | reverse complement strand
CACCTTTCCCGACATGGTACGCCGGGGGCAGTTCGAAGCCCTATTTGCCCATCGGCAACGGCAGCGCTATTGGATCAACAAGCTCCATCAGGTGTATCGGGGCGAAATAGACACGTGGGACTACCAGTGGAATTTCGCGCTCTGGGCACAGGGAGGACAGGCCATCGTGCCTGTTCAGAACCTGGTGACCAACATTGGGTTTGGGGAAGGGGCTACGCATACGCGGCGGCGCAACCGCCTGGCCGATCTGCCCGTGGTGCCCCTCACGGAGGTATCTTTTTGTGATCAAATGGGCGTTGACCACGAGGCCGACAGCGTTACCGAACGGGTAATCTACCGCGAGTCGTGGTGGCGGCAGCGCATCAACGAGGTCAAATACCAACTGGCCCTGCGTCAACTGCGCCAGCCTACCGCCCCACTTGTTGCCGTAGCTGACCAAACACCCGGCGCTCGTCTTCGGTGAGCTGGGTAGGCATCAGAATCTGGATGCGCAGAAAAAGGTCTCCCTTCTGCGCCTGATTTTTGTAGTCGGGCATACCCAGGCCGCGGAGCCGGAGCAACTTGCCGTTCTGCGTGCCTTCTTGCAAGCTGATGCTCACTTCGCGGTCGAGGGCATGGAAGGCAATTTTGCCGCCGAGCAGGGCGTCGTAGAAGGGCACTTCCACGTCGCAATAGAGGTCGTTGCCGCGTCGCTCGAACTGCGGGTGGGCGGCTACGGTCACGGTGATGTACAAATCGCCGGCGGGTTGACCGCCGTAGCCGGGCGCTCCCTTGCCCTTGAGGCGGATGCGGTGGCCGTCGGGCAGGCCGGGCTTGATGCGGATGCGCAGTTGCTCGCCGCTGACGTTGATCACCCGGTCGAGTCCGCGGAAGGCGTCGAGCAGCGAGATGGTCATAGTGGCCTCGTAGTCCTGCGCCCCCGGCATGGCTTCGCCAAAGGGCGAACCACCCACGTCGCGCCCGGCAAAAAACTGGTTGAAAAAGTCGGAGAAGCCGCCCGCATTGCCGAACATATCCGAGAAGTCGCCCTGGTACTGGCGCCGGTATTGCCGCTGCTGGCCGTGGCCTGCTTGCTCGTACTGCTGCCAGTTGCTGCCCAGGGTGTCGTACTTGCGCCGTTTTTCGGGGTCGCCCAGCACTTCGTAGGCTTCGGAAATTTCCTTGAACTTGGCTTCGGCCGCCGGGTTGTCAGGGTTTTTGTCGGGGTGATACTGAACGGCCAGCTTGCGGTAGGCTTTCTTGATTTCCTCGGGGGCGGCGTTTTTCTCCACACCCAATACTTTGTAGTAGTCTCTGTATTCCATGAGTGGGTAATCGTTAAGATTGATACGCAGAAAGCCGCCCTTCGGGGGCGGCTTTTCTTGTCTGCACAACCAGGTCTACATCCCGAAGGCGTAGTAGAACTTGCCGGAGCGACCCGGATAAAAGCCTTCGAGCATCACGCCGCCCTGCTTTTTGCTCAGTAGGTCGGACAGTTCTTTTTCGGTACGAACGGGCTTGCCGTCCACCCGGGTGATGACATAGCCGGGGCGCATATCGGTTTCGTTCCGAATCTTGCCTTCCAGAATGCGGGTCACTTTCACACCGCTCTCCACCCGCGCTTGGGCCATTTCTTCCTTCGAAAGCGGCTCGACGGCCAAGCCGAGCTGTTCGAGCACTGCGCTCGACGGGGCTGGTGCCGACACCGCCGTGGTGGTGCCTTCGCGGTTCTTGAGCGTCACGTTCATTTGCCGCTCTTTGCCGCCCCGGTCTATGGTGAGGGCCACGCGCTCGCCCGGACGCTTGCGCCCAATTTTTTCCTGCAAATCCGAGGTCGTAGCCACCGGGTTGCCGTCCACGGCGATGATGATGTCGCCGTGGCGCAAATCCGCCTCGGCAGCGGCCCCTTTGGCAAAGACCGAATCCACGTACACACCGCTATTGCGATTTACGTTGAGGTCTTCGCGGCTGCGGCCATTCACATCGCGGATCGAAACGCCCAGCAGGCCGCGCTGCACCACGCCAAATTCAATGAGGTCTTCGGCCACCTTGGCCACAATGCCCGAAGGCACGGCAAAGGCGTAGCCCGCGTAGGTGCCCGTGGGGGTGGCAATGGCCGTATTGATGCCGATCAGGTCGCCGTTGAGGTTGACCAGCGCGCCCCCGCTGTTGCCGGGGTTGACGGCCGCGTCGGTCTGGATGAACGACTCGATGGCGTACTGGTTATCGGCCCGGTTGAGAATATTGATGTTGCGCCCCTTGGCACTGACAATGCCCGCCGTCACGGTGGACTCAAGGTTGAAGGGGTTGCCCACGGCCAGCACCCACTCGCCAATTTTCACTTCGTCGGAGTTGGCAAAGGCCAGCGTGGGCAAGTTGCGCTCGCTCACTTGCAAAATGGCCAGGTCGGTGCTGGGGTCGGTGCCTACTACCTTGGCCTCGAACACGCGGCGGTCGTAGAGGGTCACCTCAATTTTTTCGGCATTCTCTACCACGTGGTTGTTGGTGACGATGAAGCCATCCTGGCGGATGATCACGCCCGAGCCGGACGACTCGCCGCGCTGCGGGCCCCGGGGCGAGCCGAAAAAATCGTCGCCAAAAAACTGCCGGAACGGATCGGGAATGCGCTGTGCGCGGGGCTGCTGCACAACGCTGGAGCGAATGTGTACCACAGCCGAATTGCTTTTTTCGGCCGCATAGGTAAAGTCCACGGGCGTGGTGCCCGGACCAGTGCCGTAGCGGACATTAGACACCATTTGCAGGGGCTGCGAAACGGGGGCCACGGTGGCATCGGGGGCGGCCACCGAAGGCGAAGAACCGTAGCCGAGCAGGTGATAGCCACCCAGCGTAGTGGCGCTGCACAGAAGCCCTACGGCCAGGTAGGATGCAAACTTTTTCATAATAATATTGGATATGCGAATGAAAGAAATGCGCTGCCCCAAGGATGATCAACCAGGGCTAATAGTTGCTTTTCAAGGAGCGTGCCAAAATACTTTCCAGAAAATACGTACGAATTTCTCAGCAAAAAGGCCAACCCGTTGGAGTCGGCCTTCTCGTGATTAGGGCGCCTTAGGCGATGCTGATCGTGCGTGGGCCTTTGGCCTTGGCTTCTTCCAGCTTAGGAATGCGCACGTGCAGAACGCCGTCGGTGTAGCGGGCCTCGACTTGGTCGGTGCTCACCGTGTTGGGCAGGCGGAAAGCCCGCTCGAAGGAGGCGTAGTTGAACTCCCGGCGGGTATATTTGCCCGGCTGGTTGTCTTCCTGCTGCGCCTGGCGGTGGCCGCCGATGCGCAGCACCCCGTCTTCGAGGGTGACCTGAAAGTCTTCCTTGCGCATGCCCGGGGCGGCTACTTCGAGGCGGAATTGCTCGGCTTCTTCCACCACGTTCACCATCGGTACGGAGCCAAGTTGCTCACGGCCCAAGAAAGAGTTGACATCGCCGAAAAACTCGTCCATAAAGCGGTCGAAGGTCGGCAGGTTGCGATTGATTTTTACGAGTGTCATGGCTTTAAGATTTTAGGGTTAATAAACGAAGAGACACTTTCCCCTTTTCAAATCTGATACCACGGCGCACTCACCACACCACTGCGACATTTTGTCTTATTAGAAGAATAATCAGCCTTCTTTTGGTGTCAAGTTGTCAGAACTAGCTGCCAACCCGATCATATATTCCACCAGCAGGCGCACGCCGAAGGCCGTGCTGCTCTTGCGAATCGAAAACTCGGACTCGCCGAACGCCGTGCCGGCAATGTCAATATGCGCCCAGGCAGGGTGCTCGTTGGTGAAAGCCTCTAAAAATTTGGCGGCCGTAATGGCCCCGGCCGCTTTGCCGCCCAGGTTTTTAAGGTCGGCCACGTCCGAGCGGATATCGGCGGCGTAGTCGTCCCACAGCGGCAAAGGCCATACGCGCTCGCCGGCCGCTTCGCCCGCCTGGCGCAGGCGGCTGCACAGGTCTTCGTTGTGGCTGAAGAGCGCGCCCGCGTGATAGCCCAGGGCCATTACGGCCGCACCCGTCAGCGTGGCCACGTCAATGAGCACATCGGGCCGAAAAGTGCGGTTGGCGTAGGCGAGTCCGTCGGCCAAAATGAGCCGCCCTTCGGCGTCCGTGTTCTCTACTTCCACGGTTTTGCCGGCAAAAGTGTCAATTACGTC
>DAIRSZ010000104.1:0-7814 GCA_036804165.1 Catalimonadaceae bacterium | reverse complement strand
ACATTGGGCAGACGGCCGTGCACCTGGCCACGCCCATCGGCTACCCGATGGGCTATCAACTGTCGGCCGTCAAGGTGGCCGAGGCTGAGATTGCCCTCGAGGAGGGGGCCCACGAGCTGGAGCTAACCCTCAACTTGTCGGCCCTGCGCTCGGGCCAGCCGGGCTGGATAAAGCCCGAAATTGCGCGGCTGGCAAAATTGGCCCACCAGGCCGAAGCCCTGCTCACCCTCATCCTCGACGTGGTGCAACTTACATCCGACGAGGTGGCCCTCGTGTCGCGGCTGGCCGCCGACGCGGGCACTGACTTTGTCAAAAATGCAACGGCCCTGCACCTGCCCCAGGCCGAAGTGCGTCAGCAACTACAAACCCTGCGGACGCACCTGCCCGCCAGCGTAGGCCTGAAGGCAGCCGTGGCCAGCGCCACCGCCGCAGCGTTGGACGCCTTGCAGGCTGCCGGGGCCGAGCGCGTGGCCCTCGAGCACTTCATCACCTGATCGGTGCGCGTTTGTAGTGGTATTTTCTCGGGAAATGGGCGGACCCGGCCGGGCAAACGGTCGAATTGCCTATTATTGTGAACTCGCACATCACGTTTACATGGAAGAATCAGTCAGTCAGTCAGTGGATTTGTACCGGGAGAAAATAGACCGGGTCTATGCAGAGATCAGCAAAGTGGTCGTCGGCCAGCGCTACATGGTGGATCGCCTCCTGATCGGGCTTTTTACCAATGGCCACATCCTGCTCGAAGGCGTGCCCGGCCTGGCCAAAACCCTCACGGTCAACACCCTGGCCAAGGTGCTGCACCTCAAGTTTCAGCGCGTGCAGTTCACGCCCGACCTGCTGCCCTCCGACCTGGTGGGCACCATGATCTACAACCAGAAAGAAGGCACCTTCGAGGTCAAGACCGGGCCAATTTTCGCCAACCTCATCCTGGCCGACGAAGTCAACCGCTCGCCGGCCAAGGTGCAGTCGGCCCTGCTGGAGGCCATGCAGGAAAAGCAGGTCACGATCGGGGAGACTACCTTTCAGCTCGACAAACCCTTTCTGGTGCTGGCCACCCAAAACCCGGTCGAGCAGGAGGGCACCTACCCGCTGCCCGAAGCCCAGGTGGATCGTTTCATGCTCAAGGTGTTTGTGGACTATCCAGGCCGCGAGGCCGAAATGGAAGTGATGCGGCGCATGTCGAACTTGCAGTTCAGCAGCGAAGTGGAGGCCGTGCTCAGCAAAGAAGACATCTTTGCCATCCGCCATTTGGTCAATCGGGTGCGCATCGAGGAGCGGCTCGAGCAGTACATCATTGACCTGATCTTCGCCACGCGCCGTCCGCAAGATTACGGACTCAAGCAAGAGGCGCACTACCTGCTGTTTGGGGCCTCGCCTCGGGGCAGCATCAACCTCAACCTGGCCGCCAAGGCGCGGGCCTTTATGGCGGGCCGCGACTATGTGCTGCCCGAAGACATCAAAGAGATGGCCCCCGACGTGCTCAACCACCGCCTCATCCTCAACTACGAAGCCGAAGCCGACGGCATGAGCACGCGCACGTTCGTAGGCCGTATCTTGGACAAGGTGGTCGTGCGGTAGTTGTTTCGGTTAGCTTTTTAGCGATTTGATCGCCTTGACCACCCCTCGCCTCACGATCGTCACCGTCACCTACAACGCTGCGCACACGGTGGCCCACGCCGTCGAGTCGGTGCTGGGACAAGACTATCCCAATCTGGAGTACATCGTCGTGGACGGCCAGTCCACCGACGGCACCATGGCCGTGCTGGAAAAATACCGCCCCCGGCTGGCGGCCCTGATCTCGGAGCCGGACGCGGGCATCTACGACGCCATGAACAAAGGCCTGCGCCGGGCCACGGGCGAAGTGGTGGGCCTGCTCAACGCCGACGATTTCTACACCGCCCCCGACGTGCTCAGCCTTGTGATGGCCGCCCTGCACACCTCCGGGGCCGACGCTCTCTACGCCGACCTCGAATATGTCCGGGCCCACCAGCCCGACCAGGTGGTGCGCCGCTGGCGCGCGGGGGCCTACGACCGCCGCCAGTTTCGCCTGGGCTGGATGCCCCCGCACCCCACGTTTTTTGTCCGGCGCAAATATTACCAGCAGTTGGGCTATTTCGATACCACGCTCCGCAGTGCCGCCGACTACGAGCTGATGCTCCGGTTTTTATACCGCCATGAACTACGGGCCACGTACCTGCCGATGACGACGGTGCGCATGCGCACGGGGGGCGTGAGCAACCGCTCGCTGGGGCACCGGCTGCGGGCCAACCAAGAAGACCGGAAGGCCTGGCAGCGCAACGACTTGCGCCCGTATTTCTTTACGCTGTGGCTCAAACCCTTGCGAAAAGTGGGGCAGTTCCTACCTTTCGGCCGCTAAAGCGAAACGGTCATGGAACTTTTGGGCGGTGCCCAGTCCGAAAAGTGGGTCGTATTGGGGGTGCTGGTGTTTGTGGTGTACGCCCTGCTGCGCGAAATCATCGCCCCAGCGCCCGCCTTTTTCATTGGCAACATGGTCTTGCTGGCCCTGCGGATTCTCACCCCGGCCGACGTGCTGGCGGGCTTTGCCAACGAACCCATCGCCACCATTGTCTTGCTGGTATTGCTGACGGCCATGCTGCGCAAGAACTTTCGGGTCGAGCGTTTTTTTGATTATTTTTTTCGACGGGCCCGTACGCCCCGGCGGTTCCGGCTGCAAATGATGGTGACCGTGGCGACGCTCTCTTCGTGCCTCAACAATACACCAATTGTAGCGGCCATGACGCCCTACGTGTACCAGTGGGGCAAAAAACACGGCGTGCCCCCCTCCAAACTGCTCATCCCGTTGTCTTTTGCCACCATTTTTGGGGGGATGATCACCCTGGTGGGCACCTCGACCAACCTGGTGCTCAACGGTTTTCTGCTGCAAAACGGCGAACCGCTGTTTCAGCTCACCGATTTCTTGCTGCCCGGCGTGCTGGTGAGTGCCACGGGTATTGCGTTCCTGACCGTTTTTGGCGAGCGCCTCCTGCCCGCCAACCGCGACGCCCTCGACGAGCTGCGCTCGCGCTCGCGCGAATACTTGGTCGAGACGCGCCTGCGGGCCAATGCCAACCTGGTGGGCAAAAGCATTCAGGAAGCGGGGCTGCGCAACCTGCCCGGCGTGTACCTGGTCGAGATCATTCGCGACAACCGCACCCTCTCGCCCGTGGCACCCGAAGAAATACTGTTTGCGGGCGATCGCTTGTTTTTTGCCGGACAAACCGACCGCATCGTTGAGTTGGTCAACGAAGACCACGGGCTGGTGCTGCCCCGCCTCAAGAACAGCCACCCCGAAGAAGCCCTCGAGATCGTCGAGTGCGTGATCCCGGCCAACTCGCACCTGGTGGGGCAAACCGTGAAGCGCACCAACTTTCGCGAACGCTACGACGCGGCCATCATCGCCGTGCACCGCAACGGCGAACGGATGCGCGGCAAGATCGGTGACATGCGCCTGGCAGCGGGCGACTTGCTGCTGCTGACCATCGCGCAGGGCTTTGCCCGCAACCCGCTCGCGGCCCGCGAGCTGTACCTGATCTCGACCCTCAAGTCGGTGCCGGCCGGCAACCAGCGGCGCTTGCGCCTGTTTGTATTGCTGGCGCCCTTGGCGGTGCTGGGCTTGGTGCTGGGGTTGTATTCCCTATTTTATACCCTGTTGCTGCTGTTGCTGCTGGCGGTGCTGCTGCAACTCATCACGGTGGGCGATGCCCGCCGGGCTGTGGACATCGAGATGGTGCTGATCTTGGTGCTGGCCCTTTCGCTGGGCAATGCGCTGATCAAAACCGGGGCGGCCGAACTGCTGGCCCACCAGCTGGTCGTGCTGCTGCACCCGTTGGGCACGGCGGCCATCCTGGGCGGGCTGTTCGTGCTGACGGTAGTGCTGACCACCTTCGTGACCAATGCTGCCTCGGTCGCCATTGTGTTTCCGGTGGCTTATTCGGTAGTGCAAGACCTAGGCCTGCCGGGTATGCCCTTCTACTTGGCCATTGCCTTCGGGGCTTCGGCGGCCTTTCTGACGCCCTTCGGCTACCAGACCAACCTGATGGTGTTTGGGCCGGGCAGCTACACGCTGCGCGACTTTCTGCGCATCGGCTTGCCTGTCACCCTGGTTTATTCCCTAACTTGCCTAATCTATATTCTTGTCCGTCACGGCCTGATTAGCTGACGTATGCCGCCCGAATTGCACATCATTCCTCATACCCACACCATTGACGCCGCCCGGCGAGGCCAGCAACATGGCCAGCGAGCGCTCGTGGTGTGGTTCACGGGCTTGTCCGGCTCGGGCAAATCCACGCTGGCCAACCGCGTTGAGCAGCAACTCTTCGCCGAAGGGCGCCATACCTACCTGCTCGACGGCGACAATGTACGCACCGGACTCAATGCCGATCTGACGTTTTCGGCGGCCGACCGCACCGAAAATATTCGGCGCATCGGCGAGGTGGCCCGCCTGATGGTGGACGCGGGCCTGGTGGTGCTGACGGCCTTTATCTCGCCTTTCCAGGCCGACCGCGACCGCATCCGGCAGCGGCTGGCCCCGGGTGCCTTCGTAGAAGTGTTCGTAGATTGCCCCCTCGAGGTGTGCGAACAGCGCGACGTCAAGGGGCTGTATGCCAAGGCTCGCCGGGGCGAAATTCCGGATTTTACGGGCATTTCGTCGCCCTTCGAGGCCCCCGTTGCGCCCGAACTGGTGGTGCGCACCCACGCCCACGCGCTTGAAGTTTGTGCGGCGCAGGTGTGTGATTACCTTCGCCCCCGATTGACGTGGCCCGCCAACCCCTAAATTTGTCCGATTGAATAAAAGACAGCGGGACGGTGATGACTGCCTCCTGCTCTGGAGGTCAAAGTGATTTTATGGAAAGTTACAATCTCAACCATTTGCGCGAGCTAGAGGCCGAATCCATCTTCGTGATCCGCGAGGTGGTGGCGCAGTTCGAGCGGCCCGCCCTGCTGTTTTCGGGGGGCAAAGACTCTATCATCGTGGCCCACCTGGCCCGCAAGGCCTTTCACCCGGCCCGCATTCCCTTTCCGTTGGTGCACGTGGACACGGGCCACAACTTCCCCGAGACGATCGCCTTCCGCGATCAGTTCGTGGCCGAGATCGGGGCGCGGCTGATCGTCGGCTCGGTGCAGCAGTCCATTGACGAGGGGCGGGTCAAGGAAGAAAAGGGCCTCAACGCCAGCCGCAACGCCCTCCAGACCGTCACGCTGCTCGATACCATCGAGGCCCACAAGATTGACTGCGCCATGGGCGGTGCCCGCCGCGACGAAGAAAAAGCCCGGGCCAAGGAACGGTTCTTCTCCCACCGCGACGAGTTTGGCCAGTGGGACCCCAAAAACCAGCGGCCCGAGTTGTGGAACCTCTTCAATGGTCACAAGCAGATGGGCGAGCACTTCCGGGTGTTCCCTATCTCGAACTGGACGGAAATGGACGTTTGGCAGTACATCCTGCTCGAAAAGTTGCGCTTGCCCAGCATCTATTTCACGCACGAGCGCCCGATCATCGAGCGCGACGGCAGCCTGCTCTATCACCGCGACGGCATGCCCCTCAAACCCGACGAAAGTCCCGTGCCGATGCAGGTGCGCTTTCGCACGGTGGGCGACATGACCTGCACGGGCGCGGTGCAGTCAGCGGCAGCCACCCTCGAAGAAATTATCGCTGAGGTGGCCACTTCGCGCGTTACGGAGCGGGGCACACGCTCCGACGACAAACGCTCCGAAACGGCCATGGAAGACCGTAAACGCCTGGGCTATTTTTGATCTGGTCAACCCGAACTTATGAATACCTATCTGGACATGGAACTGCTGCGGTTTACGACCGCCGGCAGTGTGGACGACGGCAAGAGCACCCTCATCGGACGATTGTTTTACGACAGCAAGGCCATCTTCGAAGACCAACTGGCCGCCGTCGAGCAGAGCAGTCAGCAAAAGGGGCTTTCGCACGTGGACCTTTCGCTGCTCACCGATGGCCTCAAGGCCGAACGCGAGCAGGGCATCACGATTGACGTGGCCTACCGCTATTTTGCCACGCCCCGTCGTAAGTTTATCATCGCCGACACGCCCGGACATATCGAATACACGCGCAACATGGTCACGGGGGCCTCGACGGCCAACCTGGCCCTGGTACTGATTGATGCCCGCAAGGGGTTGGTCGAACAAACCCGCCGACACGCCTTCATCGCCTCGCTGCTCAAGATTCCGCACCTGCTCATTTGCATCAACAAGATGGACTTGGTGGACTACGATCAGCAGGTGTACGACCAGATCGTAGCCGACTTCAAACGGTTCGCGGCCAAGCTGGAGATCAAAGACATTCGCTTTGTGCCCATCAGCGCCCTGCTGGGCGACAATGTAGTGGATCGGTCGGCGCACATGCCCTGGTACGAAGGGCCCACCCTGCTCTATACCCTCGAAACGATTCACATTGCCAGCGACTACAACCACGTGGATTGCCGCTTTCCGGTGCAATACGTCATCCGTCCGCATTCGCCCGACCACCACGACTACCGCGGCTACGCCGGGCGCATTGCCAGTGGGGTTTACAAGCCCGGCGACGAAGTACTGGTGCTGCCCAGTGGCTTTACCTCCCACATCCGCAGCATTGATACCTTCGAAGGCCCCGTAGAAGAAGCCTTTGCGCCCATGTCGGTCACGGTTACCCTCGAAGACGACATTGACGTTAGCCGGGGCGACATGATCGTGCGCACCAACAACCAGCCCGAAGTAGGGCAAGACATCGAGGTGATGATCTGCTGGCTGCACCGCCAGGGCCTGCGCCCTCGCGGCAAATACCTGCTGCGGCACACCACGCGCGAAGTGCGGTGTCTGGTCAAAGAGGTGCGCTACAAGGTCAATATCAACACCTTGCACCGCATCGAAGACGACCACCACATCGGCATGAACGACATGGCCCGCGTACGTTTGCGCACCACCTTGCCCTTGTTCTACGACAGCTACGGCCGCAACCGCACCACCGGCAGCCTCATTCTGGTGGACGAAGACACCTTCGAGACGGTGGCGGCCGGCATGATTATCTGAAGCAGCTATGGACGAGTGGCACTGGGGCATTGACCTGGGCGGTACCAAAATAGAAGGCGTCGTGGTACGGCCCCATTCTACGGGCGCACCCGAAGTGCTGGCCCGCCGCCGTGTACCTACCGAGGCCAGCCAAGGCTACGACCACATCGTCGGGCAGGTGCAAAGATTGGTTGGCCAGCTCGGCCGCGAGGTGGGTGCGCTGCCTACCCGGATAGGCATCGGCACGCCCGGTACGCTCGATCCGGGCATCCGCCTGCTCAAAAATAGCAATACAACTTGCCTCAACGGACGGCCCTTTGCCGACGACCTGGCCACGGCGCTGGGCGTGCCCGTAGCCCTGGCCAACGATGCTAACTGCTTTGCGCTGGCCGAAACTCGCTGGGGCGCGGCGGCGCACCTGCCCGCCGGGGCCACGGTGTTTGGCATCATCCTCGGCACGGGGGTGGGCGGAGGTGTGGTGGTCAACGGCCAAGTGGTGGCGGGCCGCCACGGCATCGGGGGCGAGTGGGGGCACAACTTTCTCGATGCATCGGGCGGCCCCTGCTACTGCGGACGCACGGGCTGCGTCGAGACGGTGCTGGCCGGGCCGTCGCTGGAACGGTTCTACGCCCAACAGAGCGGCACGGCCCGGCCGCTGCCCGAAATTATGCAGCGGGCCGACACCGACCTGGCCGCAGCGGCCACGCGCCGACGCTTGCTCGACTTTTTCGGGCGGGCGCTGGGCCCCGTGATCAACCTGCTGGATCCCGACGCGGTGGTGCTGG
>DAIRSZ010000103.1:0-7830 GCA_036804165.1 Catalimonadaceae bacterium | reverse complement strand
TCTTTATATTTTGTCCTATCTTGGCCCAAAGCTATCCTCGTTGTGCGCTCCCGATTGGTTGCTGCTTTCTTATTGACTATTCTTTTGGGCAGCGTCGGAATCACTAAATCCGAGGCGCAGGTCGCCCCGCCCGTCAGCCAGTGGGCCATCGAGGCCCGTACGGGCTACGCAGCCGTGCTGCGCTACCGCAGCCAGACGCCGCTGGTGCAGTTTCCGCACGCCTACGGCGTGCGGCTGGGGGCCGTGAAGGCCACGCGGGGCCGCCGCGCCTGGGAACGCCTCTACAACTATCCCCACATCGGGCTCGACGCCGCCTTCTACGACTTCAATATCCCCGAACTGGGCCAGGCCCTCACCACCACGGCCCGCCTCGAACTGATCCTGCGGCGGGCCCGCCGCTTTCGCCTGGGCTTTGCGCCCACCACGGGCCTGGTCTATTCCACCAAAATCTACGACCGCGCGCGCAACCCCCTCAACCTGGCCGTCAGCAACCGCCTCAGCTTTGTGCTGCAAGGCGAACTGTCGGCCTACTGGGCCGTGACACCCCACTGGGAAGGGCTGCTGAGTTTGTCATTTGTTCATTTCTCTAACGGAGCGCTGCGGCTGCCCAACAACGGCATGAACTTTCCGTTGCTGAGCGCGGGCCTGCGGCACGTGCCCCGGCCGCAGCCGTTGCAGCGACAAACCGCCGATGCCTTTGCGCCCTTCGTGCCGTCCTGGCACCTGGATCTGATGCTGCTGCGCGGCACCAAAGAGATACACCAGAGCGAAGCCCGCCGCTGGCCCGCCTACGTGGTGTCGGGCTACGGCTCCTACCGCCCCTCGCGCTACTTTTCGCTCAACGCCGGGGGCGATCTCTGCTACGATACTTCGTTGGATAGCGAGTTCTACTGGCGCCAACTGACCCCGCCGCCGGGCGGCGTGGTGCCCTGGCAGGTCGGGACGATGGCTGGGGCCGAGTTTTATTTCGGGCAACTGTCGGTGCTGGCCCAGGGCGGCTACTACCTCTTTTTGCCCTACCAGTTCTATCGCCGGGGCTACCAGCGCTACGGCGTCAAGTACTATTTCGGCGAACACCTCTACGCCAACCTCCACCTAAAAGCCTATTTCCGCAAGGCCGACTACATCGAGATGGGCATCGGCTTGCGGCGTTAGGCGTCGGGCTCGGTCAGGGCGCGGTTGATGAATGTCGCGAAGGGTCGGGCCGCGGCCCAGGCTGCCAGGATTTGGTCGGGGAGCGAAGGGTCGAGCACCTGCGCGTCGGACAGGGAGCGCATGGCCAGAAAATCTTTGTGCTGCAACAGCTCCAGGTGCGGGTGGTCGGCGGCATAGCCTTTGGGCGGGCGTTGCAGCCGGGCGCCTTGCAGCGGGCCAAAAGCCTCGCGGAAAGGGGGGGCGTCTAACGTGGCACGCAGCGCATCGCCGTCGTAGTCAATCTCTTGGCGGATGCGGCGCAAATCGTCGGCCGGGGGCTGAAAGCACCCCACGGCCAGCAGCGAGCCGCCCCCGGGCTGAATTTGCAGGTAGTGCCCGGCCAGGCGGCTCTTTTTGCCATCAGGGGCAAAAAAGGCCGAAAAATTGGTTTTGTACGGACGTTTATCCTTCGAAAAGCGCACGTCGCGGTGCAAGCGAAAGATCATTTCTTTGGGTTCGTGCATTCCGTAGGCCGGGTCAGTTTCGGCCAGGCCGAACAGCAGCCGACGCACCAGGTCGGCAAACTCGGCCCGGGCGGCCTCGTACTGGTCGCGGTGGGCGTCGAGCCAGGCGCGGTCGTTGTGGTGGGCCAGTTGGCCGAGAAAAGAAAGTGTCTGCTGCATGGGTTAGCTTACGGATGTACAAATCTGGCAAAAAACGTATGAACCTAGCCGATGTCCCTGCCTAATTTTCGAACCCGTTGATTTTCAGTCGCTTGGCCCATGGCTGCGTACATTACCTCTCATACACTGACTATGATACACTATCAGATTCGGGTTCGGGGCAAGGTGCAGGGTGTGTTTTTTCGGGCCAGCACCCGCGACGTGGCCCTGGGGCTGAACCTGCGGGGCTTTGTGCGCAACGAGCCGGATGGCTCGGTGTACATCGAAGCCGAAGGCCCCGAGTCGGCGCTCCAGCAACTGCTGGCCTGGTGTCGGCAGGGGCCACCCAGGGCGCGGGTGACGGCCGTGACGCACACGGTGGCCCCCGTGCGGGGATTAGATATTTTTAGCGTTGTCACCTAACGTATGCAACACTTTCGAATCGCTTGGCGGAGCAATCGGGTCTGGATCATTGGCTTGGCCCTAATTGGCTTGAGTTTGGCCAGCCCGCAGGCTGTGGCCCAACCCCCCACATTTTCGGCGGTGCCCCAGCCCCCCACGCACCCCACCGAGCGGCGCCTCGACGTGCGGGTGCAGGCCTTTGGACAGGTTACGACCAGCCAGTTTTCGATGCAGTGGCCCGCCGACGTAGCTACTTTCCAGTCGGTGACCGCCTTCGGGTTACCGGGGCTGTCGGCGGCCAATTTTCACACCGCTGCGCCGGGCGTGCTTACCTTCAGTTGGGACGACGCCACCCTCCAGGGCATAAGTCTGCCCGACGGGGCGGTGCTCTTCACGCTCGTGTTTGCCGTGCTCGCCGACGTGGCGGCACCCCTGCGGTTTGCCGATGCGCCCACGCCCATCGAGGTGACGCGCCAGTTGCAGCCCGTGGCCGTGCAGTTCGACAACGGCACCATCGGCCCCGCGTGCGTGTGTCCCTGAGGGTAGGCTAGGTGACAGCACGGCCGCTTCTGGCCGCATATCGGCCAATCCAAACCGCGTGCGTCCTACTTCGGAGCGGTGGCTATCCGTTTGTAGGCGCGTTGCGTACGCCTAGGGGTGATTCCTAACCAAAAAAAACCCTTGATCATCGCCGCGACAGTGGCGGCCGTGGCCTTCGGCACGGCCAATGCCGGCCAGCAACCGAACGACGGCCAGCCGCAGCGATTTCGTCATTGGGCCCGGGCCTTCGGTAGTGGGGCCTTGGCCGGTGGCTTGCTGGCACTGGGGGGTACGGCGGTCAGGCATACGCCAATCGCCTGTACCGTGCGCCGGGGTGCGGGCGCTACCTATGGCACTGCCCTGGCCGTGGCCCTCGCGGTCGGCGTGGGCCGCGGCCTTTGGCATCGCGACTGGCGCGTGCTGGGCAATGCCCGGCAAATACTGTTGGGTGGTTGCTACCTCGACGAGCACCGATCTTTTTTTGGCCAGACCTGGCAGGGTATTAGCCGCTTTAGCTGGGAGCTGCCGCAAACCACCATCGGGCATGCCTACGTCCAATGGCGCAATATTGTAGGAGATATAGACAAAATAAAGCATCGGGGAGGGGCCACTTTTTCGATCGGGACGGGCAGGCGCGTGCGCCACGGGGTGTCGTTGGGTCACCACATTGGCCTAAGCCTGCACGCGCACGATGCAGACGTAGCGCGCGATCCGCTGTGCCTGCACGAATACGGACATACGTTTCAGAGCCAGCGGTGGGGGCCGCTGTACTTGCTGGTGGTGGGCTTGCCAAGCCTTTTCAGTGCCGCCACGGCGCGACCCATCGGGCGGGGCCTCACCAGCCACAGCCTACGATGGTACGAGCAGCAAGCCAATCGGTATGCCGCCCAGTATGCCGCCACGCATTATGGCATAGATTGGAGCAGGCACGAGCCACCCCTGGGGTGTTTTCCTACTGGGCAAACCACCTGAAACACGGCGTGGGCAAGCAGCTCTGTGCATGATGGCAAAAGCGTTACGCAAAGCGAGCCTGGTGGCCCGCCATTCTCTGGCGCACGTCCCACAATGAACCCCGCGATGGGTTTGGGTGCGACCGGGGCGTGCCCTACCTTCGGGTTGCATTTCCGAATACGATGACCCGCAAACGCAAGCAAGCCAAACCTGTCAGGACTGGCCCCGACCTTTACAAGATCCTTTTTTGGGTGTTGCTGTTGCTGGCAGCCGTAGTGGTGGTGTACGAGGTCAGCACGCACCGCCCGGCCTTCGACCCGGTGCGAGGCCCTTTGCGCGAACTGGCCAGGCCCGATAGCAGCGCGCCTCCGCCGACAGCGACCCCCTCAGCACCGCCAAAGAAGCCCGCAACGCCCCGTACGGCCCGGCCATCCCGCCCGCGCCCCGATCCGGCTCCCATCTCGGCTGCCACCCTCACGCGGGTCCCCGATTTCTACCACCCCACCCAGTTGCCTGGCGAGCAGAAACTGCGCTACACCGGGTTCGCGCTCAGCTACAACGAACGCCACCGCCAGGCCTCGTGGGTGGCCTACCGCCTTTCGGCCGAACGGGCCAGCGGCGACGAGCCGCGCTACAACAATTTTCGGGAAGAAAGCCGGGTGCGTTCGGCCACGCCAGCCGACTATCGAGGCTCGGGCTTCGACCGGGGCCACCTGGCCCCGGCAGGCGACATGAAATGGTCGCAGCGGGCCATGGAAGAATCTTTTTTGATGACCAACATCAGCCCGCAGGCCTCGGCCTTCAACCGGGGCATCTGGCGTGAACTCGAAGAACAGGTGCGTCGCTGGGCCATCCAGCACGGCGAGGTGTACGTCGTGACGGGACCCGTGCTGGCGGGCAAACTGCCCACCATCGGCGACAATCAGGTATCCGTACCTACGTACTACTATAAAATAGTGCTCGACGGCGTAGAACCGGACATCCGGGCCATCGGCTTTTTGATGGAAAATAAAGGATCGTCGGAGCCGCTGCCAAATTTTGTGGTCACTATTTCCCAGCTCGAAACCCTAACGGGGCTTGACTTTTTCCCCAACCTGCCGCCCGCCACGCAGCGGGCGCTGGAAAGCAGCAAGGACCTGCGGGGCTGGTTTGCACCCGCAACAACTATGCGCTGACCTGCGCCAGCCAGGCGGCCAGCCCTGGGAGCGGTACGGTGATGTCTTCGCCGGCCTGGTGGGGGTCTTTGCCCTCGGGGGGCCGCGGCCCCTCGCCAATCAGGTAGGTGTAGGAGAGGCCCAGCAGTTGACAGGTGGCGTAATAGCAGGCGTTGACGTAGGTAGGCGCAAAAAACTCGAGTACGTGCGTGTCCGGCTGACAGAACAGGAGGTTGGTGAGGGCTGCGCCGTGCGGGGCCACGATGCATTGGGCACTGCGGAAGGTTTCGATCTGCTCTTGCAACGAGAGCCGATCGGGCAATACTACCTCGAAGCCGTGGGCTTTCAACAAATTTTCTACGGCCGTTTCGTTGCGCACCCGCCGGTACTGCGCCGTGCGGCGCGATACGTACAGGCGGCGGTCGGGCGTAGGCATCGAGGTGTTTTCGGGCAGATGCCGCCGCAAAAAGTCAGCCGACCAGTCGGTGGGGTTGCCCGGTACGCCGGGCAGCGAGGGCACCAGCAATTGCTCGGCCTGCACGTGTGGATATCGCTGGCTCTCGACAATTTTCTGATTGGGGATGCCCAACTTTGCCAGACTTTCTCGCTGAAAGGCGGCCTCCTGGCTATTCACCACAAAGTAGTCAATCGAACGTAGGTCATAGCCAGCGGCCTGCAAGATGGCTAGCCGGGGCAGCAGGTCGGTTATCCAGTGGAAGTAGATGTTGGCCTTGGCCGCTGTCAGCACGGCTACTCGACCGGGGAGAAAGTGCGGCTGATCGAGCTTCCACGCTTGGAAGATGCGCATCTGTCGGCCCCTAGCGCCATATTCTAACGAAAAATCTTCGACCAGGCAGTCGTCGGGCGTAATGGTGGCTACGCAATTGGTAACCCCCCCGGGATTGGCCCAGAACCGGCCGTGGGCCAACGCGAGCACTTGAGCCGCCGGGCTGGCACGGACGTATTCGTCTTTAAACTTCCAGTGCACGACACTTTCTTGGGTGCGTGGAGGGTCTCGGTGCAACGTATGCGCGGCAAAAGCTTCTCGTACGTAAAACGATGCGGCGGATGCGCGAGCTGTCCAGGCTTGTAGCGAGGCAAGGTGTCGGGGCGGATTGGGGCGAGGATCGCCCGTGGGCAGGTGACGCCGTACATTCCAAAGGTGACGTTTGCCTTGCCGGAATTGGCGGCGAATGGGTATCCAGAGGGGACGTAAACGTGCTTTGAGAAATTGAATCATAAGGCGGTGCTTCCCAGGCATTGCGGGCTATTGTCGCGAGCGAAACCCAATAGCAAGTGGCCTACGACACAACGAAGGTAATAGCCTGCGGGGTGTCGGCCAAAAGGGCCATTTCAAACTTGGGGGAGGGTACCTGTCGGTGCTGGCAGCTACCCTCAGAGGCTCCGGATTTTGTCGGCGACTTTGTCGGCCTCGGCCGACTTGAGGGCAAAAGCCTTCATGTCGCCACTCCGCTGGATGTCGCGGGCTTCGCGCAGCAATTTCTCGTATTCTTTTTGCAAACGCGCTTTTTCGCGCTCAGGACCAGATTTGAACAGACCAAACATAGGAGTTATGCGTGTGTAGTGGCTATAAACTGCTACTTCAAGCAACGAGCAAAGCCAATTGTTTAGACTTCGCGCGGGTAATTGGCCCGCCCAAGCTACAGATCGCTGCGGTGCAATGCCTCCAGCCACTGACGCACCTGCCGGGTGGCATCGTCGGCAAAGGTGGCGTAGTCACGGAGGGGATACGTCCGGACGAGCTTGCAGAAAGGGTGCGTCCGGAAGTGATGGGCCAGCTCTCCGTTTCCAAACTGGTGGGCGGGTTGGCAGTTATCTGGTGCCAGGTGGTGCTCCCAGGGCGTGGGTCCCACGCCGATCAGCACATCGCTATCGCGCAGCGCAGGCACCATCCCGAGCAGTTCGGGTTGGTAATAGCGCAGGCTGTGTCCCTCCAGGTGCAGGCTCAGGCTAAAAAAATTTCCCCACCAGAACATCGTCCGGCAGGCAAAGACGTCGTTGGCCCGAAACAGGCGCGGAAAGTCGAGCATCAGGTAGGGGAGGCCGCGGTACTGCTCGCCCCGGCTGATTTTGCCTTGGCGGGTATCTACGCCTTCGGGCAACGGAAAACCAGTCAGCGAGGGACGCAACTGGTCGCGCAGCCGCTGTAATTGCAAGCGGATTTGCTCGGTGATGTGGGCTTTGCGAATAAAAAACTCTGCGTTGTGTAAATCTTTGTATTCTTCTGCGGTAAGGGGTTGGGTAAGGTCAGACAAGCGTACGAATGGTGGTTTGGTTAAAGGGTATAGTATATAGGTACGCAAAACGACTAGAGCAGTTCGGCGCGTAGCGGGGGTGCCTCCACGAGAGCGCCATTGGGGCCTACGTAGTGCGTGGGCCGATAGCGCGCAAAGTCTTGGGGAGCCACAAAGGCCAGGTACACCTTGCCGGCGCGTGCATAGGGCACGGCAGCCGTCCCAAAAAGCCGCCCGATTTGTTGGGCAAAGGCGGCGTCGTAGTCGGCGGCGGCGCTTAGGGTCACTTCGGCCCACACGTGCCCGCTGAGCGAGTCGCGCCGCTGGGCCAGGCAAAGGCGGCCTTCGAGGTCGAGGGCTTGGCAGATGGCCAGCATCAGCACGGCAAAATCTTCGCAGTCGCCCCGCAACTGCCCGTTGCCCAGCGTGTGTTCGGCCGGGGCAAAATGGTCTTCGTCGGGTGGGTCTTCAGCGTACGTCCAGCGGGGCAGCAGGTCATAGTAGGCAGTGGCCAGCACGTCGGCGGGTGAGGCGTCCGCCGGGGTTTTCAGATCATCGAGGTAGTTCCGTACGTGCGGGCCCGGCCGGGCGGCCAGCCGCACCTGAGCGGCGTAGTCTTCGAGCGAGGGCTCGGGGGCGCAGGCGTGCACCAAGGCCAGTACCAGGCTTGCCATCACGCCCAAAGGCGACCTAGGCGGCAATAAGTTTTTTGCCTTCAATCGTAAACTGTTC
>DAIRSZ010000102.1:0-7854 GCA_036804165.1 Catalimonadaceae bacterium | reverse complement strand
TTTACCTCGAACCCTGGCACGCCGACATCTTCGACTGGCTCGACCTGAAGAAAAACCACGGCAAGGAAGAAATGCGCGCCCGCGATTTGTTCTACGCCCTCTGGATTTCGGACTTGTTTATGCGCCGCGTCGAAGCCAACGAAGAGTGGTCGCTGTTTTGCCCGCACGAGGCCCCCGGCCTGGCCGATGCCTGGGGCGAAGAGTTTGAGCGACTCTATGAGAAGTACGAGCGCGAAGGCCGCGCCCGCCGCAAGGTGCGCGCCCAGGATTTGTGGTTCGAGGTCCTCGAGTCGCAGACCGAAACCGGCACGCCCTACATGCTCTATAAGGACCACGCCAACCGCAAGTCGAACCAGCAAAACCTGGGTACGATCAAGTCGAGTAACTTGTGCACTGAAATAATTGAATACACCGCCCCTGACGAAACGGCCGTCTGCAACCTGGCCAGCTTGGCCTTGCCCAAGTTTGTGCAGGAAGGCGCCAATGGCCAGCGCTACTTCGACCACGACCAGCTCTACGAAGTCACCTACCAGGTGACGCGCAACCTCAACCGCATCATTGACATCAACTACTACCCCGTCGAAGAGGCCCGCAACTCGAACCTGCGGCATCGGCCCATCGGGCTGGGGGTGCAGGGGTTGGCCGATGCGTTCATCCTGCTGCGGATGCCCTTCGAGTCGGAAGAAGCGCAGGGACTCAACCGCCACATCTTCGAGACGATCTACTACGCGGCCATGAAGGCGTCAGTAGATCTGGCCAAAGAGAATGGCCCCTACAGTTCGTTTGCGGGTTCGCCCCTGTCGCAGGGCATCTTCCAGTTCGACCTGTGGGGCGTGACGCCCGACTCGGGCCGTTGGGACTGGGAAGCTCTCCGCCAGGAGGTCAAGATGCACGGGGCCTACAACTCGCTGTTGGTGGCGCCCATGCCCACGGCCTCCACGTCGCAAATTCTGGGCAACAACGAGTGCTTCGAGCCTTATACGTCCAACATCTACACCCGCCGGGTGCTGTCGGGCGAGTTCGTGGTGGTCAACAAACACCTGCTCAATGACTTGGTCGCGCTGGGCCTCTGGAACGACAAGATGAAAAACCGCCTCATCGAGGCCGACGGCTCGGTGCAACACATCTCCGAAATTCCCCAGCATATCAAAGACATTTACAAGACTGTCTGGGAGATCAGCCAGAAAACGATCATTGACATGGCCGCCGACCGGGGGGCCTACGTTTGCCAAAGCCAGAGCCTCAACATCCACCTCAAGGATCCCAACTTCGGCAAACTGACTTCCATGCACTTCTACGCCTGGAAGAAAGGGCTCAAGACGGGCATGTACTACTTGCGGACCATGGCCGCCGCCGACGCCATCAAGTTTACGGTCGAAAAGCAAGCCGAAACTTCGCTGCTGCGCGGCACACCCGCCAACCAGCGCCAGGCCGAATCGGTCGTTGACCAAAGCCGCGCCGACATGAGCTGCTCGCTCGACGACCCCGACGGTTGCGAGGCTTGCGGCAGCTAAACAGCTTCTGGATTTGAGTGAAAAGCCCCGTTGCATTTGCAGCGGGGCTTTTTTTTGACCTAAGCCGCGAGTTTCTTTTTCCAGTAGCGCAGCAGTCCCGCCACGCTCATCCAGGCCGGATTGGCGGCCTCGTACTGATCCAGGTGCTCGCCTTCCACCCCGGCGGCCGCGAGCTGGCGCCGGACAAACGCCTGAAACACCGGGGTGATCTCGCTTGCGGGCGTGCCGGCTTCGTAGCGCGGGCGCATCCACTCGGCCCAGCTCAGCAACCGCGCCTCGAGCTCGTCGAGGTGGGCGTTGACCTGCGTTTCGGGGCCGTAGTGGGTCAGGTAGAGCGTCCGTACGCCCAACTCCCGGATCAGCCGCAGCGAGTTTTGCCAGTCTTCGATGTGGATGTCGGGCGGCGGACAGGGCGGCACCACGGGGCCGTCGCCGATCCGTACGCCCGCCACGTCGCCCGAAAAGAGGGCCTCTCCTACTTGCCAGGCGACGTGGTGTACGGCGTGACCCGGCGTGTGCCAGGCTCGGACGTCGGTGCTGCCAAATGACAGCGTCTGGCCGTGGGCCACGGTCTGTAACTGGTCCGACGCAATGGCCCGCATGTCGCCCCAGAGGCGATCCATCTGGTCCTGGTAGATGCGCCGGGCCGAGTCCATCAGCTTGGAAGGATCGCTGAGGTGAGTGGCGCCGAAGGGGTGAACGTACACCTTGGCGCCCCGCTCGGCCAGTGCCCAGGCGGCCCCCGCGTGGTCGAGGTGAATGTGGGTCAGCAGCACGTGCCCAATGTCGGCGGGCGCGTAGCCGTGCGGCCGTAGGGCGGCCTCCAGGGTTTGGAAGGTGCTGTGGGGCCCCGTTTCGATCAGGACGGGGCCTGCGTCGGTGATAAGCAGAAAGGCCGCGATGGTGTCGCGGTGCGCCAAAAAGTGTAGGTCAAGGGTATGGATCATAGTCAGTCAGTAAGGTTCGTAGGCCTAGGTTACGGGTTTTTGCGCAATTCTGCCCATCCCAAAATCCGAAATCGCTTGGGCCTACCCACCCGCTGGCGGCCAAATTGGGGCAAGGCAGGTTGACTCAACAGCTTGCACACGCTGGTCGGAAGCGACAACTGCGCACCCGCCCGTCTTTGGTATCCGCCGCCCCCGACAGCAAAGGAATTATTCCCTACCCGAACACCTACAGCCAGGCCAGTCTTTCCCCAAGATGCCCGGATTCGGGTCAGGATTCGCCAACAACTTGCGCAGCTACATCCGGCACCGTGATCAGCGCAGGATGTACATCTTCCCGAAATTTTTCTTGAAGTATTTGTCGCCCGCCGTTTCGCGGTGTTCGAAGGCTTCCTGGCTGTCGCGCACCAGCACGCGGTAGAGGTACACGCCGTTGGCCAGCCGATCGCCAAACTGGTCGGTGCCGTCCCAGGCAAATTCGGTCACGTTGTGGCCAATGCGAATGGGTCCTAGCTCCTCCCGCTGAATCTCGCGCACCACTTTGCCCGTGACGGTGAAGATCTGCACCTTGAGGTGTTCGGGCACCGCGCGTCCCGTCAGCGTAAAGACAAAGCGCGTGCTGGTCGTGAACGGATTGGGATAGGGATAAAAATGCGTGATGGAGGCCTCGTTGATTACTTCAAAATTTACCTGATAGTCGAGCGCACCCGCCACATTGCCCGAGGCATCTTCGCCCTGTACGCGCAACGTGTACAGACCATCGCCCAATTCTTCGGGTTGGTAGGTCAGGCGAAAGTCGTTTTGGTCGGCCATGGTCGTCCACGATACGGCCGGGTCATTAGAGGCAATCTGCTGAAAATCGCCACTCTCGCCGGGACGGCGCAAAAACAGCCGTACGTTGTCGGGGCTTTCGATGCGGAAAAACGGGTTTTCGTCCTTGAGGCGCACCGTGATCAGGGGGCTGGGCGACACAATGTCGCCGTCCATGATCCGGGTGCCGTCGAAGGTCACGTCCAGCACGGGGTTGGTCTCGTCGCCCAGCACGCGGTAACTGAGCTGATAGGCGTTGTTTTCGTAGTAGGCTTCGGGCTGCAGGCGCGGGTTGAAGTTGACCAGCAGCGTATTTTCTCCTTGGCGGCCAATGGTTTCGAGGGGCAGCACAAAGCGCAGCGTGTCGCCCGCCGCCAGGGCACGCAGCGTCACGGTGTCCACCACTTGCCCTTGCGGGTGATTGAGTTCGTAGCGCACGGCGATGGGCTGGGCAAAGTCGCGCCCCGAAATGTTGCGAAAGCCAAAGGCCAGGTCGAAGGTCTGGCCTTCCTGCTTGTCGGGTACCTGATAATCGTTGGCATCGGCCGACACAAAAATGCCTTCGGGCACGCCCTCGTAGGTCACCTGCCAACGCCGCAGCGGTGGGGGCACCTGCGCTACCGAGTCTTTGAGCGTCACGCGCAACCGCAAGAACGGGTGCTGGACAGCGTTGATCACGTCGGGCGTCAGCGGAAACGGAGATGTGGGCTTGCCCGAATACAGCAACGTGGCCGTGCCTTCACTGTCCACACCGAACAGGTCGAAGCGGTAGTCTTCGCTGTTGGCCGTCGGGATGTGGTGGTGCAAGGCCGTCCACTGCGTGGCTGGCCCGATGAGCGGCGAAGTGACCGACCCCGCAATCCGCGAACTGACGAAGGTGGTGTCGAGGCGCACCTGTTGGGCCTGCGTGGCGACGGGCTGGCCGTCAATATTGAGCGAGTCGGCCCGGGGAATGCGCTCAGAGGCCGTATTGGGCGCAGCACCCTTGCGACTAAACAGAATGTAGGGATCGCCGTTGCGGAGGGCATTGAGATTATTGGCATTGGCTCCCAAATCACTCACCATCTTACCGAACACATCCACGTTGTTGTTCCAGGTCTGGTAGGTCACTTGTTGGTTAGAAGCGTTGTGGGCCACGATCACTACGTAGTCGCCCGTCGGGACGGCGTCTATGAACTGGTTGAGGCGGGCCACGTTGGCATTCTGCACATCACCATTAAAAATCCGATTGATCAGGTAGGGCGTCACGCCGCAGGCGTAGGTAAAATCCGGGTCTGGATCGAGGCGCAGGGCCAGGTATGGCTCCAGCGTAAACTGGTCGAAGGCCGTACAGGCCACGTACGAACGGTTGCTGGGACAGTCGTTGGCCGGGCTGGTGTTGGCCAGGGGCTGCCCATTGAGCACCAACGCAAACCGGGCCCGGAAACTCCGGCCACCGGGCAAAGTGGCGTTCCCCTCGAAGTTCTGGCCCGCGCTGGCCGCCTCGATGCGGAACGTGTCGTTGACGAAAGCCCACCGCTGGGTAGGCTCGGCAAAGCGAATGCCCTCCAGGATAGATTTCCGGAACTGGTAGCGGTGGCTCTGCGACCAGCCTTCGGGCGTTTGCGGAATGTGCACAAACGAACTCTGGTTCCAGTTTTCGTCGTCGGCAAAGCGTACCCGCCAGTAATAGACGGTGCTGTCCCGACCGAGCGGCGGCGCCAGGTCCCACACCGCAATCCGGTCGGCCGTGATGCTGGTGGCCCGCTTGATGATGCTGTTAAAGAAAATGGTCGTGTCCAGTTCGAAGAGGTACGTCCGGTTGCGCTCGAAGAAGTTGTTGGACTCGGCCACCAGCGTCAGCGTATTCTGCCCTACCATGCTGAACTCGGTCGGCAGCAAGGCCCGCACGCCCGATGCGGGCAAAAAGGCTTCGATGTCCACCGTGTTGTTGGTTTCGTCTAGTTCGGGAATGGAATCGCCGAAGTCGAGGATCACCCGGAAGCGATTATTGCCTGCCGAAGCGGGTCCGGCCGAAAGTACGTTGAACCGCAACGTGTCTTCGCGCAGCAGCGGGGCCACCTGAAATGGCCCGATCAGGCGGAGGGCACCGCTGGGCAGCCTTTGTTCGACGGCCACCCAGAGGGAGTCGTTGACGGCGCGGCCAAAGTTGGCCGCCACCACCTCGATCCGGAACGAGTCCGTGGCGGCCGTCACGGGCAATCCGTCGTAGGGGCGCAAGGCGGCTCGCCGGGGCGCGTAGTCGGGCTTTTCGGGCGCGAACACGCGTACGGCCGGGTCGCCGTGCAGGGCAAACTGCTGGTAGAGCGACTCGTCTTCCAATCGGTTAAACTGCGGCTGCAGTTCCCGGATCACGGCCTGCTGCATCTGCCCGATCGTAGTGCCGAACATGAGGCTATCGGTGGACATAAACTGGTAGAGCCGGGTACTGTAGCGATGCAGTACCGACGAAAGTCCCAGATCGGTATGGGCAATGAACCCAATGGCTCCCCGGCGCGGAGTGTTGACCCAGTTTTCGCTCAGCGTAAAGCCCGTCCCGAAAATATTGCCCGCGTCGCAGCCGTTGACCAAAATGAGCGGATATTTGCCCACCTCCTGATAGCCCATGAACGGGTCGGTCACATTGCCGATGTTGACATCGGTGACCGTGGTGCTCGAATGGCCAAACAGCGTCACCAACGAAACCCCCCGGTTGACCTGTGCCGAGATATTGAAGGTATCCGACTCCGTAAACGTTTGCTTGGTACGCGTAAAGACGTTGCCGCCCCACAGCGGCTGGCGGGCAACGCCCTCGTAGGTGTTGACATTGTTCTGGAAGGTGGCGATCTCCTGCGTGGTGCGCCCACCGCTGAGGTGCACCACCTCCTTGCGCCAGAGGTTGTCGGTATAGGGCGTGGCTTCTTGGGTGCGCACCTTGTCAAGGTAGCTGAGCACCCCGGCGGGCTGCTCGACCGACAGGCGCCCCGTCGGCACGGCGGGTTCGAAGCGGGTGCCGTTTAGCCCGGCCGTAAACTGAATGTCCGACGCGGGTATGCCGAAGGTAGGCACCAGCGTTCGGTCGAAAAACTGCCCCTGGTTGATCTGCAAACCTTTGCCAATCAGAAAAAGGTGCTGCGGGTTGCCGTTGGCCAGCAAGTAGGCCATAAAGTTGCGGACGGCCAGCTCGGTGGTTTCGCCGTAGGCAAACTGGTCGTAGAGCATTCGCATGTTGGCCACCAGTGTGTCGTGACCACCCCCAGCGGCCGAGGCTCGGTAGGCCGCGTAGGCCCGCACAGCGTCGGACTCGCCCTCGGCGGGCGCCATCAGGCGCGGATGCGAGATGATGACGTACTCGGCCCGGGCTGGGTTGTAGGTCGGAAACCGTACTCGTTCCACCTCGCCTACGGGCTGGGCCGTGCCATTGGGTGAAAAGCGTAGCACCCGCGCACCCTCGGCATTGAAGAGGGCCAGGCGCAGCGTTTGGTCGCTGCCCCGCTGCCCGCCCCGCCGCACAATGTTGTAGGGGTCGGTGATGTCGTAGGCCTCAAAGCCTGCGGGGGCGTTCTGTACGGCCAGCCGGAAGGTGTTGTCCGGACGGGCGGGCAGTTCTATGCGCAGGGCATTGGCCGGATCAAACCAGGTCATCTCGCGCGGAAACGTAATCCGCAAATAGGCCACGGCCACGCGATCCACGCTGCCGTTGATGCCCAGGGGCCGTACGTTGACCACCACCGTACCGCTGCTGTTGACGGCCGAAGGGGGAATGATCAGATTGACCGTATGACTGCCGAAGCCCGGCCCGAAATCTACCGTCTCGACGGGCTGCAGGTTGCCCGCCGTGGGCCCCACCGAAATCTGCACCCGGTGCAGCAGGTTGTTGCGCCCAATCAGCCGCACCTCGGCCCGGATGGGCGGGGCCCCTGCTCCCCGAAAAAGCCCCGTCAGGTTGTCAAAAGTATAAGACTCGTCGCGATTGTTGGTCGTGTTGCCCAGGTCGCGGTGAAACCAGCCCTCGCCGTCCACATAGGCCGACGACTTGATGCCCGCCGGGGTGCTCTCGCCCACCGAATAGCCATTGTTGCGGTTGTAGAACCGCGACACCGTGGCCAGGTGAAAGCTGACGTTGGCCTCGGCCGTGGTCTGGGTCAGGGTCGGGATGCGCTTGCCGAGTTGGTCGCCCCACGTCAGAAAAAAAGCCGTCGTGTCCGAGATCAGGGCGCGGTGCGGATTGAGTTGCGCTGCCGGGGTCACGTACAGGGCCGAGTCGAGCTGCCCTTCGTTGATACGGCCGTAGAAGTAGAGCGTGTCGCCCTCCCCGAAAAAAGGCCCGTTGCCCGCAATGCGCACGGCGCACTCGCGGCCGTGGTGAAAGAGTTGCAGCCGTTCGACGGGCACATTGGCCGGCAAGCCCGGCAGATCGGCCCGCGTCAGGCCATACCAGTCGTTGCGGGCCGTCTTGATCTTGTAGTACGTTTGCTCGGGTACGATCCACTCGTGGCCGAAGGGTTGTGCCCGCGCCGCCGTACTTAGCAGTAGCATCACACAGAGTACACGTAGAAACATAGACCGTCCGGTTTAGAGGGACATGCGAAGGGAAAAGATGTTGG
>DAIRSZ010000101.1:0-8089 GCA_036804165.1 Catalimonadaceae bacterium | reverse complement strand
TCGTAGGCACTGCGGATAGTGGCGATCTGGCCCAGCAACACACCGTAGATCACCTTCGAAGAAATGTCGGCCACCGTATAGAGCACTTGGCGCACCACCATGCCGTCGGCCGAAGGCATGAACCACGGCACCAAGTAGGCGATCGGGTAGAGCGTCCAGGACAGAATCAGCAACCAGAACACGCCCCGTACCATGCCTCCCGTTTTGCCCGGCATATCTACGGCCGACTTGAAGCAGACCACGCCCACCAGGTAGCAGATATAGACCATGGCCACCGTCGAGATGGCTCCCCAAAGCAGGAGTTGGCCCATGTCGGTGGTTTCATAGAACTGCCCCACGTAGCCTGTCCAGATCATGGCCAAGCCACCAATCACGAATCCCGCCCAGATGCGGTTGAAGCGGGCACCGGTAATGCCCAGCACAATGAGCAACTGCGTCAGCAGCATCGGTACGTCAATGGACCAGTTTACGTAGCGGTAGCCGTTGGAGAAGGTCGAGTCCGACGGGTTCCACATCTGACCGTCCCACACAAAGGCGTTGCTCCAGCTCAATTGCTGGTTGAGCAGAATCAGGCCCGCCGACACCATCACCACGGCCGACAGGGCGCTCGACATTCGATACTGAGGGGCGGCATTCATGAACGTCATCGCAAAAAATACCAGCCCTGCAATTTGGGCACCCACGCCTAGCACCAGAATGTGGCTCACAATGTCGAATTGCGCCGAGGTGTAGGAAAAAAGATTCTCCATGTTTTCCATGACAAAAAAGGTTTGGTTTGAGGAATGAAAAAATACGACACCGCAAAAACGCAATCTCGTTTTTGTCTGATGACGTACGATTGAGATTTAGTACGGAACCTTTTTGAGAGGGTTAGTTACAAACGCAAGGTGTTATAAAAGCGCAATGGCAGACGAGACCAAACCAAGCCAACACGACCTTGCCCCGTCGGAAAGCACCGACGTCAACCCGGCCCGGGATGTCTGTGCCCCTGCTGATCTTGCGCTTTTTCAGATTTTTGGCCACAACGGGCGGCCCGCGCTTACTTTCTGCCCGGCCCTGCGTTACTACGCCGTATGCACCACCACTTCGACCACCTCATCATTGGCGGCGGCTGCGCCGGGCTAAGCCTGGCCTACCACCTTCACCAACACCCCGACCTGCGCCAGCGGCGCACGCTCATCCTCGAAGAGGCCCCCGAGGCCACGCCGCCCAAAACGTGGTGCTTCTGGGACGAGCAGCCTGCCCCCTATCGCTGTGCCCGCCGCACGGCCTGGGAATACCTGGCTTTTTGCGATGCCCACGCCGAGGTGCGCCACCCCCTCCGTCCTTTGCAGTACTACCACGTGGACAGCCGTGACTTCTACGACGAAATCGGGGCGGCCCTCGCCACCAATCCGCACGTGGTGCGGCGTGTGGCCCGTGCCGAACAACTAACCCAAACCAACCACCACGTGGCGGTACGGGCGGGCGCAGATGTCTTCACGGCCGACTGGGTGTTTAATACCTCTCTGGCCCTGGCCGATACTCCCCTACCCGACCAGCCCACCCTCAAACAGCATTTTTTGGGCTGGGTGGTACGCACCGAGCGCCCGTGCTTCGAGACCTCTACGGTTCGGCTAATGGATTTTCGGACGCCAGCCGCCCCGCACGTGCAGTTTGTGTACGTGCTGCCTTTTTCGGCCCACGAAGCGTTGGTCGAGTTTACCATCTTCAGCGACACGCTCGCCACCCGCGCGGCCTACGAGGCCGGGCTGTCTCACTACCTGCGCGACGTCGTGGGTACCGAGCACTACGAGGTCGTCCATACCGAGCAAGGCGTCATCCCGATGAGCAACCACGTGTTTGCCGAGCGCACCGGCCAGCGCATTGTTCACCTGGGCACGGCCGGGGGCGCCACCAAGCCCACCACGGGCTACACCTTTCTCAATATCCAGCGCGACGTACGGCAGCGCGTAGCGGCCCTGGCCACCACTGGGCAGCCCTTCTATCCGCGCCCGTCGGGGGGGCGTTTCCGGTTCTACGACCACTTGTTGCTCTACCTGATTCGGCACCACAGCGAGCAAATACCCGGCATCTTCGCCCGCTTGTTTCGTGACAACGACGCCCGGCGCGTATTGCGGTTTCTCGACGAACGCACCCACCTTTGGGAAGACGCCCGGATTTTTCTGACTTTGCCTTGGTCACCGTTTTTGCAAGCCCTATGGAAGTGCTACCTCCGCCCACCCGCCATGCGCTCGCCCGCGCCCTCCGCCTCGACGGCCTGCGCTGGCTGACGGCGGGGTTGGCCTTGCTCTACGCCGGTCTGGCCAGTCGCCTCGATTTTCTGACCGTGCCCCTGTTCGTCGTGCTGATGCTGGCCACGGGCATTCCCCACGGGGCCACCGACCACGTAGTGTATGCCCACACGCAAACCCAGCGGGGGCGGCACACCCACTACGGGCGTTTTCTAGGGTTTTATCTGGGTGCTATGGTGCTTTACGCCCTGGCGTGGTGGGCCATGCCGGTGCTGAGCCTGGTGCTTTTTCTGCTCATCTCGTGCTACCACTTTGGGCAATCGCAGTGGCTGTACGTGCCCGGCTCGGAGCGCGCGGGCTACAAGATTAGCCTCTACGTGGCCTGGGGTGGCACCGTGCTGGGTGCCCTACTATGGTTCAATTTGCCCGAAGCCCTGGCCGTCCTCGCTGCCCTCCTGCCCAACACGCCCGGGTTGGCCGCCACCCTAGGTTCTTTCGGGCGGAGCATCTGGCTCGGGCTGCTGTTGCTTACCCTGGGGCTGATGGGCCTTCTCTACTGGCAGCGGCGTTTGTCGCGGCCGCAGCTCTATCGCGAGTTGCTCAACTTGGTCGCGCTGCACGCCCTGTTTCTGACGGCCCCCCTCCTGGTGGGTTTTGCCATTTATTTTGGCCTTTGGCACTCGCTGCGCTCCATTCGGGCCGAGGTTTTTCATTTGCAGCAAGCGCAGCCCCGCTTCAACTATCTGGCCTTTGCACGACGGGCCTTGCCTTTCACTCTCATCAGCCTGGCGGGGCTAGGCCTGCTCTGGCTGGCCTACACCTGGGTGGGCACCGACTGGTCGCCCTACTTGCTTTTTTTCATTGCCATCTCTACGGTCACCTTGCCGCACATGGTGTTCATGCAAGGGCTGTACGCCTCCGCCCCTTCGCCGTCCCGGACGTAGGGCGGACACGGCACCGCCCAGGGACAAGCAGGCCACTAGTCCATTGGCAGTACCGGCGCATTGGTCGTGTATCGGCCAGGTGACTACACGTGACCTTGGCCCGTTTTGATATTTAAACTAAAAAGCAAAAAATATTTCTTGACTTATAAATATTTTTTGGATAACTCTCGCCGAGCGTAACCTTCGTTAAGGAGTGTAAAGAGCCTGGTTCCTTCGTAAATATCCGCTCGGAGGGGCAGAATGCCTTCCTTGCGCACATCCTATTTTTATTTTTTTCCGTAAAAAGATACATTCGTGCTCATTTTGTGGCAATGTGGTATTTTTTACTGATATGGACTTTTGGGTACGTCGCCGGTGACAATACCGTACGGACGCCCAATTTGCTTTTCCCCGACAAGCGTCCGCAAAAAACATTGCTCAAAATCGTACACTTCTACGACCCGCACGACGACTGGGACGATTATCACGAAGTGTACGATGAGCAAGGGCGGCTGGTACAAGAGTATTTCTACACGCCGACGGCCGACCGAGGCTATTGCAAGGTGATCGCCCACATGGGGCCGCAGGGGCAAGTGACGCACTACGAAGCCGTGGATGTCAACAGCCAGACCCTGATCAGCCGCTGGGGTGCCCACACGTCGGCCGATCTGGACGAAGCCACCTCAGTTTGGATTTTCCGCCGACGCCCGCTCGAATATCCGGGAGACGCCCACTTTGCGGTCGAACGGCACAACAACCGCGTCACGCGCATCGAGCACTTTGCCGATCCCGCGCATCAGACCCTCATTTGCACCTACGTGTACACCTACGACTCAGAGGGCGACCTGGTGCGCCGCCACATCAAAAACGCTATCCATCCGGAATCTTCCGAATGGATAACGCTCTACACGTACCGCTAGATCAGGCGACGGTTTCTACTTCGAGCCAGTTGGCCACATTTTCGGCGGGCAGCCCAAACGCTTCGGCCACCCCCCGGTACACCACATGTCCCTGAATGATGTTGAGACCCAAGCGCAGTTCGCGGTTGTCGCGGCACGCCTGCTTCCAGCCTTTTTCGGCCAGTTCGAGGGCGTAGGGCAAGGTAGCGTTGGTCAGGGCCAGGGTCGAGGTATAGGGCACCGCCCCGGGCATATTGGCCACGCAGTAGTGCACCACATCGTCAATGATGTACGTGGGGTTTTCGTGCGTAGTGGGCTGGCAGGTCTCGATGCAACCGCCCTGATCTACGGCCACGTCCACGAGCACCGTGCCAGGGCGCATGAGCTTGAGCATGGGGCGCGTGACCAGATGGGGCGCCCGGGCACCCGGGATGAGCACCGCCCCGATGATGAGGTCGGCGGTTTGCACCTGTTCGCGGATGCTGTATTCGTTCGACATCATCGTCGTGACATTGGCGGGCATCACGTCGTCGAGGTAGCGCAGGCGGGCCAGGCTGATGTCCATCAGGGTGACCTGGGCACCCATACCGGCCGCAATTTTGGCCGCGTTCATGCCCACTACGCCGCCGCCCATCACCAGCACGTGGGCGGGCCGTACGCCGGGTACGCCGCCCAGCAGGATGCCCCGGCCCTTGAGGGGCTTTTCGAGGTACTTGGCCCCTTCTTGCACGGCCATGCGCCCGGCCACCTCCGACATGGGCACCAGCAACGGCAACGAGCGGTCGGTCTTCTCGACGGTCTCGTAGGCCAGACAAATGGCCCGTCGCGCAATCATGGCGCGGGTCAGCGGTTCGGACGAAGCAAAGTGAAAGTACGTAAAGAGCAACTGATCTTCGCGGATGTGGTCGTATTCGGCTTCGATGGGTTCTTTGACCTTCACGATCATGTCGGCGCGGGCATAGACTTCGGCCAGCGAGGGCAGCAATTGGGCACCCGCTGCGGTGTATTCCTCGTCGGTGAAACCGCTGCCCGTCCCGGCCCCGGCCTGGACGTACACCGGATGACCCAGTTTGTGAAACTCAGCCACACCGGCTGGGGTCAGCCCCACGCGGTTTTCGTTGTTTTTAATTTCGGAAGGAACGCCAATGATCATTGGGAAGTAGGTTAGGGTGAGGGCACCAGTGGTGGGTGCTGGCGCAAAGATAAGGCATAAAAATACGGACAACGCTAGCGGAAAGGCACGGCCGCGTCGTCGCTGCGCAGCAGGGGTTGGCCCATGCGCTCGACCACCTGGGCGCGTAGCACCACGGGGGCCTCGGCCTGGTGGCGGTCGTTGGTCTTGAGGCGGACGACTTCGGTTTTGCCGGGGCGGGTGGGCGTGTAGATCAACTTGAGCGTAGCCATTTGGCCGGGCGCAACGGCACTGCTGCTTAGCTCGTGCCGTACGCAGCGGCAGGCACTCTCGACGCCGAGCAACTGCAGCGGCTCGCGGCCTTCGTTTTTGAGGGTGAAGGTGGCCGTAGTCGTCTGGCCTACTTCCAAAGTACCCAGGTCGAGGGTGTTGCGATCCAGGTGCAGGCGGGGCGAAGCGCTCATTTCGGCCTCCGAATAGCTGGGGGGCTGCTGCGTGACCTGTCCCTTGATGAACAACTGCTCGGTGGGCGTGGCCGCGTTGGACGTGATGCTGATGCTTTTGTGGAAGGCACCGGGCCGGCCCTGGCTGCTGTAGGCCGCCGTGATTTTCCCTTGCTGGCCCGGCAGCACGGGATCTTTGGTCCAGGCCGGGGTGGTACAACCGCACGAAGCCTTGACGCCACTGATGACGATGGGCTGGTTGCCCGTGTTGGTAAACACAAACTCATGGGTGGCCGGATCGCCTTCGCGCAGGGTACCGAAATCGTGCGTTTTCTCGCCGAAAGTCATGATGCCCTGAGCCTGAACGGCCGTCAGGGTCAGCAGCCAAAGCGCGATGGCCTGCAGGAGGGTGGTGGATGGGATCATACGAACAAATATAAATCGCAGCGAAAATAACAAAAAAGCCGAAGGGTTGGACTGGCTAGCCGCACGAATTCTTGGGGGTACGGCTACCCAGCACTTGCCAGCGGGCAAAGGCCGAATCCCTGATGCGTGTTGTCACAACGAAAACTTAACATAGCGGTAACACGACGGCAAGTATCGAACGGACGGTTCGCATTACCTTTGTTGGAAAGAAAAAAGCGGCTTTTCGAACTAAAATTTTATTTTGTTTTATTTTTTAAAATATAGTTTTGTTCTCGTGGGACAGCTTTCGGATTTCGCTACCTCAAATCCACGTCAACAACTTCTATTTTCGGGTCGTTAGGACATGGGAATGGCCTAAGCAGCGCTCGGCCCGTTCTGCCCTGAAAGATCGCCTTTGCATGAATAAACCACTACTGCTACTCTTTGCAATTGCCTTGGGCGTTGGCCGTCTGGCACCGCTACAAGCCCAGCCCTCCTACGACGAAAAGGTCACCACCGTCTCCAACATCGGCATGACAGTGAGCAACCTAGGCATCATTGGCAACTCGTTTCGGGGCAGTTTCGACGTGCTGGGGTTTCCCTCGATGGAATATCCGCGCGGCTCGGGCACCGAGCACATCTTCAACGGTGGGTTGTGGGTGGGGGCACGCATCGGCGGGCAGATTGCCGTCAGCACCGGGGCCGTGGACGATCCCACGGGCTATTCGACGGGCAAGGGCGGCTTTGAATATTCGGCCGCCGTCGGTTCGCAACTCAACGAGCGCTCGTCGCTGGTGAGTCGGCCCAACTTTAGTCCCGAGGCTGTTTCGCACCAGGATTTCTTTGCCCGCTTCACTGATCGCAACATTTTGGTGCCAGGCACCAACATCCAGATCAATGGCCACACCCGGCCCCTCAACATTGACGTGGATTTTACCTCCTACAACTGGAATTTCAACTTTGCCGACTTCTATGTGGTGCTCAACTTCGAGATCACCAATGGCGGCACCGACGTGCTCGAAGACGCCTACGTGGGCTTTTGGGTCAACGACGTGGTGCGCAACGTCAACCGCACGCCCCCCGGCGGCACGCCCTTTTTCAACAAAGGGGGCAACGGTTTTCTCGACTCGCTGCACCTGGGCTACGGCTACGACGCAGCCGGCGACGTGGGCTTTACCGACAGTTATTTCGGGCTCAAGTTTCTGGGGGCCGAAAGTCCGGGCGGCTTCCGCCACCCCGATCTGGACGCTACCTTCCGCAGCGTGTACCAGACCTGGCAGTTCAACTCGTCGGATCCGCGCTATTTTACTCCGCAAAATGACCAGGCCCGCTACGACAAGATGATCACCAGCCTGGCCGACCGCGACGACTGGGAGACGGTGATTCAACCCGAGATCAACCAGGCCAACAACCGCTCGACGCTGGTGTCGGTAGGGCCCTTCGAGCGCATTGCGCCGGGCCAGACCGTGACGGTGACCTTCGCCGTGATTTGTGCGGCCAAGTTTGACGATGGCCAGCCTACTTCGGCCAACACCCCCGCCCAGCGCGCCAACCTGTTGCGCCACGCCAACGACGTCCAAACAGCCTACAACGGCGAAGACATCAACTTCAACGGCGTGCTCGATCCGGGCGAAGACCTCGACGGCGACGGCCAGATCACGCGGTTTATCCTGCCCGCTCCGCCCGACGATCCCCTCACGAAGGTGATCGCCCGCAACAACGCCATTGACATCTTCTGGGCCGACAACGCCGAAGCCTCGGTGGATCCCATCACGCAGCAAATGGACTTTGAGGGCTACCGCCTCTACCTCAGCGAGTTTGGCTACGACGTGGCCCGGGGCGACGCTTCGGTGGACGTACAGGGTGCGCTGCGCTTGCTGGCTACTTACGACCAACCGGGCAACGGCCTGTTTTTCGACAACGGCTTCGGGGCAGTGCGCCTAGAAACGCCCATGCGCTTCGAAGACGACCCCCACGACTACCACTACCGCTACACCATTGATCCCGTGCCCAACGGCTGGCAGCACGCCGTGGCCCTGACGGCCTTCGACCG
>DAIRSZ010000100.1:0-8309 GCA_036804165.1 Catalimonadaceae bacterium | reverse complement strand
GTTTGCCAACCTCGAAGAACTGGCCCGCATCAACCAGCAACTGGGGGGGCACCGCATCTCGCTGCGCGGCGTGCGGCAACTGGTAGCCTACGCCCCGCCCGGGGCGGCACTGCGCGTGGCCGACCTGGGCTGCGGCGGTGGCGATACGCTCCGGGCCGTGGCCCACTGGGCCGAGCGTTGGGCCTATCCGCTCGAACTGATCGGCGTGGACGTCAACCCCGACGTGATCTTTTTTATGGAGACCCACAGCCGGGCCTACCCGCAAATCAGGGGGCAAGTGGCCGACTACCGCACGTTTCTGCAAGACACCGAGCCGCTCGACATCGTGCATTGCGCCTTGTTTTGTCATCACCTCACCGACGCCCAAATCATCGAGCTACTGGCTCTGCTCCGGGCCAAAACCCGGCTGGGCTTTGTCATCAACGATTTACAGCGCCACCCGCTGGCCTACTACGGCATCTGGGGCCTGACGCGGTGGCTGGGCGGCACGGCCATGGTGCAGCACGACGCGCCCCTTTCGGTGCGGCGCGGTTTCCGCACGGCCGAGTGGCACGACCTCCTGCGGCAGGCGGGCATCGCCCACTACGACCTGACGGTGCAATGGGCTTTTCGGCACTTGCTGGTGGTGCCCACGGCCGACCTTGCCACGGCATGATCAAAAAGCCTATTTTTGGCGCTAAAGTGGTCGGCTCCGCACGGCAGTTTGGGCCGAGGCCATAACCAAATGCTTTTCTGCCGAGTTAACTTTGACAATGAACGTTACTACGCCCCAACTGAGCGAACAAGAAATACAGCGTCGGCAAGAGCGCGCCGCGCTGCTCGAAATGGGCATTGATCCCTACCCGGCAGCCACTTTTGTCGTCAATGCCACCACCGCCGACATTCTCGCCCGCTTCGACCAACAGCCCGACGATTTTCAGGCGGTGCAACTGGCAGGGCGGCTCATGAGCCGGCGCATCATGGGCAATGCCTCCTTTGCCGAGTTGCAGGACAGCACCGGGCGCATGCAGATTTACATCCGCCGCGATGACCTCTGCCCCGGCGAAGACAAAACCTTTTACAACCAGGTCTTCAAGAAAATGCTTGACATCGGCGACATTGTGGGCGTCGAAGGGTTTGTGTTCAAGACGCAGATGGGCGAGATTACGCTGCACGTGCAGCGGCTGCAACTGCTCGCCAAATCGTTGCGGCCCTTGCCCGTGGTCAAGCGCGAGGTGGACGAGGCTACGGGCGAAGAAAAGGTGTACGACGCTTTTTCGGACCCCGAGCAGCGCTATCGTCAGCGCTACGTGGACATGGTCGTCAATCCTGACGTGCGGCGCGTATTTCGGCAACGCTCCCAACTGGTGCAGTCTATGCGACAATTTTTGGTGAACCAAGGGTATCTGGAAGTAGAAACGCCCATTTTGCAGCCCCTCTACGGCGGGGCGGCCGCCCGGCCCTTCAAAACGCACCACAACACGCTGGACATGACGCTCTACTTGCGCATTGCCAATGAATTGTACCTCAAGCGGCTGATCGTAGGCGGCTACGACGGCGTGTTCGAGTTTGCCAAGGACTTTCGCAACGAGGGCATGAGCCGCTTTCACAACCCCGAGTTTACGCAAGTAGAACTGTACGTGGCCTACAAAGACTACGAATGGATGATGAACCTGGTCGAGGAAATGGTCGAGCGCGTGGCCCTCGACCTGCACGGCAGCACACAAGTGACCGTGGGGCCGCACGTGGTGGACTTTCGGCGGCCCTGGCAGCGTTACACCATGTTCGAGGCCATTGCCCACTTCACGGGTGTGGATATCAGCGAGATGGACGAAGCCCAACTCCGGCAGACGGCCCGCACGCTGGATGTGCCCGCCGACGACACCATGGGCAAAGCCAAGCTGATAGACGAGATCTTTGGTGCCAAGTGCGAGCCGCACCTGATTCAACCCACTTTCATCACCGACTACCCCGTCGAGATGTCGCCCCTGGCCAAAAAGCACCGCCACAAGCCAGGGCTCGTCGAGCGGTTCGAGGCCATCTGCAACGGCAAAGAGATTGCCAACGCCTTTTCCGAACTCAACGACCCCGTAGATCAGCGGCAGCGCTTCGAGGAACAACTCGAGCTCGGCCGCCGGGGCGACGAAGAGGCCATGATGCTCGACGAGGACTTTCTGCGGGCCCTCGAATACGGCATGCCCCCCACGGCCGGGTTGGGCGTGGGCATTGACCGCCTAGCGATGATCATGACCAACCAGCCCTCGATCCAGGATGTGCTCTTCTTCCCGCAGATGCGCCCCGAAAAGCGCCCCGACGTGCTTACGGCCGAACAACTGCGCGCCCAGGGCGTGCCCGAAGCTTGGGTCGGGGTTATTCAGCAGATGGGCTTTGGCTCCCTCGATGCGTTCAAGCAACGCAGCTCCGGCAAACTATTCAACGACTTGGGCAGCCAGCGCAAGAAGCTAAAGCTCGACCTGCCTATGCCTGCGCTGGCAGACGTGCAGGCGTGGCAACAGTGACCCCTTGCCCTACCCCGCAACGGGGCGGTCGAATTTTATAGCATTACTTATCGTTACAACTTCATTACGCCAAAAAATGGGTACGGCGCATTGAAGTCAAGAACCCGCTCCGGGTTGCGTGCTTTTCTTTCACCTCCGTACCCTGTTCGCTACACGCGCCCTGGCCGCGTAGCCATATTGTTCATTAAACGCCGATTTGTCTTATGAGAGAAGACAGAAGGATTAATTCTCCTATTTACACCGACGAGTACGAGCGCCTCCGCGCCAACGTAGTATATTCTGCCGGGTGGTTGCGCCACCAGATGGCGACCGTGCTGATGCCCTTCGACGTGACGGTGCAGCAGTTCAACATCTTGCGCATTCTGCAAAACCAAGCCCCGAAGGGAATCAGTACCTTGCAAATCCGCAAGCGGATGCTCGACAAAATGTCGGACACTTCGCGCCTCGTAGATCGTTTGCAGAAAAAAGGGTTGGTAAACAAGGTCACGGCCGAGCGCGACAAGCGGCTCGTAGAAGTGACGATTACCTCCAGCGGTTTGCAACTGCTCGAGCAAATCCAGGCCCACATCCGCAAGCCCGACGTCGCCTTACTTCACCTCGATAAAGAAGAGGTGGATCAGCTCAATGCCCTGCTCGACAAGATGCGGGCCGACTGATCAACCAAAAAACCCGCCCATTCCTTTTTTGAATTGCGCCCCTAGGTTGCGCATCATCGTGTCGGTGAGCATTTTGCCCAGTTGCGACTGGTCTAGGTCGGCAGGTGTTTGCTGACTGATGCGCTCCATCAAAAACGGGATAGCCACCTGGCTGATTTGCTTGGCAACGTTGTCGGGCAAGCCCAGTTTGCCGATAAGCTGGTTGACCAGCGTGGACGAAATCTGCGCCAAGATGGGGCTGCTGCCGGCTGTTTGCTGCCCTTTGAGCAGGTCGAGCAAACCCGACAAATTGCCGCCCATGGCTTCTTTGCGCACCTGATCGGTCACTACGCCCCGGGCGATGTCCACCGACTGGCGGGCCTGGCTTTCGTCGAGTTGGGTCTTGCTGGTGAGTTGGCCCAGCAATTCGCCGGCGGCCGTATTAAGAAATTGATCCAACATGGGAAATGATTTAGGATGAAGACGCGCCAAAAGTACGGCATTCGGCCCGACTATACACCCTTGCCCGCCGCAAAGTCGCGCAGGGTCTGGACGCTCAGGCGGTCGTTTAGTGCCTGGGCGTAGTGCAGCCGCTCCACGATCAGCCCTTCGGAGAGCAAAAATTCGGCGGGCATGGTCTTGATGGATTCTCCGTCGGCCATGGTGTGGATGGGCAGCTTGGCCTGGTGGGCTTTCCAGGCGGTTTGGACAAAGGTGGTGATGTGGCTGACGGCCGACTTGTAGGCCGATTGCTCGATGCCGTAGGCGTCGTACCAGGTTTTTTCCGGGTCAGCAATGAGCGGAATGGGCGATACTTCCTGGTGGAATGTGCTGCGCAGCAGCACCGCTTCTTTCGACTCGAAAAAGAAAATCATTTCTAACCCCTGGGCTTGCAGTTCCTGGTGTATTTTGGTGAGCGTATGCACGCGGATGTTGCAGAAAGGACAGCCCGCGTGCCGGAAAAAACCGATGAAGACTTTCTTGTCGGCGTAGGCCTCGAGGTTGATCTGTCGTCCGAAAATATCGCGGACATTGAAGATGGGGGCCCGTAACTGCGCACGAACGCGCACGGTTGGGACAGAAGTAGTTGTTTGCATAAGAGGTAAACCACGTGTTGGCCTTAGCTACGCGGCCCACGCGCCGCCGCCGCGCCACGACCAGGTAAGGTACGTGGGGTGGTGATAGGCTGGGCAAGTGGCAGCGGCCAAAAACGGGCCGTTTCTGAGGCTACCGCAAAGCCTGGCATGGGGCGCAGGGCGCAGGGTGTGCAGCTATTACAGACTGAATCCAGCACTTTTTGGTCGGAAATCACCCCGACGTGTTTGGCGTGCTTTCGCTCCGGCAACACCTGCTTGCGGCCTGCCGTAGAAAAGCCTAATGTCTGTAGATACAAAAAAAACTTTGGTGCTGGGGGCGTCGCCCAATCCGGCCCGCTATGCCTACCAAGCTGTGCGCCTGTTGCGGCAGCACGGCCACGAAGTAGTCGCCGTTGGGCAGCGGCGGGGTGATATCGGCGATGTCACGATCCGGACGGACACGCCCACGCTGACTGATCTGGACACCCTGACACTCTACGTGGGGCCGCAAAACCAGCGCCCCCTCTATGACTACATCCTAAGCCTGAAGCCCCGGCGCGTCATCTTCAATCCCGGCACCGAGAATCCCGAGCTGGCCACAAAGTTGCAGGCCGCGGCCATCGAACCCATCTATGCCTGTACGCTGGTGATGCTCAGCGTGGGCAACTATTGATACTTGCGGGAAAATATCTCGGTGAGCACAAAGGCCTGACGAGCGCCCTGGGGCGTGCCCAGCAGGCGGCGGTAGCGCGAACCTTTGGGAGCGCGACGGCGGAGTTCGGTGCGCTCGGCATACTGCGTGGCCAGACCAGAGCGGATACTTTCTTGGGCCAGTGCCTGGTAGCGCCGTTCGGCGGCTTGCTTTCTTTCTTCGAGTTCTTGCTGGCGGGCTTTCCACTCTTGCAGCACGGGACTGTCTTGCTGATCGTCCTTCATTTTCTTGTCCACGGCCGGGTCTTCGCGGTAGCCCTCTTCGATGGTTTCGTCCTCGTCATATTCGTCGAAGACCTCCTCCATACGCTGACGGGCTTTTTCGGCCCGGGCCTGGTCGGGCGTGCGCATTTCGGAAGGATTGCTTACGCGACGGCGCAGCACTTGCCGCCGTGGTGTGGGAGCCGATTCGGGTAGTGCTTCGGGCGACGCCTCGGGCTGCCGCGTGACAGGAGGCTTTTTGCGCCGCAAGCTGTAGAGGAAATACAGAATACTGCCAATGATGTATATCCAGTTCTCGATCTTGTCCATGTCCGCATTATTTGTGCCTCACGAAGCTAAGCCATCAGGAGCAAAAAAACACGCCGCGCTGTGCGCACATCTTGAGCGAAGGCTTTTGCGTAGTTCTAATTTGGTTTAACGTTTGTACGGCTTATGCAATACTGCCAGCTTGGCCGCCGGGGTTCTCGGGTCAGTGGGTACTTTTACGGGTCATGGCTCGTTTTTGGTCAGCATATCTACGGAGTGCCGCCCCAAAAATGTCTGGACGTAAGCTGCACTTTTTTTGACGACGCCAAAGGCCCACCGAGCGCGATCAAGGTCAGCGGGCTTGTCAACCGCAAATTCTCAAACTATAAGGAGGCAACTGCCATCCTATTCACCTTCTGCTAACCACGCATGAGCCGCATACTCGCCATCGGCACGGCCGTTCCGCCGCACGCCCACGACCAGACCGACATCCTCACCTTTATGGAGGCCGCCTACCACGCCGATCCGCAGGCTTTTCGCAAACTGCGATTTTTGCACCGTCATAGCGGCATCCGGACGCGCCACTCCTGGTCGGCAGACTTCGGGGCCAATCCCGAAGCCCCCGCATTTTTTCGGGCCAACGGCCAAACGCCCCGCGTGGACGTACGCATGCAAACCTACCGGACGCACGCCCTCGAGCTAGCCAGGGCCGCCATCGAAGATTGTTGGGCCGCACTAGAAAGCGCTCCGGCGTGGTCGTCCATCACGCACCTGATCGCCGTGAGCTGCACGGGCCTGACCTCGCCCGGCCTGGACATTGACCTGGTGCAAGGCCTGCCGCTGCGCCCCGACGTAGAGCGAACGGGCATCTACTTTCAGGGCTGCAACGCGGCTTTCCCGGCCCTGCGCATCGCCGACCGCATTGTCCGCACCGAGCCGGGCGCACGTGTGCTGGTGGTATGTACCGAGCTTTCGACACTGCACTTTCAGCCCGGCAGCAGCGACGACCAGTTGCTGGCCAACACCCTCTTTGCCGACGGGGCGGCCGCCGTGCTGGTGGCGGGTGATGCCGATCCGCTTGGGGAAGCTGGTATCGAGCTAAAAGGATTCTACAGCACCATGGCCGCCGAGGGGGCCGAGGCCATGCAGTGGCGCGTGACGCCCAACGGTTTTGTGATGACCCTCACCGACCGAGTGCCGGAATTGGTGCAAGCCAGTATTGCCGATTTGGTGAGCTGTGCCCTGCAGCGCTACCGCCTCACGCGCGAAGACCTTACCCACTGGGCCTTACATCCTGGGGGCAAGAACATTCTGCAAGCTGTCGAAACGGGGCTTTCGCTTTCTTCTGCGCAATTGCAGGCTTCGCGCACGGTGCTACGCGACTACGGCAATATGTCATCACCGAGCGTACTGTTCGTACTCAAAGCGCTGATGACGGGCCAAGTAGTGGCGGGCGAACACGTGTTGGCCATTGGCCTGGGCCCAGGCCTGAGCCTGGAAACAGCTTTGCTACAGCGATCCGGAGAAGCCTAGCAGATGAGCCAGGAATACGACAAGATATTTAAAGAGAATATCGAGGACATGGTCTTGCCCCTACTCGACCGGGTATTGGGCCTGCGCCCCGACGCGCTCGAAGAAGTGCCCGACGATTTGCAGCGTACCCTGGAACGCAAGCCCGACTTCCTGAAAAAAGCCCGTGACGGCAAACAGTCCTACCTTTTGCACGTGGAGTTTCAGACCCGCGACAGCGAAGAGATGCCCTTTCGGATGTTGGAATACTACGCCCTGCTGCTGCGCCAATACCGCCTCGACGTACACCAGTACGTGATCTTCTTACGCCCCGAGCGGGCACGCATGCGCACCCGTTTGCAGCAACGCGGTATCGCCTTTGAGTACAAGTTGGTAAAACTGCACGATTTTCCTTACCAGACCTTTGTCGGTGCCCAACAGCCCGAAGAAGTAATCCTGGCCATTCTGGCCGACTTTGGGCAGGACCCACCGCGTCGGGTAATTGAGCAGGTGCTTTCCCAGCTTAAAAATGCGCCCGTAGAAACGCTGCGCCGTCAGAAATGCGTTAAGCAACTAGAGATTTTGTCCACACTGCGGGGTTTGCAGGATTTGGTCACACAAATAGTAGATACTATGCCCATCGAATACGACATCGAGAAAGACGTGCGCTACCGCCAAGGCTTTCAGAAACGCGACGAAATGGCCCGTTTACAGGAGGAAGAAGCCCGCCTCCGCGAGGAAGAAGCCCGCCTCCGCGAGGAAGAGGCTCGCCTCCGTGAGGAAGAAGCCCGCCTCCGCGAGGAAGAAGCCCGCCTCCGCGAGGAAGATGCTCGCCAGGCCGCCCAAGCCCTTTTGCAACAACGGCAAGCCGCTATCGAAAGGATGCTGCGCAAAGGCATGACACCGGCGCAAATTGCCGAACTACTTGATATCGGTACGGATACTATCGTAGAGGTACAACGTCATATTGGCTGAGCTATGCCCATCGAATACGACATCGAGAAAGACGTGCGCTACCGCCAGGGCTTTCAGAAACGCGACGAAATAGCCCGTTTACAGGAGGAAGAAGCCCGCCTCCGCGAGGAAGAAGCCCGCCTCCGCGAGGAAGAGGCGCGCCAGGCCGCCCAAGCCCTTTTGCAACAACGGCAAGCCGCTATCGAAAGGATGCTGCGCAAAGGCATGACACCGGCGCAAATTGCCGAACTGCTCGGCATTGATGCGGAAATTATATCTGAAGTGCAGCAGCGACTAGCCAAAGGGTAACGCGGCCAAATCCACATTGCCACCCGTCAGGATAATGCCGACCCGCTGGCCCCGAAACGGGGCCGGGTAGCGCAGCACGGCGGCCAGCGGTACCGCGCACGAAGGCTCAATGATGATCTTCATCCGCTCCCAGATCAGGCGCATGGCCG
>DAIRSZ010000099.1:0-8467 GCA_036804165.1 Catalimonadaceae bacterium | reverse complement strand
TGGGCGATACGTACCACGAACTGCAAGAGCACGCCAAGTCGGACGCGGCCTACGAGGCTGCCCTCAGCATTGATCCCAACAACGCCACTACCCTCAACAACTACAGTTACTACCTCTCGCTGCGGCGCGAAAAACTGGACAAAGCCCGCAAAATGGGCGAGAAGCTCATCGCCGAAAACCCCGATAACCCGACTTTTCTTGATACCTACGGCTGGATACTCTATACCCTCGAAGAGTACGAAAAAGCCCGACCCTACCTGGAGCGCGCCGCCGAAAACTCGGAAAGTGGGGTGGTGATCGAGCACTACGGCGACGTGCTCTACCGTTTGGGTCAGTCGGATGCCGCCGTGGAGCAGTGGCGCCGGGCGCGCGACGTGGGCGGAGAACTAACCGACTATATTGACCGCAAGATTGCCGACCGAAAACTCTATGAATAGAATCCTGCTGTGGGCCTTGCTGCCCGCACTACTTTTTGTAGGATGCAAGCGCCGCCCGGCCCCTACGGCCGAAGAAGCTATCAACCGCGAGATGGGCACGCTGGTGATCACCGCCTTTCAGTACGAATTTCTTCAGTCGCGGGCGCGGTTGTCTTTCCAAGGCCCCGACGACCGCTTCAGCGCAACGGCCACCATCCGGATGCAGGAAGACAGCGTCTTGTGGATGTCCGTCAGCCCCGGGCTGGGCATCGAGGTGATACGCTGCCTGGCTACGTCCGACTCGGTGCGGGTGATTGATCGCCTCAACAAAAAAAATTATTTGTTCGACTACCCGGCCCTGAGCCAAAAACTGGGCTTTGTGCTGACGTTCGAGCTTTTGCAGGCCATCGTGGTGGGCAACTTGCCCTTCCCCGACCTGGCCCGGCGGAAGGTTCGGCGCGACGATCCGTTTTTCATTATTGAACAGGCCGCCGACAGCCTGTTGTTGTTCAACTACGTCAATAGCCAAAACACCAAGCTGGAGCGCGTGCAGGCCACCGAAACCAGCTCGAAGAGCCAGCTGGTGCTCGAATACAAATCGTTCGAGGTGCTGGATGATAAATTGTTTCCCTACGAAACCGACGTGCGCCTGGCGCCGGCCGCCCGTGGCAAGGGCAGCACCAGCCTCAGTATCCGCCATACCAAAGTAGAGGCGCTCACCCGTTCGCCGGGCTTTCCCTTCGACATGCCCGGTCATTTCGAGCGCATCACCCAGTAAAGCCCCATGCGCATTTACATCCTGCTTTTGCTGCTGCTCTTCGGAGCCAAAGGCTTTGCGCAGAAAAGCAAGGCCGAACTGGAGCGCGAAAAAAAGGAAAACCTGCGCCGCATCGAGGAGGCCGCCCGCACCCTGACCGAAACGGGCAGCACCAAAAACGCTACGCTGGGGCAACTAGCAGCCCTGCGGCAGCAAGTAGCCGCTCAGCGACGGATCATGGCCTCGATGGAAAACGAAATTCGCCTCCTGACGGCCGAAATGGCCCAACTCAGCGACGTGACCGAAGCCCTGGAGCGCGACCTGGAGGCCCTCAAACGCGAGTATGCCGCCATGGTGCAGGCAGCCGCCCGGGCCCGCTACCTCGACCGCCTGCTCTTTCTTTTTTCGGCCGACACCTACAACCAGTTTTTGCGGCGGCTGCAATATCTGCGGCAGTATGGCCAGGCCCGCACCGAACAGGTCGAACAGATCAGCAAAGTGAAGGAGGCACTGCTCGGCCAGCAGACCAGTCTGATTGGCAAACGTGCCGAAAAAGAGCAACTGCTCGCCCAACAGGTGGCCGAAAACGAAAAGCTGTTGGGCCTGCAACAAGAGCGCGACGTGCTCGTGCGGCGGCTCAGTGCCCAGGAAGGAGAGCTGCGGGCCGAGCTGCAAAACCGCCGGGCCGCCGACCAACGCCTCGAAAAGCTCATCGCCGACCTGATCCGGGCCGAAATTCGCCGCTCGGCCGAAGTGGCAGCGGCCAAAAAAGCCAAAACGGCCGAAAAAGGCCGCGTCACCCTCGACGCCGAAACGGCCGTGATCTCGACGTCCTTCGGGGCTAACAAAAATCGCCTGCAATGGCCCGTCGAAACGGGCTTCATCTCCCGGCAGTTTGGCACTCATCCGCACCCGGTGCTCAAAGGCGTCACGGTGGACAACGCCGGCGTGGATATTCAGACCAATAAAGGCGAAAAAGTACGCGCCGTTTTCGACGGCGAAGTGGGCTTTGTGGCCAGCATTCCGGGCATGAACGGCCGCATTGTTTCTATCCAGCACGGCGAGTATTTCACCGTCTATGCCGGCCTGAAAGATGTCGTCGTCAAGGTCAACCAGAAAGTAAAGGCCCGCGACATCATCGGTGAAGTATATACCAGCAAAGAAGGAATAGCAGAATTTCAGTTTCAGGTGTGGCGCAACAACCAGCGCCTCAATCCGCAGCAGTGGCTTAGCCAGCGCTGAGAACCCTTTTATGAGTTTACGTTCGATCCGGGCAACTATTTGCTGACGTATATCCTTTTGGGGTCAGAGATATTATCGGCAACTTTGTCCGACACAGTGTGGGTTTATTTCTTACACGCCCGTTCGGGAGCGGCTTCTGCAAGCTAATATTTCCGACGCTTCATTTACTTTGTATCCTTTAATGCGTTACGCTCATTATGAATAATTCACTCGTTACTGCCTTCATCGGTGGCCTTGGTGGCTGGGAAGTGCTTCTTATTTTGCTCGTAGTAGTGGTGTTGTTTGGCGCCAAGCGTATTCCAGACTTGGCCCGGGGCCTGGGGCAGGGCATCCGCGAGTTCAAGGATGCCACCCGTGAAATCAAGGACGAAATCGAGAAAGACGACCGCCCAGCCCGCAAATGATTGCCTCCCTTTCCTACGATCGGCTGGCAGATATTCGGCGTGACCTGCTGGCAGGCCACCTTACTTGCCGTCAGCTAGTGACCCACTACCTGGGCGTGATCCGGGCCAAGGCCGATCTTAACGCCTTTCTGGCCGTGTACGAGGACGAAGCGTTAGCCGCGGCCGACCGGGTGGATGCGCAGCTAGCCGACGGCACGGCGGGCCGACTGGCTGGCCTGGTGGTGGGCATCAAAGACGTGCTCTGCTACCAGGGCCACGGACTGCAAGCCTCCAGCCGCATCCTCGACGGGTTCGTGTCGCAGTTTACGGCCACGGCCGTGCAGCGATTGCTCGACGAGGGAGCCATCGTGATCGGTCGGCAAAACTGCGACGAATTTGCGATGGGTTCTTCCAACGAAAATTCAGCCTTTGGGCCCGTCCGCAATGCGGCCGATCCTCAACGCGTACCCGGCGGTTCGTCGGGTGGATCGGCCGTGGCCGTGCAAGCGGGCATGTGTCTGGCCTCGCTGGGCACCGATACGGGCGGTTCGGTGCGCCAGCCAGCAGCTTTTTGCGGCGTGATGGGCCTGAAACCGACCTATTCGCGCATTTCGCGCCACGGCCTGAGTGCCTATGCCTCCTCTTTCGATTGTATTGGCATCTTCGCCCGCAGCGTGGCCGACGTGGCCCTGCTGCTCGAAACAATGGCCGGAGCCGACGAATACGACAGCACGGTGTCGCACCGCCCGGTGTTGCCCTACGCTGACCTGCTCACGCAGGCTCCAAAAAAAATGAAGATTGGGTATCTCGAAGATTGCATCATGCACGATTCGGTGAGCGAAGATATACGCATCAGCATCCTCGAAACGATATTTTTTCTAAAAAAAGAGGGGCATGAGGTAACACCCATAAACTTTTCTTTTCTGGAATACGTACTTCCCACGTACTACATCCTGACCACGGCCGAGGCCAGTGCCAACCTGGCCCGCTTCGATGGGGTGCGGTACGGCTACCGGGCGCCGCACACGGATAGTTTGGAAGAAATGTATAAACAAACCCGAACGGAAGGCTTCGGGGAAGAAGTGAAACGCCGCATCATGCTGGGCACCTTTGTGCTGAGCGCCAGTTATTATGACGCCTTCTATACGAAAGCACAGCGGGTACGTCGTTTGATCAAGGAAGAAATGGACGGGATGATGGCGCACTACGATTTTATTTTGTCGCCTACCACGCCCACGACGGCTTTTCGGCTGGGCGAGAAATTGGACGATCCCATCGCCATGTACTTGGCCGACGTGTTTACGGTCGCGGCCAATGTGGCGGGCGGGCCGGCCATTTCGGTACCTAACGGAGCAGACCGAAACGGAATGCCGATCGGTTTGCAAGTAATGTCGGCACCGTTTACAGAAGACAAGTTGTTGGCTTTTGCCCATTATCTGACCACAAAAACCCCGTAGTGTATGCGTAATTTGGTTGTACTGATCAGTGTGGCCGCCCTGCTGGGCGGGGGACAGATGGCCCTGGCCCAGACGGAACCAGTTTTCATTGGGCCTACGATGCCCCACCCGGACGTCATCGAGCCTCAGAATCTGCTCGTCGAAGAGGCTCAACAGGAGTTGGCCGACGAACCTGCCGCCGTCTCGCTGTTGGAAAGCATCTGGTTCGACAACCTTACGCACATTCCCCTCGAACCCGACGAGGTGATCGCCGACCGCATGGCCTGCCTCAACGAGCAGATGCACATCGAACTGGCGTTCAATCGGACTGTGCGGGGCTTTGTGGACTATTTTACGGTGCGTAACCGACGCTACACCGAAGAAATGATCAGGCGGCGAGACGTGTACTTTCCCCTCTTCGAAGAAGCCCTGGCTCGCCACGGCATGCCCGACGAACTCAAGTATTTGGCCATTGTGGAGTCGGGCCTGAATCCCCGGGCACGTTCGCGCGTGGGTGCCCTTGGCCTGTGGCAGTTTATGCCTCCCACGGGGCGCATGTACGGGCTGCACCGCAATCATTTTCAGGACGAGCGCATGGATCCCTACAAATCTACTGAAGCAGCCTGCCGCTACCTGAAGTCGTTGCACCAGATGTTTGGCGACTGGCACCTGGCCCTGGCTTCGTACAACTGTGGCCCCGGCAACGTGCGACGGGCCATTCGTCGTTCGGGCCACAAGCAAACCTTCTGGGACGTGTACAACCACTTGCCCCGCGAAACCCGGTCGTACGTACCGCAGTTCGTTGCCGTGGCCTATGCCATGAACTACGCCGAAGAACACAATATCTTGATAGCCCCCGACAGTATGCTGGCCGTTATTCCGCACGACACGCTGCGGGTGGATACCTACGTTTGTCTGCATGCCCTCTCCGAAGAGTTGGAAGTAGAGGTGGAGGCGCTGCGGTTTCTTAATCCGGAGCTATACCGCGACGCCGTAGCGCCCGTGGCCGATGGATATGTCCTGCGCATTCCGGCGCACACCAAGGCGTTTGTAGAGGCCAACCGGGCCTGTGTGCTGGCCGTGGCGGCCACACCCTCCACGACAGCTCCCAAGCTGACCGAGGGGACATCTGCTGCCCTGGCGACGGCTGCGCCTGCCCAGCGGAAGGTGACGTACCGCGTGCGGTCTGGCGACGCACTAGGCACCATTGCCCGCCGCCATCACGTAACGGTGAGCCAGTTGCGCACCTGGAACAACCTGCGGGGCAGCACCATCCGGGTGGGGCAACAGTTGGTAATCTGGAAAGACAGCCCTTCCCCCACTGCCGTAGCGCAAGCCAAGTCGGCGCCCGCTACCCCCAAGGCCAGGACAGAGTCAGGTCCGGTCAGCGGGTCGTCCCGCCAATATCACTACGTGCAACCTGGCGATACGCTCTGGGACATCTCGCGCAAGTACGAAGGGGTCAGCGTACAGCAACTGATCAAGCTCAATAACCTGAAGGGCAATAGCATCAAGCCCGGACAAAAGCTGATCATCAGCTAGGTACCGAGCCACCAAGCCAAGAGAAAGCGCCGACGGGTGCTTTTTTTATGGGCTGGCCCACCCGCATGACGGACAGCAAGCAAGTTTTCCAGCACTTTTTTGTTAATCACGTCGGGTTGGTGCCTTCTTTGGCACGTCATTTTTCCAAATGTGATTGAATTTTGAGCAACGCTATTTTAAGGCATCATCGGGAGTGGTTCGCCAACTGGTTCGATTCACCCTACTACCATCTGCTCTACGAACACCGCGACGAAGCAGAAGCCAGCGGTTTTATCCGGCGCCTCGTGCAGCAACTTCAGCTTCGGCTATCAGACAAGGTGCTGGACTTGGCCTGTGGCAAAGGGCGGCACGCCATTTTTCTTAATCGCCTGGGCTACGAAGTGCGCGGCGTAGATTTGTCAAAATCGAACATCGCCATGGCCAGTTGGCACGCCAACGAACGCCTCAAGTTTCGGGTGCACGACATGCGCAACGTCGTCAAGCCCGACTACTTCGACGTGGTGCTCAATCTCTTCACCAGCTTTGGGTATTATCCGCTCGACGAAGACAACGCCCGGGTGGTGGTGGCTGCCGCGCAGAACCTCAAGCCGGGCGGGCAGCTCGTGCTCGACTTTATGAATACGCCGCGCGTGCTCCGGCAACTGGTTAATGAAGAAACGCAAGTGCGGCACGGCATCACGTTCCAGATAAACCGCACCGTGGTAGAAGGGATGATCGTCAAAGACATTCGCTTCGACGACAACGGGCAACATTATGCCTTTCAGGAAAAAGTGAAGGTGCTGGAACAGGCCGATTTTGAGCGTTACTTTGCCAAAGCGGGGCTGCGCGTCGAAGCTGTGTACGGCGACTACCACTTTGCGCCGTACGCGCCTCAGACATCGGAACGAATGATCTTTGTGGGCCGACGCGCCTGAAAGTGGGTGATGAGCGACATGCTGATAATGAGTTACCCGGGTTCGCTGCCCCAGTTCACCTTGTCAGCCCAATGAGGGGCTGCGTGGGTGGCTGCTCTTGGCTGCCCCACACCCGACGAGATCAGACCATAACGAAGTACGATAAATCCGAATGGATTATCGCGTGCGTAGATACGCCACCTCGGTTTTTTTCTGACACACGGTTGTCATTGAAAGAGTGGTTAAAGGTTGCCTCTAACCACCCTGCCGAGGAGACCATAATCTCCACGTTTTAACTTCAAGTTAATGTCAAAAGTAACCAGTACAGGTGCGCACCGGACTGACAGACAAGCTTCGCGCCGCGAATTTATCCAGTACGGATCGTTGTTTGTGGCCACCACCGGCCTGCTGTTGAGCGGGTGCAGCAACGACGATGAGATGGGTCCCGATATGCCCGATGAACCCGAAATGGTAGATCTGGGCAGCGGTGACATCGGCGTCTTGAACTATGCCTACGCCCTTGAGCAGCTCGAAGCGGCTTTCTATACGCAAGTTTTGCAGGGGCAGTACTACGCCAATGCCAGTGGCGAAGAGCGCATCATCATGCAGGATTTGCAGGCTCACGAGGTGATTCACCGCGATTTTCTGAAGGTGGCTATCAATGCCGCTTCGACCAACGCAGCCATTGCTGATTTGGAAGTGGATTTCTCTAGCATTGACTTTGGGAGCCGGGCCAGCGTGCTGGGTGCGGCCAAAGCCTTCGAAGACTTGGGCGTACAAGCCTATAATGGAGCGGGACAGTTGCTCAGCAGTGCCGACTTGCTGACCCTGGCGGGCAAAATTGTCTCGATCGAGGCACGCCACGCTGCGGCCATTCGCAGCTTGCTCGACAGCAATCGGCGATCTTTTGCCGGCGACGACATCATTGACGAGCAGGGACTGGAAATTACCCGGACACCTGCACAAGTGCTCATGATCGCGAGCGACTTCATCCGCACGCCCATTAGCGCAGCTAACCTTCCCCGATAAGTCTCATCCTAATCTGCTAACAAATGAATTTGTTAAAAATAATATCTTTTATGGACGCCGAAGTGGCGGACCAGCTCGAACGGGCGGCCTCACGCCGCGAAGCCTTCCGTCAATTTGGCAGTTTGGGGGCCAAAGCGGCACTGGCCGCCATTCCCCTGGGACTGGGCGCTGTGCTGCGTACGCCTGCCAGGGCAGGCATACGTGGTACGCAGGTCGAAGACGTACTTAATTTGGCCCTCACGCTAGAGTACCTTGAAGATGAATTTTACGCCATGGGCTTGGACGCCGCAGGTTTGATCCCGGCTGCTGATCGGCCTGTTTTCGAACAGATTGGCAAGCACGAGCGGGCGCACGTAGTATTTTTGCAGAACGCCCTCGGCGATGCGGCCATCAGCAAGCCTACTTTCGATTTTACGGTAGGAGGGGCCTTCGATCCTTTTGGCGACTATCCTACGTTCATGGCCTTGGCGCAAGCGTTTGAGGACACAGGCGTGCGGGCCTACAAGGGACAAGCTGGCAATCTGCTGGCCGGACGGAACAATCCGACTCTGACGGCTGCCCTGAGCATCCACGGTGTAGAAGCGCGCCACGCGTCGGAGGTACGTCGGATGCGCCAACGCATGAACAACGGTGACCCAAACCTGAAAGGTTGGATTACGCGGAACAACCGGGGTGCAGGGATGCCGCCGCAGACGCAGGCTGTCTATGACGGCGAAGAAAACGTGGTGCAAGGTGGCGTAGATCAGCGTACCATCCCGACGATCAATGC
>DAIRSZ010000098.1:0-8503 GCA_036804165.1 Catalimonadaceae bacterium | reverse complement strand
CATCTTGTCGGAGAGCATTTCGTCTTGGGCAATCACCAGGTCAGGTTGCTGCGCCAAAATGCCTTCGGCGTTGAAGTTGCCCGGGTGGCCCACCGAAGGCAGCTCGCGCACGGCGGGCGGATAGACGCTGGTGCGGTCGGTGGCCACGATGCGCTCGCCCAGCCCGAGGGCACTGACAATCTCGGTCATCGGGCCGCCTACGGTCACGATGCGGGCGGGGGCGGTATTTGTTTCGGTTTCAGCTACTTTTTCCTGCTCGGCTGGCGGAGCACTGCATCCCATCAGCAACCAAAGCAGCCATCCGCCCCGGGCATTTCTTATCCACATGTTCTTTGTATTTAGACTGCTTATAAACAGTGTATCAAATCTCCGGACGAAAGTCAGCGTTTGCAATACCGAGCCGTGAGTATTTAGGAGTCAAAATCTCTGTATCGAGTTTGTACCGAAATCGCGCATCTTTGCCAGACACCAACCTTCCGTCTCGTACATGAAAATCATTTCCCGCCTGTTTCTCCGCCTGATGGGCTGGCAAATTGAGGGCGGTTTGCCCCCCGACGTCCGCAAGTGTGTGCTCGTGGCCGCCCCCCACACCAGCAACTGGGACTTTCCCATCACGATGGCTACGCTCGACTTGCTGGGTACGCCCGCCTCGTTTTTGGGTAAAAAAGAACTCTTTCGCCCGCCCCTGGGCTGGGTGATGCGGGCCTTTCGGGGCATTCCCGTGGACCGGAGCCGCCGGGGGCAACTCGTCGAGCGGCTGCGCCAGCTCTTTGCCGAGCGCGACGAACTGGTGCTGATGATTCCCCCTGAGGGCACACGCGGCTACGTTACGCAGTGGAAGTCGGGCTTCTACCACACGGCCTACGGGGCGGGCGTGCCCATCGCCCTGGGCTACCTCGACTACGGCCGCAAGGTGGCGGGCATCGGCCCCCTGTTCTATCCCACGGGTGACTTCGACGCCGACCTGCCCAAAATTCAGGCCTTCTACCGCGACAAAACTCCCAAGTACCACGACCGCTGGAGCCTGCGCGATACGTCCTCCGACAACTAGTGCCCTACCGACGCCTGAGCCACCGATGTCCGAGGCGATTGGGGTAAATCCGGCTGTAAAAAATCCGCCGTGCGCGTCTCCGACCAATACTCACGCGCAGGGTGCGATTGGGCAAAGCCACAATGCCCGCCCCGGGTGGGTATTTCCAGAAACACGCAGGGGTGATCCCGAACTTCTTCGATCGGATAGCAGGCCTTGGGCAAAAAAGGATCGTTGGCCGCGTTGACGATCAGGGTCGGTATGCGGATATCGGGCAGAAAAAATCGCGAGCTGCACCGTCGGTAATAGTCCACGGCGCGGCCAAAGCCGTGCAGCGGTGCCGTGTAGTGGTCGTCGAAGTCCTTTATGGTCCGAATGCTTCGTAAGTGAGCCGTAGAAATCTGGTCGGGCATCAGGGTAGCTTTGCGCGTGACTTTGCGGCGCAAAGCCCGCAAAAAGCGCTGGGCATAGACCCAGTTTTCGGGTCGGGAAATTTGCTGAGAGCTGCTGAGCAAATCGCAAGGCACGGAAAACACCACCGCCCGGTAGAGCTGCGGGCACCCGTTGGCACCACATTCGCCCAAGTATTTGAGCACCAGGTTGCCGCCCAGGCTGAAGCCCACCAAAGCAATTTGGGTGTAGCCCCCGTTGGCCGCGTGCGTCACGACGGCGTCGAGGTCGTCGGTGGCCCCGCTGTGGTAGAAGCGCAGCTGGCGGTTGGGCTCGCCGCTACAGCCCCGGAAGTTCCAGGCCAGCACGTCCCAGCCCCGGCCCAGCAGGGCACGGGCCATGCCCCGGACGTAGGGCCGCCGCGAGTCGCCCTCCAGCCCGTGGCAAAGGATGGTTAGCCGCGTGCGGGGCTGGCCTGCGGGCTGCCACCAGTCCAGGTCGAGAAAGTCGTCGTCGGCCGTGAGCAGGCGCTCGCGCCGAGCAGGGGCCAACCGCACGCGGCGCAGCAAGGCGGGGTAGATGGTCTGCAAGTGCTTGTTGAACAAAAATGGAGGGGGCGTATAGGTCGGTGCAGGCAGCAGCGGCATGAGGTACGGAACAGGCGTGATCAAATATTCGGACATCAACTTACGCCAAACCGGGGCGTTTGTCAAACTGCCCACCCGCAGCGGGGCTGGCCAGGGTGCGTTTCTCGTCCCCCAATTTATCGCTAATTTTGAGGCTCAAAAAAGCGCACTCGCATGTTTGATAACCTCAACCAAAAGCTCGAAAAAGCCTTCAAGACCCTCAAGGGCGAAGGCCGCATCACCGAAGTAAACGTGGCGGCTACCGTCAAGGAGATCCGCCGCGCCTTGGTAGATGCCGACGTCAACTATAAAGTAGCCAAGACCGTCACCGACAAAATCCGGCAGGAAGCCATGGGCCGCGAAGTGCTCATCTCCGTCAAGCCGGGTCAGTTGCTGGTCAAGATTGTTTCGGAAGAGCTGACGGCCCTGATGGGCGGCCAGCGGGTGGACATCAACCTCAAGGGCGACCCGGCCGTGGTGCTCATTGCGGGCTTGCAGGGTTCGGGCAAAACTACTTTCACGGGCAAACTGGGCCTCTTGCTCAAGAAACAAAATCGGCAGGTGCTGCTGGCTGCCTGCGACGTGTACCGCCCGGCGGCCATCAACCAACTCAAGGTATTGGGCGAGCAAACGGGCATAGAAGTCTATACCGAACCGGAGAACAAAAACCCCGTCGAGATCGCCCGCAATGCCGTGGCCTACGGCAAGCAACACAACAAGAAAATCGTGATCGTAGATACGGCCGGGCGCCTGGCCGTGGACGAACAGATGATGAACGAGATTGCGGCCATCAAAGCCGCCATCCAGCCTTCGGAGACGCTGTTTGTGGTAGATTCTATGACGGGGCAAGACGCCGTCAATACGGCCAAGTCCTTCAACGACCGCCTCAACTTCGACGGCGTGGTGCTCACCAAACTCGATGGCGACACGCGCGGGGGGGCGGCCCTCTCGATCCGCGCCGTGGTCGAAAAGCCCATCAAGTTTATCAGCACCGGCGAGAAGCTCGACGCCCTCGACTACTTCTACCCCGACCGGATGGCCCAGCGCATTCTGGGCATGGGCGACGTGATCTCGCTCGTGGAGCGCGCTCAGCAGGCCTTCGACGAAGACGAAGCCCGCCGCATCAATAAAAAAATTCTCAAAAATCAGTTTGACTTTGATGACTTCCTCTCGCAGCTCGAACAGATCAAGCGCATGGGCAGTCTCAAAGACCTGATGGGCATGGTGCCGGGCATCAATAAAATGATCAAAGATATTGACATCAGCGACGACGCCTTCGTGCCGATCGAGGCCATGATCCGCTCCATGACACCACAGGAGCGGGGCAACCCGGCCTTGCTCAGCCAGGGCCGCCGCCAGCGCATTGCCAAGGGCAGCGGCACGGACATTCAGCAGGTCAACCAGCTGATGAAGCAGTTTGACGAGATGCGGAAGATGATGAAAATGATGAGCAAATCGGACGGCAAAATGCCCAACATGAGCGCAATGGCCCAGGCCGGCAAACAGCGCCGCCGCCGATAGCAATTCCCGTAGCCGCTGCGCCATTGGCTGGAAGGCCAAAAACGCCCAAGGCCCGGGTGCCGATCGTCGGCTTGTGCCATACGCGCAGGCGCGGGCCGATGGTTGTTTTCTTAAAAGAAGGCCGTTGGTTTTTTCAAGAAAACACTAACAGCGTAAAAAATGAGGCCGGTCGGTAGAAATCGTTCATTCGTCGAATAAATATGCAATCAGCAGCAGCGACGGATTGAAAAGTGCTCCTTTTTTGAACAGTCAAAATGGTTTGCCGCTGCGCCTGTAATCGAACCAAATTATAATATTTTTATACTTTTATTAAGTATAATTTGATATATGCATATGTTGGTTTTTAATAAAAATTATAAACTACATTGATTTTAGATGATGACGTATTTTATATAATAATTTGAATATTTATTTAAAATATAAATTTTGATTCTCATTCAAAAAAGATTTTGCGTTTAGAATTTGTTTATGCTATAAATATTTCCATACTTGAGCGGCATTCGTAAGGGGCTAGAAAAGTTTGTGTTTGGAAACATATTCGTGCGCATTGGCTAACCAGAGCTTCAATCGTGGCGATACGTTCCCCAGTACAAACCCATTGAGTGGCCAACGGGGCAACCACTCTTCTTGCCCGACCCGAAGGTCAACTAAATAGGTGTATTCAGCGACGGATCGAAGACGCGCGAAAAGTCCGCTTGGCTACATAAATACATGGTTTCATTTAACACAATCGGAAATGGTCTACAAAGTAAAACTCAAAAACTCTGACAAGCACGTGCTCATGTCGGAAGACGCCTACGAGTACATCAGCAATCACCTGTATTTGAAGGAAATGAACTTCCTCCAAAACCTGCGGTTGCACTCAAATGGGTACGCATTCTTTCAGAAGAACCATCCCATCAAAGACGGCTATCGCAACGAGACGATCTACCTCCACCGCTTCATCGCCGAAAAATTTATCGAAAAGCCCGAATCTACTTCCCGGCTTTTTGTGAAAATTAAGAACGGCAATCCGCTCGACTGTCGCCTCAACAACCTGGATTGGGTGCCCTTCTCGAAAGTGATTCGCGGCACGAGCAAGACACGTAGCAAGACTGGCTATCGGGGCGTCCATAAAGAGCATAACCGCTTTCGGGCCGTGCTCTACGACCACGGCACGCGCCACGACCTGGGCTACTTCGAGTCGGCCGAAGACGCCGCCGAAGCCTACAATACCAAGTCGCGCGAGCTTTTTGGCGAGACCAAAAGCCTTAATAAAATCAAGAAGCGCCCCGAAGTGCCCGTAGCACCCAAGTCGGACTTGCCGCCCAACGTGGAGAAAGTACACATGGAAGACGACGAATAGGTCGTGGTGAGCCGTCCTTCGGGGCGGCTTTTTTGTGTCTATCGGTCACGGCGGGGCGGCGCAAATCCATTATCTTTGGCCGGATGAACGCCCGCAAACGCCTCCTTTCGGCCCAACGCCTCGACATCACGCTGAGCCGTCTATGTCAGCAACTGATCGAGAATCACGGCGACTTTGGGCAAACCGTATGGTTGGGTTTGCAGCCCCGGGGCGTAGTGCTGGCTACCAGGTTGTCCCAGCGCCTGGCCGAACTGACAGGCGTCCGGGTGCCGCTGGGCCTGCTGGATGCCACCTTCTATCGCGACGATTTTCGCCGCCGCGAAGCACCTTTGCGGCCCAACGCTACGCAGATTCCCTTCCTGATCGAAGACCGCCGCGTGGTGCTCATAGACGACGTGCTCTACACGGGCCGCACCGTGCGGGCCGCCCTCGATGCCATGAGTGCCTTCGGCCGACCGGCCCAGGTGGAACTGCTCGTGCTCATTGACCGCAAATACGCCCGCCACCTGCCCATTGCGCCGCACTACGTGGGGCTGGCCGTGCATTCGGTGGACAGCCAGCGCGTGGTGGCCGAATGGCGCGAGCAGGGCCACGCGGCCGACAACATTTGGTTAGCCGACGTATGAACCAACTCAGCGTACCGCATTTGCTGGGCATCCGGCCCCTGACCGCCGCCGACCTGCACCTGATTATGGAAACGGCCGATACGTTCAAAGAAGTGCTCCATCGGCCGATCAAGAAGGTGCCCTCGCTGCGCGACCTGACCATCGCCAACGTATTTTTCGAAAACTCTACGCGCACCCGACTCTCGTTCGAGCTGGCCGAAAAACGCCTTTCGGCCGATGTGGTCAACTTTTCGGCGGCAGCCAGCTCGGTCAAAAAGGGTGAGACGCTGCTCGACACGGTCAACAACATCCTGGCCATGCGCGTGGATATGGTCGTGATGCGGCACGCCAGTCCGGGCGCGCCGCACTTTCTGGCGCGCCACATCAAGGCCAACATCATCAATGCCGGCGACGGCACCCACGAGCACCCTACGCAGGCCCTGCTCGATGCGTATTCGATTCGGGAAAAGCTTGGCGAAGTAGCGGGCAAAAAGGTGGCCCTCATTGGGGATATTCTCCATTCGCGGGTAGCGCTCTCCAACATATTTGCCCTGCAAAAAATGGGGGCCGAGGTGATGGTCTGCGGGCCGCCCACGTTGTTGCCCCGCTACGTGACCCAGCTGGGCGTGCGCGTAGAAACCGACGTGCGCCGGGCGCTCGAATGGTGCGATGTGGCCAACGTGCTGCGCATCCAACTGGAGCGCCAACAGATTCAGTATTTTCCTTCGCTGCGCGAATACGCCCGCTACTATGGCATCACCCGCGCCATGCTCGACGCCCTCGACCGCCCCGTGGTGCTGATGCACCCCGGCCCCATCAACCGGGGAGTCGAACTGAGCAGCGACGCCGCCGACTCGGGCCACGCCATCATCTTGCAGCAGGTCGAAAACGGCGTGGCCGTCCGGATGGCCGTACTTTACTTGCTGGCCCAAAGCCGATTGAACTGAATTTCCGTACTTTTTCCTGTATTCCCGACTCAGGCCCATGCTGTCACGCTGTTTTCTGGTAATCTTTGGTTGGTTGGTGGCTGGCTGGCTGGCGCCCGCACAAGGGCAATATTTCGACTGCGAAGAACTCCTCTTTCCGCGCCCCGGCCCCGACAAACGCCTGGGCTACGTCAATATGGTGGGCGAATGGCGCGTAAACGCTGTTTTTTGGGAAGCACGCCCGTTCGAAGGGCGCTTTGCCGTTGTCAAGAAGGACAAGCGCTACGGCGTCATCAACTGCGAGGGCATTCTGGTGGTGCCCGCCGAATACGAAGAAATCGGCCCCTTTGCCCAGAGCATCGGCTGGGCTTTGAAGAACGGCCAGTGGGGACTAGTGCGGAGCGACGGCCGCACGGTGATGCCCCATAGTTTCGCCGAGGTGCGCGAACTCTCGCCGCAGGGCATGCTCACGTGGGTGCGCGACGACCGGGGCTGGGGGCTGATCTCGAAGGAGACGTACCGGCCCGTAGCGGAGCCGCAGTTCCAGAGTGTGCAGCCCCTTTCCGACAGCGCCTCGCTGGTGCGCGTGGGCAATGCCTATGGCCTGTTTTCGCACCGCCTGGCCCGCCTGGTGCTGCCGACCGAGTTGCAAGAAGTATTTCCCCTGACGACGCAATTGTTTTCGTATCAGCAAAACGACCGATGGGGTGCCTTCGACCGCCGGGGCAACCTGGTACTGCCCGCCGACTACGATACGCTGGCCCGCCGGGGTACGCGGGTGTTGCTTGTCCGCGAAGGCAAAGCCGGACTGGCCGACGGCACGGGCCAGGTGGTAATCTCCCCGACCTTCGAAGAGATCGAAGACTTCTCGAACGGCCTGGCCAAAGCCCGACACAACGGCAAATACGGCTACCTGACAGCCAAAGGTCAGGTAGTGATTCCCTTCGAATACGAAGCGGGTCAGGCCTACCGCGACGGCCGCCTCATTGTCCGGCAGGGGGGGCACTACGGCCTCATCAATCCTCGCCAGCAGACCGTTGTGCCCTTCGGGTACACCGCCATCGAGCGGCACGCCCAACGTCCCGTGTACATTGCCTGCCGCGATACGAACTGCCAATTGCTCGACACCGCCGGGCAGGCCCTCACCCGCGAAACGTTCCGGCAGATCATGGCGGACGACACGGCCACGCACGTCCGCGTCGTGCGCGGCACGCGCTGGGGTTTCTACGACTTAGACCGTCGCCAGTGGGCATCTGACCTCCGCTTCGACAGTGCCACGGCCCTCACCGGGGGTTACGCCCAGGTACGTTCGGGCCAGCAGTGGGGGGTGATGAACGCAGCCGGCGCACTCGTGATCCCCACGCGTTATGACTACGTGCGGCCGCTGCGGTTGCCCGCTCGTACACTTTTCCTAGTAGATGAAGCTACTGGCCTTGGGCTGACCGACGACCAGCATCGGCTACTGCTGCCGACCATATTTGAGGTGATTAGGCTGGCCGATGGCTACGTGCTCAAGGCGCGGCGCGAAGGCCGCTGGGGGCTGTACCAGACCAGCGGCGAAGAAGTGCTGGCGCCGACCTACGATGTGCTCGACACGCTGGCCAGTTGGCCCGCCGTGATGGGCCGCAAAGGTCGCTATGGCCTGTTGGCCGCCGACGGGCGCGAGGTGCTGCGCCCCACGTACGACACGCTCCAGGCCCTGGGCCAGGGCTTTTTTGCGGCCCGGCGCAAGCAGTCCTGGCAGGTGCTCAATCCCAAAGGCGAAACAATCCCGACGGCTACCTACGATACCTTCCGGCCTTTTGTACACGGCCGGGCCGCCGTGGCCCGGGGCGACAAATGGGGGTTTGTGGACGAGCGGTTTCGCGAAGTGATCGCCCCACAGTACGACGAGGTGCTGGATTTTGCGCCCACGGCTACCTACGTGCGGCAGGGAAACCGCTGGGGAGCCATCGGAATCAGTGGTGAAGAACTGCTGCCCCTCGAATACAGCGGCCATCGCCGAACGGCCGAAGGCACCCGGCGGCTCTACCGCTAGTCAGAACCGGATGCCATTGGCC
>DAIRSZ010000097.1:0-8795 GCA_036804165.1 Catalimonadaceae bacterium | reverse complement strand
ACGCAGCGCCTGCACCGCACCCTGACCGAATTTCGGGTGCGAGGCGTCAAGACCAATAAGGTCTTTCTCGAAAATGTGATCCTCCACCCCGAGTTTCAGGCGGGCCGGGCCACGGTCAACTTTATTGCCGAGCACCGCGAGGCCTTGTTCAACTTCCGGCGGCCACTCGATAGGGGCACCAAGCTGCTGCGGTTTCTGGCTCAGGTGAGCGTCAACGGCAACCCGAGTGTGAAGCACACCGAGCCGGAACGCACCTTCCGCACGCCCCGCGTGCCACCCTACGACCGTTTTGGTCAACCCGCAGCGGGCACCAAACAACGCCTCGAGTCGCTCGGGGCCGAGGGCTTTGCCCAGTGGCTGCGGGCCGAAACGCGGGTGCACCTCACCGACACCACCTTCCGCGACGCCCACCAGTCGCTGCTGGCTACGCGGGTGCGCACCCGCGACCTGCTGCTGGTGGCCGAAGGCTTCGCCAAGCACCACCCCCAAATTTTCTCGATGGAAGTATGGGGCGGAGCCACCTTCGACGTGGCCATGCGCTTCCTCTACGAAGACCCCTGGCAACGGCTGCGGCAGTTGCGGGCGGCCATGCCCAATGTGCTTTTGCAAATGTTGCTGCGGGGTGCCAACGCCGTCGGCTACACGGCCTATCCCGACAACCTGGTGCAGGCTTTCATCGAAAAGTCGGCCGAAGAGGGCATTGATGTCTTTCGGATATTCGACTCGCTCAACTGGTTGGAGAACATGAAAACCAGCATCCGCACCGTGCGCGAACGCACGGGCGCCCTGGCCGAGGCCTGCATCTGCTACACGGGCGACGTCGCCGATCCGCAGCGCACCAAATATACCCTCAGCTATTACGTGGACATGGCCAAAGCCCTCGAAGACGCCGGGGCGCACATCCTGGCCGTCAAAGATATGGCCGGGCTGCTCAAGCCCTACGCGGCCGCCGAGCTGGTGGCCGCCCTCCGCGAGGCGGTGCAGTTGCCCGTTCATCTGCACACCCACGACACCTCGGCGGCCCAGTTGGCCACGTACCTCAAGGCCATCGAGGCCGGGGTGGACGTGGTGGACGTGGCCATTGGGTCAATGTCGGGCCTGACCTCGCAGCCCAACCTCAACACCCTCAACGCCATTTTGCAAGGACACGAGCGAGCGCCCGACTTCGACCAGGCTTCGCTGGAGGCTTACTCCCAATACTGGGAGGCCGTGCGCGACTACTACTACCCCTTCGAGTCGGGACTCAAGGCGGGTACGGCCGAGGTGTACATGCACGAAATACCGGGCGGGCAGTACTCGAACCTCCGTCCCCAGGCGGCTTCGCTCGGGCTGGGCGACCGCATGCCCGAGGTAACGCAGACCTACCAGGCCGTCAACCAGCTCTTTGGGGACATTGTCAAGGTGACGCCCTCCTCGAAAGTGGTGGGCGATATGGCCCTGTTTCTGCTGGCCAATAACCTGACCGTAGAAGACGTCATGACCCGGGGCCAATCGCTGGATTTTCCGCAGTCGGTGCGCAGCTTTTTCCGGGGCGATTTGGGTCAGCCTACGGGGGGCTTTCCGGCCGAAGTGCAGAAGATCGTACTCAAGGATGAACAACCTTTCACCGATCGGCCCAACGCGCACCTGGAACCCATTGACCTGGAGGGTGCCTACGCCGACTTCCGACAGCGTTTCCCCGAGCGATCGGCCTTCACCGACTTTCTCTCGCACCAGCTCTATCCCAAAGTGTTCGAAGACTTCTACGCCCACTATGTCCGCTACGGCGACGTGAGCGTGGTGCCGACGCCGGAGTTTTTGTACGGCATGAAAGCCAACCAGGAGGTGCTCATTCCCCTCGACGAAGGCAAGAGCGTTATTGTCCGGCTCAATCACCTGGGCGAAGCCAACGAGGACGGCGTCCGGCTGGTCAACTTTCGCCTCAACGGGCAGGCTCGCTCGCTGGAGGTGCGCGACCAGTCCATCAAGGTCGAGAAGGTTGCCCACGCCAAGGCCAAAGCGGCGCACGAGGTGGGCGCCCCCTTGCAGGGGATGCTCTCGAAGGTGTTTGTGAAGGCCGATCAGGAAGTGGCCAAGGGCGCGCCGCTATTTGTGATCGAGGCCATGAAGATGGAAACCACCGTGACGGCCCCACGGGCGGGCAAGGTGGCGCAGGTCGTGCTGCCCGAAGCCACCCTGGTGGACGCCGAAGACCTGGTGGTGCGGCTGGAGGCGTAGGGAGTGGCAAAGCGGGCGCGCATTTAGGCCTCTTTGCGGCGCAGTGACTCCTAGGTCGAAGTCGTCGGCCAAGTCAGCAGAAGGTTGTTCCTGCTTTTTGCCACGCATTCACCCCGCCCGCGTAGTGCGTACATTACCCATTTGTTAATTTTTGATGTTTGTGCGCCCCACGGGTTTACCAATGCATACAGATACGTATAGACTGGTGTCGTAGCATCTTTGTCGCACATGGCTCAGTCTCCTGCTCATTATGAACACAACACCCGCACCGTCTGGCGGGAAATGACGCGCGCACTGGTGAAGATACTTTTGCTAGGTCTGGTGCTGTGGGCGGGCTACCTACTCCGCCAGCAACGCACCGCCGCTTTCATCCACTCAGATACCGAAGAGCGCGCCGTGTCCGACGCGCCCACCGTAGCTCCCGCCGATTCCAACCTATTTGGCCGTAGCCGAGTATTCCGCGTCGGTATGGTGAAATAAGAAGGCCCACAGGTCGGCCTGCTCCTCAATCACCTTCGAAATAGGCTTGCCCGCCCCGTGGCCAGCTTTGGTGTCAATCCGGATCAGCACCGGGTTTTCGCCTGTGTGGTGTTCTTGCAAGGTGGCCGCAAACTTGAACGAATGCGCCGGCACCACGCGGTCGTCGTGGTCGGCCGTCGTGATCATAGTGGCCGGATATTGCGTGCCAGCCCGGACGTTGTGCAGGGGCGAGTAGCCCTTGAGGTACTCGAAATAGGCGCTGCTGTCGGCCGAGCCGTACTCGGTGGCCCAGGCCCAGCCGATCGTGAACTTGTGGTAGCGCAGCATATCCAGCACGCCCACTCCCGGAAAGGCCACGGCGAACAGGTCGGGCCGTTGGGTCATAACGGCCCCCACCAGCAAGCCCCCGTTCGAACGGCCCGATACGGCCAGGTGCGCGGGGGCCGTGTAGTTCTCGGCGATCAGGTACTCGGCCGCCGCGATGAAGTCGTCAAATACATTTTGCTTGTTGAGTTTCATGCCGGCCCGGTGCCAGGCTTCGCCGTATTCGCCGCCGCCCCGGATATTGGCCTGGGCATAGACGCCGCCCTGTTCGAGCAGGGCCAGGTTGGCCGCCGAAAAGCTTGGGGTCAGGCTGATGTTGAACCCGCCGTAGGCGTAGAGCAACGTCGGCCGTTTACCGTCCAGCGGTAAATCCTTTTTGTGGATGATAAACATCGGCACGCTGGTGCCATCCTTGCTTTCGTAAAATACCTGTTTGGTTTCGTAAGCCGTCAGGTCCACGTCGAGTTGGCTCTGCTTGAAGGGCGTGGACGCGCCCGTGCGGAGGTCGTAGCGGTACAGCGAGGGGGGATAAGTAAACGAAGTAAAAGAGTAGAATACTTCTTCGGCGTCGCGGCTGCCCTGAAAGCCACCTGCCGAGCCGAGGGCAGGCAGTTCGACCTCGCGCTCCAGGTTGCCCTGGCGGTCGTGCTGATAGACGCGCGTGGCCACGTCTTGCAGATAAGACGCAAAGAGTTTGTCGCCAGCCCGGCTGACGCTGGCCAGTTTATCGGGCTTTTCGGCGATGACTTCCGTCCAGCGGGCCGGGTCGGGGTTGCGCGGATTCACGCGCACAACGCGGTAGTTGGGCGCGCCGTGGTTGGTATAGACCAGCAGATGGTCGCCGTCGTTGTCCACCACGCTGTATTCGTAGTCGAAGCCGGGCAAGATCGTCCGGAAGGTATTGTCGTTGCGCTGCAGGTCGCGGTAGCGCACTTCGGTGCCGTAGGTGCCCTGCGAGGCGTACAGAATCAGGAAACGCTCGTCTTCGGTGACGCTCAGCCGGTGGTTGCGCAGCGGATGGTCGGCATCTTCGAAGATGAGTTCGTCCTGAGATTGGGGCGTGCCGAGGCGGTGGTAATAGACCTTGTGGTACTCGTTTTTGCCCGAATAGGCCTTGCCGTCGGTGGGCTGGCCATAGCTGCTGTAGTAGAAGCCGTCGCCTCGCCAGGCCGTACCCGAAAACTTGGCCCACCCGATGCTGTCGGCCAGTTGCTGGCCACTGGCCACGTCCATCACGTAAAACTCCGTCCAGTCCGAGCCGGAGCGGTTGACGGCGTAGCTCACGTAGCGATCGTCTTTCGAGCGACCTGCCAGGTTGGCCGTCACGGTGCCGTCTTCCGACAGTTGGTTGGGGTCAAGAAAGACCGCAGGCGCTCCGTCGAGGCCTTGCTGGCGGTAGATCACGCTCTGGTTTTGCAGGCCGTCGTTTTTAGAAAAAAACACGAACTCGCCCACGCGAAAAGGCGAAGCATACCGCTCGTAGTCGTAGAGTTGGGTAAGGCGGGCACGCAGGGCTTCGCGGTAGGGAATCTGGCGCAGGTGGTTTTGGGTGATTTCGTTCTGGGCCTTGACCCATTCGGCCACGTCGGCGGCCGTGTCGTACTCCAGCCAGCGATACGGATCGGCCACGGAGGTGCCGTGGTAGTCGTCGGTGACGTCCACTTTTTTGGTAGTGGGATAGGTGATAGCCCCGACGGCGGGCGTGTCGGTGGTGTCGGGGCGCGATGACTGGCAAGCGGCCAGCAGGAGCAAACTTGCTCCAAACCAAAAGATGCGCATAAGTAGAAGTGTTGTGAGAAGATAAAGAAACGCATTTATGACCAATGCGGCGAAAAGCGGGCTATAAAAACGGCGTTTGTTAAGGACAAACGGCTGCCAATGTCGAATTTGGCCCCATGAACGCGCCTTCCTACTTCTGGCAGACCGACACGTTCCGCCTGTTGCGGATTCCCTTCTCGGTCAATTTGCTGCCCATGTATTTGTTTGCCCTCACGCGGGTGCCCGCGCCCGTAGCTATCGGACCGGCCCTGCTGGTGTTTGTCGTCCTGCATTTGCTGGTCTATCCGGCCAGCAATGGCTACAACAGTTACATGGACCGGGACGAAACGCCCATCGGTGGGCTAGAGCACCCGCCGTTGCCCACCGTACACCTTTTTCGGACGACGCTGCTGCTCGACGCCGTGGCCCTGGGGCTGGCCCTTTGGCTCGACGTCTGGTTTGCGGTGTTGCTGCTGGGCTACGTGCTGGCTTCGCGGGCGTACAGCTACCGGGGCATCCGCCTCAAAAAATACCCCATCCTGGGTTTTCTGACGGTGTTCATCTTTCAGGGGGGCTACACGGTGCTGATGGCCTATCAGGGCACAACCCGCCTGACGGGGGCCGATTTGTGGGAACGCATCACGACCCTGGCGGGCGAAGGCGCCCTGGGGCTGCCGCTGCTGATCGGCAGCCTGCTGGTGGGCGGGGGCTATCCGCTCACGCAGGTCTATCAGCACGTGGCCGATCGCCAGGCGGGCGACCAGACCCTCAGTTTGCGCCTGGGCTATCGGGGGACGTTCGCGTTTGCGGCGTTGTTTTTCGGGGCGGCCTTTGCTGCCTTGGGCTTCCTCTACCGGGCCGAGGGCGAGCCGTGGCGGGTGTGGTGGCTGTTGGGGCTGCTCAGTCCGGTGCTGGTATATTTTCACTGGTGGGCCTGGGCGGTGTGGCGCGATCCGGCGGCGGCCACCTTTGGCCATACCATGCGCATGAACCTGCTTTCGGCCATTTGTCTGAATGCCTATTTTCTGCTGATGGTAGTGGCTGGCGGAAAATTTTTGCTATAAAAAAACCCGGCCATCGGGCCGGGCTTTCGACAGAAAAAACCAGGAAGCAACGGTTTAGCTGTCCACCTCGACGACCAGAAACTTGGAAACGCTCCAGAAGACCTCCTGATCCTGAATCTGGAGGTAGGCCCGGCCGTCGCGCTCGGTGATGGAATACGAGCCTTCGGGGTGAACGCTGATCACGTCGCGGCGCTTTTTGCCACCCAGCTCGATTTCTTGCAACTCGCGGATGTCCACCCGGCTGAACTTGGAGGGGCTGAGTTTTTCGTTGAGCGTAGAAGTTTTGTTGATGCCCAGCACACCGCCTTCGCGCTTGATGATGTCGGCCTCGACCAGTTCGCGGCGGTTGCCGATGCGGTAGTAGGCCGTGTTGAGGGCTTCGGTTTGCTCTTCGATGCGCGACTGGCGCGAACCCAATTCTTGCTCGTTGCGGGCCAGCCCCGTGCGCAGCGTGTCCAGCTCGGCCGAGAGAAACTCGATGTTCTGCCGCAATTCGGCTATTTCGGCGTCCTTCTGTTCGATGCTTTGCTTGAGTTGGGTCACCAGTCGGTTGAGGCCCGCGCTCTGGCTACGAAACTTGCTCGACTGGGCCTCTAGCTCGGCGATGCGCTGCTGGTTGCGCTCCGAATAGGTCTCAATTTCGCGGATCATGCGGTTGATGCGCTCTTTCTGGTCTTCGGGCTGGTCGCTACCGGTTTGGTTGATCTCCGACTCGGCCCGTTGAATGGCCGCCAGGTTGGCCTCAATCTCACTGACAATGTCGGCCACCTGATTGACCTGCATTTCCCGTTGCTGCACCTGGCCCCGGAGCGAGTCGTTTTGTTGGACCAACGAACGATACTCGGCCGATTCGGTGGCATCTTGGGTGCAGGAAGCCAACCATAGCGACCCGGCTAAAAAAATCAGCGTTTTTTTCATAAAAATTAGGGTTGGATAAGTTAGGAAAGCGTCAGGGGGGCGCATATAGCCCGGGCGAAGGTAGCAGCAAATTTCCGAGAAGTATGCCTGACAAAACTCGTGCAATCAGGCGAATTGGGCAAAGTTTTCTTCTTCTACCCAAAACTTATGGCAGATGCGCCGCTGCGTCTTGATAAACTGCGGGTCACGTTTGAGTTCGCGCCACTCGCCCATGCCCAGGCGTTCGCAAAGTTTGAAGAAGTTGTCGCCCTGCCCGATGTTGGCCTTGGCCTTGACCATGGCGCTGAGCAAGGGCCGTCCGGCGGCGTGCTCGCGCTCGGAGATCTCGTCGAGGATCTGGCTCAGCAGGGCTTTTTCATGAGAAATGTCGAGGTTGAGGCCCAACTCGGTCTGGTGGATTAGGGTAGAATAGGCCACCGGATAGCGTTTGCTGCGGGCAATCTGGATAAGTCCATTCCGAATGCGTGTTTCCATAAACCATAAAATTTGATGAGCCGGGCCGCAAAGTTATTGGGGATAGTAACTTACCAAAAGTCACCGACGCGATCTGTTGATTTTAACTTTGCGCCCTACGGCCCGGTGCTGTAACTAATCGTAGTCGAAAATATACATTGCGTGACCGACCCGCTCAGTGGCTTTCGAACTTCGCAAATATATTGCCAAATAGCATTACGCCTGACAAAACACATTTTATGCCTACCTCAGCACCGCTGAACCAGCTTCTTTATGGCCCCCCCGGAACGGGCAAAACCTACGAAGCACAGGCTCGGGCCGTGGACATTGTAGAAAAACGGGAAGCCGAACGTACCCAGCCGCCCTTGCCCCGCCGGGTGGTGCGCCAGAAGTTTGCGCAGTACCAGCGCGAAGGCCGCATCGTGATGGTGACGTTCCACCCTGCCTTTGGCTACGAAGATTTTGTGGAGGGGATAAAACCCCGCGTAGATGCCCAGCAGCGCGTGACCTACGCCATCGAGGACGGCGTCTTCAAGCGCCTCTGCTACGAAGCCACCTTCCGATTGCTACGCCCCGCCCTGGCGGCCCGCCCGGCCAACCCCGCCCCAGATTTTGAGCGCCTCTATTTCGATTTTCTGGTGCAGGTGCGCCAGCAATTGGCCGTGGGCGCCTGCACCCTGACCACTCGGCAAGGGCGCACCCTAGAGGTGCTGCGCGTTACACCTCAGCAACACCTGCGTGTACGCTATGCGGGCAGCACCCGTCGCTATACCATCGCGCGCCACCGCCTTGCCCAATTGGCCGATCGCCTCGGCCTGCCCGATGCCGCCACCACCCCAGTCGCGATTCGGGAAGTGACCGGGCCGACGTCGAGTGCCCTCTACCAAGCCGTCTGGTGGGCCTTGGGTCAGTTTGCCCGCCCCTACCGGGCCTACCAGGCCGAAGTGTCGGCCGCCTACGACCCGCCCGAATACGAAGGCGTCGTCAACGAGCCAGACTATGCCCAGCGCAAGCAGCAGGTGCAGGGCACCGACGACCTGGTGGTGGGGCCAGATACCGAGCGCTTCGTGCTCCTCATAGACGAACTGAACCGCGGCCCGGTCGCCACCATTTTTGGCGAGCTGATCACCCTGCTGGAAGCCGACAAGCGCATCGGGGCACCCGAGGCCCTGCGGGTGGTGCTGCCCTATTCGCGGCAGCTTTTTGGCGTGCCGCCCAACCTCTACGTGATCGGCACCCTCAACACCACTGACCGCCACACCACGCCCCTCGACGCGGCCCTGCGGCGGCGATTTGCCTTTGTAGAAATGCCGCCCCGCCCCGAATTGCTCGCTTGGCCAGCGGGCACCGCTGGGCAGCCTCCGCTGGCTGAGTTGCTGCGCGTCCTCAACCAACGCCTGGCCCAACGCGTGGGCCCCGATCACCAACTGGGGCATGCCTACCTCTGGGAAGTGCGCCACGATCCGGCACCGTGGGAACGGCTGCGGGCCACTTTTGCGCAGCAGATTATCCCGCTGCTGCGCGCATACTGCTTCGACCAACCCGATGTGATGGCCCAGTTGCTCGGCCCTGACTTTTGGG
>DAIRSZ010000096.1:0-8801 GCA_036804165.1 Catalimonadaceae bacterium | reverse complement strand
GCGATTCATCGCGTCTGCTTCCCGGCGATTCATCCCGTCTGTTCCCCGGCGATTCATCGCGTCTGCTTCCAGGTGATTCTCCCGTCTGTTCCCCGGCGATTCTCCCGTCTGTTCCCCGGCGATTCATCGCGATGCTGAAGGCACAGGGAAAATTTGGCCGGGTTAGTTGTCTATCTTCGTCCGCTCATGGCCACGATGCTCACCAAATCTACTTTTATGCGCGGGGTGCAGTGCGCCAAGTCGCTCTTTTTGCACCACCACCGCCCCCAGTGGCGCGACCGCCTGCCCGCCGACCAGCGCGCCCGCTTTGCGCGGGGCCAGGCCGTCGGGCGGCTGGCCCGTCAGCTTTTTCCGGGCGGCACCGATGCCAGCGCCGCGTCGGGCGCGGCCAAGCTGCGCCGTACCCAGGCGCTGCTCGCGGCGGGCCAGTCCGTGCTCTACGAAGCCAGCTTTGCCCACGAGGGCGTACAGGTGCAACTCGATATCTTGGTGCGCCAAAGCGACGGTTGGCACGCCTACGAAGTGAAAAGTGCCCTGCACGTATCGCCCGCCCACGAACTGGACGCCGCCTTGCAACACTACGTGATCACGCAGAGCGGCCTTCCCCTAGCCGACATCCACCTGCTGCACCTCGACCGCCACTACGTCCGCGGCGACGACTTGGCGCTCGACGCCCTGTTTGCGACCCGCTCACTGGGTGCGCTGGCCCGCCACAACCAGCCCTTCGTGGTGGGGCGCATCGCGGCCCTGCGGCAGGTGCTGGCGCAGTCCGAAGTGCCCGAGCGCGACATCGGCCCGCACTGCCGCCAGCCCTACCCTTGCGACTTTGCCGGGCACTGCTGGCAGCACCTCCCCCGCCCTTCCGTCTTCGACGTGGTGGGCCTTTCCGAGCGCAAGCAGTTTGACCTCTACTACACCGGCACACCCGCCCTGCGCGACGTGCCCGAAGCGGTGGTCGAAGACTTTCACCAGCGCGTACAGTTGCGGGCGGCCCGCAGCGGACAGGCCGTCGTCGAGGCCGAGCCGCTCTTTCGCTTTCTCGACACCCTCGTGCCGCCGCTTTACTTTCTGCACTGGGAAGCCTTGCGCCCGGCCGTGCCGCTGGTGGCGGGCACCCGCCCCTACCAACACCTGCCCGCCATGCTGGGCCTGCAGTTTGTCCGTTCCCAAACCGACAAGGTGCGCGCCGTGGAATGGCTGGCCCCGCCTGCTTTGGCCGAATGGCACTGGACACCCGACCCGCGCCGCACCTTCGTAGCGCAACTGCTGCACTACACGCGGGTGCCCGGCGCGGTGGTCACCTACCGGGCCGAAGCCCTGCGCACGCTGCTGGAGGAGACTGGCCGCGACCTGCCCGACCTGGCCCCGGCCCTGGTGGGCTGGCTACCGCGCCTGCGCGACTTGTCGCTGCCTTTCAGCCAGAAATTCTATTACGAACCCCGCCAGCAGGGCCGCCACGATTGGGCCACCGTGCAGCAAGTGCTGGTGCCCACGCCGACGGCTTTGCCTTTTACCAGCGAAGTGACTGCTCGCCGGGCCTATCAGCAGTGGCAACCCGCCCGGGACTTGTTCGGCGAAGATGCCGTGGCGCAGGATTTGCGAACTTACTTGCGCGGTCAAACGGCGGCCCAGTGGCGGCTGTGGCAATACCTTCGGGCACAATTGGGTCTGCCTTTGGCCTAGATTTTTTTTAAGAAAGTACTAGCTAGCTGTTTACCTATATGGGCATTTGCTGATGTATGTTTGGAAGCCAAGCCTCGCCAAACAAAGATTTGTATTCTGGCTGTTTTGCTGGTTTGTCGCCAAAGAGTGCCGTTTAGGTGCGCATTTGTATAAAAATATACAGACTATATATTTGCATTTAAACAAAAAACTATTCAATTTGTGAAATGCCCTAGTCAAACTAAGTACTGGCAGATGCGTACCATTTTTTTGTTGAAAGACCTATCAATCCTAAATACACGCGACATGAGTGATCGTGAAAAGTACATGCTCGAGCTTTTTCCGGTGGCCTTGCATAACCGACGAGAAGCCCACCCTTCGACTCTGCACTCAGCATCGTTTTTCCAGACAGTCTGGGGAAAAATGATCGCCTTGCTGCTGGTGGTGACAGCCATTGCCTTGCCCGTGCTTTCGCTCGTGCCGGACGGCCCTTTGGCAGGCACCGATGCCATGAAGTTCTTCTTTGTGTGTACGCCTTTGGCGCTCTACGCAGCCTATCGCGCTTTTGTGCAGCGCACCTGATCGTTTCCACCCCGCATACCAAGCTCCGTCTGTCACTGACGGAGCTTTTTTTTGGGTAACAGCCAAGGATAATGCTTTTTTCGATGAAACATTTCTGACGCATTTCCCTTCACATCCTAACGTATTCATCGTGGCTGCCTCCAACTACTCTTTTCTACCGACGGGCCTCCAGGCCGCCCTCGCCACGGTCGGGGGGCTAACCTTGTTTGCCCTCCGGTTTGGGCGCGAGCTGTTCGGGCGGCCCTTCGAAGGCGCCGAAGTGCTCCGGCAAGCCTACCAACTGGGCTGCCGCTCGTTGTTTCTGGTGAGCATCTCGGCTTTTATCATCGGTATGGTGCTCATCTTGCAACTGCGGCCCACGATGGTGCGCTTCGGGGCCGAGGCCTACTTGCCCGCCACGGTGGCCATCGCCGTCTTGCGCGAGATTGGCCCCGTACTGACAGCCATGATCTGCGCCGGCAAGATCGGCGCGGGCATCGGGGCCGAGCTGGGTGCCATGAAAATCTCCGAGCAAATTGCCGCCATGGAAGTGTCGGGCACGCACCCTTTTCGTTTTCTGGTGGTCACGCGCGTGCTGGCCCTCACGCTGGTGCTGCCCCTGCTGGTGGTCTATGCCAACACGCTGGCCCTGCTGGGTGCCTACGTGGCCACGTCCGTCACCGACGACACCACCCTGCGCCTGTTTTTTGTCAAAGCCCTAGACCTAATCACGTTGGGCGACCTGGTGCCCGCGCTGCTCAAGTCGGCTTTTTTTGGCTTTGCCATTGGGTTGGTAGGCTGCTACATGGGCTATGAGGCCAGCGAAGGCACCGTGGGCGTGGGCCGGGCAGCGCACGCTTCGGTGGTGGTGGCGTCGCTGCTGGTGTTTGTCATTGACATGCTGGCCGTTCAGTTCACGCAACTGTTTCTGGCTTGAAGGCGCAGCCCTACCCTCTGATCCCGCAGCCTACTTCCCCGGCCCCGGTGGTGGCTCAACTGCGCGGGCTGCACGTGGCTTTCGGGACGCACACGGTGCTGCGGGGCGTTGACCTGACGCTGCACGAAGGGGAAAATCTGGTGATCATGGGTGGGTCGGGGGCAGGCAAATCGGTATTGATCAAGACTTTGGTAGGGCTGGCGACGCCTACCCAGGGGCAAGTGTGCCTCTTCGGCGACAACCTGGCCCACCTGCCAACCCGCCAGGCCGCCGCTCACCGCCACCGAGTGGGCTACCTCTTTCAGGGCGGCGCCCTCTACGACGCCATGACCATCGGCCAGAACCTGGCCTTTCCGCTGGCGCGCCGCCGTCGTCACTTGGGCCGGCGCGAACGGCAACACCGCGTGGCGCAAGCCCTCGACGAGGTGGGGCTGCCGGGCATTGCCGACCGTATGCCCAACGAAATTTCGGGGGGGATGCAAAAGCGCGTAGCCCTGGCCCGCGCCCTCATTCTCGAACCCGAGGTGATGCTCTACGACGAACCCACCACGGGCCTTGACCCCATCACTAGCCAGGAAATCTGCGAACTCATCGTGCGGTTGCGCCAGCAGCACCGGGTGGCCTCACTGATCGTCACCCACGACCCGCGCTGTACCGACATCACGGGCGACTACGTTTACTTTCTGCGTGAAGGATGCTTCGCGGCTGAGGGCACGCCCTCGCAGGTTCGCCAACACCCCGAAGCGTGGGTGCGCGCTTTTTTCTCTTAACTAGCAATTTGTGTGATGGAAAATCAACGTCGGACGTGGGTATTGGGCCTGTTTGTACTGGGCGGTGTGGTATTGCTCATCGCGGGCCTGCTGGTGATAGGCGCGGGCCAGTTCGGCAGTAATAAGGGGGTGGTCGTGAGCGGCGTCTTCGACGAGGTGGATGGCCTGCGGGCTGGCAACCGCGTACGACTGGGTGGCGTCAACGTCGGCGCCGTGACCGACGTGCAACTCACCGACGACGCCCGCGTGGTGGTACGTATGCAATTGGAACAAGATGTCGCCCAACGCCTGGGCCGCGACGCGCTGCTGCGCATTGGATCCGACGGGCTGATGGGCGACAAGCTGATGGTGATCGTAGCGGGCCGCCCCGGCACTGCGCCCTTGCAATCCGGCGACCAGTTGCGCACCGAGTCGCCCACCACCGTGGCCGACATGCTGCGGGCATTGCAACACATCGGCGACGACGCCCAAGGGCTGGCCACCGAAATGACCGACCTGCTGCGCGACCTGCGCCAGCCCCAAAGCACCGTGGGGCAGTTGCTCACCGACACGCTGATGTTTGCCCGCCTCGAAGGTATGTTGACGCTCTACGAACAAGCCGGCGCGCGCTTCAAGGGCCTGACAAGCGAACTCTCGGACCTGGCCGCGCCCTTGCAAGCGGGCGAAGGCACCCTGGGGCGACTTTTGCAAGACGAAACCCTCGCCGACCAAGTGGTGGCCACCACCGACTCGCTGCGGCAGATCAGCCAGCGGGCCGCGCGGGCCGCTACCGAACTGGAAGCCTTCACCCAAAAACTCAATGCCGAAGAAAATGGCTTTGTCAATCGGATGTTGACCGACCCGGCCCTGGCCGACGAAGTAGCGCAGACGCTCCGGCGCGTGGGCGAGGCCGCCGAGGGCATCGAGCAGACCACCACGCGCCTCAACCGCAGTTGGCTGCTGGGCGGGCGCCGGGACAAACGTCCGGCCAATGCCGCCGACGAGCCTCAGGAAGCGGGCCAGACACCTCCCGCCCGGGCTGAAAAGCCGCGCTAGCGGTCGCTGGCCTTGCGGCCACTGACCTGCTCGCGCAACTCCTCGAACTGCTGACGGAATTTCTTGTCAGTGTCGAGCATATTTTTGACTGACTGCAGGGCATGAATGACGGTGCTGTGGTCGCGCCCGCCAAACTGCTGGCCAATCATTTTGAGGGACAGGTCGGTATATTCTTTGATCAGAAACATAGACACCTGCCGGGCAATCACGATCTCCTTTTTCCGGCTCTTCTCGGAAAGGGCCGCTACGCTCACGTCGAAGAATTCGGCTACTTGCTGCTTTATGGTGCCCGTATCCAGTTCTTTTTCTATGTGTTGTACCAAGTGCTTGAGAATGTGTTTGGCCAAGTTGAGATCGAAAGCTTTTTTGTTGAGCGACGACTGGGCTACCAACGAAATAAGCACGCCTTCCAATTCGCGGATGTTGGTGTCCACGTTGCGGGCCAGAAACTCCACTACGTCGGGGGGCACGTCAATGCCGTCGGACTGCAGCTTTTTCTCGATAATGGCCATCCGGGTTTCGAAGTCGGGCTGCTGCAAATCGGCGGTCAGGCCCCACTTAAAACGCGACAAGAGTCGCTCTTGCATACCTTGCAGGTCGCGCGGCGGGCAGTCGCTGGTCATGATGATTTGCCGGCTGTTCTGCTGCAAATGGTTGAAGATGTGGAAGAATATCTCTTGCGTGCGTTCTTTTTTGGCCAGAAACTGCACGTCGTCGAGGATGAGCACGTCCACGTTGAGGTAAAAGTGCGTAAAATCCTGGATAGAGTTGTTCTTGACGGCCTCGATGAACTGATTGGTAAACTTTTCGGAAGCGACGTAGAGGATAAATTTCTGCGCGTGGTTGTCTTTAATTTTGTTGCCAATGGCTTGCACCAAGTGGGTTTTGCCCAGCCCCACGCCGCCGTAGATCACCAGCGGGTTGAAAGCCGTAGTGCCCGGCTTGGCCGCCACGGCCATGCCAGCCGAGCGCGCCAGGCGGTTGCATTCGCCCTCCACGTACGAGTCGAAGGTGTAGTTGGGGTTGATGAACGTATCGGACATGTAGGGACTCTCGTACAGCCGATTCGCCTGCACGATGGGTTGGCCATTGGCTACGGGCTTGTTTTTGGAGCCTGGGCTGGTCGGGATATTGACCGTGTAGGGCTGGTGTTGTTCGTTGCCCTTGTCCACGATGATGGAATATTCCAGCCGCCCGTGCGGTCCCAACTCGGCCAGCAACACCTGCCGCAGCAACTCTACATAGTGCTCTTCGAGCCATTCGTAGAAAAACTGGCTCGGTACCTGGATCGTGAGTGTGTGCTCGCGCAGTGAAAGCGGCCGGATAGGCTGAAACCAAGTGTTGAAGCTCTGCTCACCCAGGTGCTCGCGAATCGTTTTGAGGCAATCATCCCAGACCGTTACATAATCTTTCACCATTGCGACAAGCAGAATATTATTCGTTAGCACCCCCTTTTTTTACGGAAGGGTGTCAAAATTGGTGAAAAGAAGGCGAAGAAAAAAGTCATTTATCGGAGACATTTTTTCCTATCTTAACCCCTTGGGCCATTTCCGATTCCGCGCCGTTTGAACCATACCGGAGGTTTTGCTTTCTTTCGGAACCTTCTTCCTTTCCCGCACATGTTAAGTCCCGACTTTTCCGAATTTGATACCATTACTGCCGACGCCTGGCAACAGCGAATTGTGCACGAACTGAAAGGGCGCGACTACGCCACGCTTTTGCAGCAAACTTTCGAGGGGTTATCGTGGCAGCCCTTCTACACGGCCGACGACGTGGCGCCCCTGCACTATCTGCGGGCTTTGCACCAGCACATGCCACCCGCGGGCTGGCAATACCGCGAAGTGGTGGCCGTGGCCCACGCCGACGAGGCCAACCAGCAAGCCCACCAGGCGCTGGCCCGTGGCGCCGACGCCGTGCTTTTCGACCTCCGCCCACTCGGCGCAGTGCCCGACCTGGGTCGGCTTTTGGCCCGCATCAACCCTAACCAACAAGCCGTGCATTATCGCACCGAGCACCTGGGGCCGCTGCTCGAACAGTTGTGCCAGCTAAACCCCTCGCTGACCGCCCTGAAAGGCTCGGTTGAAGCCGACCCCTACGACCACCTGCTGCGTACGGGCCAGTGGCAGGGCACCGACGACCTGGTGGCGGTCAGCCGCGCCTTTGCCGATTCGTCCGGCTTTTGGCCCCTCTCCCTTCGGGCCGATGCCTACCACACGGCAGGCGGGCACGCCGTGCAGGAGGTGGCCTTTCTGCTGGCGGCGGCTGTTCACCTCACCGATGCGCTCACCGAGGCGGGCCTGCCGGCCGCCACGGTGCTCAATCAGTTTGAGTTTTCGCTACCCGTGGACACCGATTTTTTTGTCCAGATTGCCAAACTGCGGGCTTTGCGTTGGCTGTGGCTCAAAATTGCGGCGGCCTATGGCATATCGGCCCACCGCCTGCACCTCCATGCCCACACCTCGGACTGGTCGCACACCGATGCCGACCCGGACAGCAACCTCCTGCGCCATACCACCGAAGCCATTGCCGCCGTGGTGGGCGGATGCCAGTCGCTGACGGTGCTGCCCCACCGCCCCGACGATGCCCACGGGCAACGACTGGCCCGCAACCTGTCGGTATTGCTGCGCGAAGAAGCCTACTTCGACAAAACGGCTGACCCGGCTGCGGGGGCTTATTTTTTCGACCACCTCACCGACGCCCTGGCCCAGGCAGCCTGGCAACTGTTTGGAGAAATCGAGCAGCAAGGCGGCTGGCTGGCCGCCTGCAAACGAGGGTTTATCTCCGATCAGATCGCCGCCGTGCGGCAGCGCAAGGCCGCAGCCATTGCGTCGGGTGCTCGCGTACTGGTGGGTGCCAACAAATTTCGCCCCGCGCACGCTCCTGCGCCTACTCCGGCTGGCCCCCCACAGGCCGATGCCCTCCTGCCTCGCACACGGGCCGAGCAATGGGTGCAGTCCTAAAGGGCGCATTTTTGGTCGTCATCCTGTCCAAACATCACGTCGGTCAAAAAGCCGATAGGCCCTGCCCTATTTGGTATTTGCGTACCTTGGCGTATAGCTCCGCGTGGGCGTTTATCCCCTACCCTTTATGCGTGCCTACTGGTTGTTTTTTTTGGTGATATTACTGGCCCTCGGCCCCCAGGTGCAGGCCCAAGCTCCGCAGCGCAAGGCCGCCCGCAAAGAAGCCCTGGCGCAGTCTAAGAAGCGCAAGGCCGCCCGCAAAAAACGCCGACGCGAGCTGAAAACTTCTAACACCTACTATCAGGACAACACCACAGCCCGGCGCAAGGGCAAAAAAAAGCGACTCTTGCAGGTGTACCGCCGCGACCCCGCACGGGTGCTTTACGGCAACCGCTGCGTGACCGAACTGACCCAAAAAATGGGCTTTGAGTACGTCATCATCACCCCCGAGGCGGCCGGCGAAGAGCGGTACGTCACCACTTTTGCCCAAAACGTCAGCAGTGGCTTTTTGCTGACTTTTCGCCACGGCCCGTTCTGGCAACGCAAGGTGCGCAGGCGCATCCGCAACTGCCGCGAGAGTTCCGGCGACTTTGTGGGCTACGCACCAGCGTCCCTGCCAGCGCCTACGCCACGCTACTGATCTAGCCACGCCTTGAAAGCCGCGGCCCGCTCGCGGCTGACGAGCACCGGCACCTGGGGGCGGGGCACCAGCTCGACCAAGAGCCGTCCGCCCGGCTGCATCCGCATGTCGCACACGGCGGGCAATCGAACCAAAAACTTGCGGTTGAGTCGGTAGAAAACCGCTGGATTCAGCATCTGCTCCAGTTCTTCGAGGGTGTAGTCGAGCACAAAGCGCCGTTGCTGGGCATCCACCAA
>DAIRSZ010000095.1:0-8807 GCA_036804165.1 Catalimonadaceae bacterium | reverse complement strand
CCAGCACCGTGCCGAAGCCGTCGCAGGTGCGGCAGGCGCCGTAGGGGTTGTTGAACGTAAACAGGTTGACCGAAGGCTCTTCGAAGGTGAGACCATCGCGCTCGAACCGATCCGAGAAGGTGCGCCGGGCGGGCGGATCGGTCAGTACCACGGCGCAGGTGCCCTCGCCTTCGTAGAAGGCTGTCTGCACCGAATCGGCCAGGCGAAACTGGTCGTCTTCGGGCCAGGAGCCGTCGGGCTGGCGGCGCAGCACGGCCCGGTCCACGACGATCTCGACGGTGCGTACGTTCTTCAGCATGGCCCCTTCGGCCAGGGCATCTTCAATAAAATAAAGCTGTTCGTCGAGCAACACGCGGGCAAAGCCTTTTTGCAGCAATACCTTGAGTTCGTCGGCCAAGGCCCGGCCGTCGGTGCGCAGCAAGGGAGCCACCACCATCAGGCGGGTGTTGTCGGGCAGCGTCTGGAGGTAGGCGGTCACGTCGTCCACGCTGTCTTTGGTGACAGGCTCGCCGCTGACGGGCGAATAGGTGACGCCCACCCGGGCGTAGAGCAGTTTGAGGTAGTCGTAGATTTCGGTAGTAGTGCCCACGGTCGAGCGTGAGGTGCGGGCCGTGACTTTCTGCTCGATGGCGATGGCCGGCGACACGCCCCGGATGTAGTCCACGGCGGGCTTTTCCATCCGGCCCAAAAACTGGCGCGCATAGGCACTCAGGCTCTCGACGTACATGCGCTGCCCTTCGGCAAAGAGCGTGTCGAAGGCTAGCGACGACTTGCCCGAACCCGACAGGCCCGTGATCACCACCAGGCGGTTGCGCGGAATGGCCACGCTGAGGTTTTTAAGGTTGTTGACGCGGGCCCCTTTGATGAGGATGTATTCGCGCGGATCGAGCTGGTCGAAGTCAGCCGGGAGATCGGCCGTAGCGGGGGAAGCAGTCGCTTTTATCACGAAGGAGAAAACGACCTGGCCCGGTCAATGGTTCCTGGAGGGAATGGGGTGCGGCGGGCTGCCGTGCGAGCAAATAAATGTGACTTTCAGTGTTTGATGTCTGCAAACAGTACAACAAATTTACAGTTTGAAGCCTGAAACTCTTCCCCATGAAAAACGCCCCCTTGAGTTACGCTACTGCCGGACAAGGCCCCGTTGTGGTACTGCTCCACGGCTTTTGCGCCAGCAGCCTGGTCTGGGAACGCTTCCAGCAGGTGCTAGCCGAGCAATTTTGCGTCATCACAATTGACCTGCCCGGGTTTGGCAAAAATCCACCCCTCGAGGGCGATATGTCCATCGAAGAGATGGCCGACACCGTCCGGGAGCAACTGACGCAACTGGAGGTCGAAAATTGCACACTGATTGGCCATTCGATGGGCGGCTACGTAGCCCTGGCCTACGCCGATCAGTATCCCGATCACCTCAACGGATTAGGCCTTTTTCACTCGACGGCCTATCCCGATAGTGAAGAAAAGAAACGGGATCGCGACCAAACCATCAAGTCGCTGGAAGAAAACGGGGTGGAGTCGTTCATCGAGTGCTTTGTGCCGCCGCTGTTCTTCCACAAAAACCGCGGTTCGCAGCAGAGCATCATCCGGCTGCTGCACGACATTGGCAACCGGACGGCCGTTTCTTCCATCATCGCGGCCACCAAGGCCATGCGCGACCGCCGCAACTACAGCGCCGTGCTGGTCAATTTGCCCCACCCGGTCATGTTTATCGCGGGCCGCGAAGACGGCACCATTCCCTTCGATGCCCACAAACAGCAGTTCACCTTGCCCGGCGACACGACCGTACACATCCTGTCGGAAACGGGCCACATGGGCATGTTCGAACGCGACGAAGAAACCGTCCGGATGGTGCGGGGCTTTGCCGAGATGTGCGCCTTGCGCCGGGGCCGCGAGGTATAGCGCGCACGCCGACGAATTACCGTAGAGACGCGATTCATTGCGTCTGACCTACCGAGCTATCCTTCGACATGATGTAGATGGCGTGGATGATGCCGGGAATGTAGCCCAGTAGGGAAAGGAGCAAATTGATCAGAAACTGCGAACTGAATACGCCGTAACGCAGCGCGACGGCTAGCGGAGGCAGAATGATGGCCAGAATGATTTCCAGAAGGGACATAGCTAAAAAATAAGGTTCAAACATTTTTACGGATAGATGCCCGTCGGGATATCCCCACCCCGCAGAGACGCACGGCCATGCGTCTGGCCCGCCAAAGCCGTAGAGACGCGATTCATCGCGTCTGATCCGCCGGCAAGCCGTAGAGACGCGATTCATCGCGTCTGACCCGCCAAAGCCGTAGAGACGCGATTCATCGCGTCTGACCCGCCGACAAGCCGTAGAGACGCGATTCATCGCGTCTGACCCGCCGGCAATTAGGCAATTGGCAAAAATGGGGTATGATTCAACGTACGAACGTGCCCATGCGACGATGTACGAACATGCCCCCGTGCTCACCGCCTGGCCATCGATTGCCTCTGCAAGACGCGATAAATCGCGTCTCTACCGACAGACGCGATAAATCGCGTCTCTACCGACAGGCGCGATTCATCGCGCCGCCGCCGCAATCAGGCGTAATTGTTGAGCATCACGGGCATCACCAGCATGAGCACGTCTTCGCCCGCCTTGGGTTCGGCCGGCACGATCAGCCCGGCGCGGTTGGGCGCCGAGAGCGAGATCTTGACCATATCCGACTCCAGGTTCTGCAGCATTTCCATCAGCAGCCGGGCGTTGAAGCCAATCTCCATCGGGGCACCCTCATATTCGCAGGCCAGTACCTCGCTGGCTTCGTTCGAAAAATCCAGGTCTTCGGCTGACACCTCCAGCTCGTTGGCCGACAGGCGAAAGCGCACCTGGTGCGTGGTTTTGTTGGCGTAGATGGCGATGCGCTTGAGGCAGCCGAGCAGATCCTGGCGGTCAATGCTCACCACGTGGGGGTTGTTGACGGGAATGGCGTTTTCGTAGTCGGGAAAACGTTCGTCAATCAGGCGGCAGACCATGCGCAAATTCTGAAAATGGAAGAAGGCGTTCGACTGGTTGAACGACAGCTGTAGGCCGGTGCTCTCGCTGGGCAAGCTGTTTTTGAGCAGCGTCAGGGCGCGGCGCGGCAAGATCAGCGACGTGTCGCCATCGGTACCCACATCCTGACGGCGGTAGCGCACCAGGCGGTGGCCGTCGGTAGCCACAAAAGTAGCGTGGGCATCCTGCAACTGGGCCAGCACGCCCGTCATGGCCGGGCGCAATTCGTCGTTGCTGGTCGCGAAGATGGTATTGCCCACGGCCCGCGCCAGGATGTCGGTGGCCACCTCGACGCGGTGCCCACCCTTGGGTGGCTCGGGTACTTTGGGAAAATCCACCGCATTTTCGCCCGATAGTTTGTAGTGCCCGTTGCGCGAGACAATCTCGATGCTGTAGGTGTCCTGGTCAATGGAAAATGTCACGGGCTGGTCGGGCAGATTCTTGAGCGTGTCCATCAGGATGCGCGCCGGAATGGCGATGCGGCCCGGGGTTTCGGCCTTCACTTCGTCGAGCTCGAGGGTCATGGTGGTTTGCAGGTCCGAGGCCGTCACCAGCAGCTTGTCGGACTGGAGGTCGAAAAGGAAATTCTCGAGAATCGGTACGACCGGGTTGCTGGCAACCACCCCGTTGATGCGGGCCAGTTCTTTGAGCAGCTTGGTGGAAGAGATGACGAATTGCATAGGTGATTTTTTGAGACCGGAAAAGTAATTAAAAACCGTCAGTTTCTCGCTTTGCTTTGTTGATTTAGCGACGTGGGCGGCGACTCCCCTCGGAAAGCCTCGCGCCGGAGCAGCAGCTTTTCGAGGCGGAACTTCTGTACCGTGACGCCCTCGGCCTGCGGGCCTTCGCCCAGCAGGCCAATCATGCGGTCGGGGTTGTCGGTGCCGGTGTCGTCGAGCAGGCGGTAGAGCCGCAGCCGGACGGGCTGGGTGGTGTCGCGCGCACGCAGCGTGATCGTGACGGGGGGCGTGAGCAGGTGCAGCGAGTCGCGGTAGTGCGGGTCGAGCGTTGGCAAAAACATCTCGACTGACTGGTTGGCAAACTGCGCGGCGTAGGTGTAAATCTTGTCGGGGTCGGCGTCGGGCAGGTCGGGCATGCGCAACTGCTCGCCGTTGCGGCGGATCACCACGCTGGCCTGGGGGTCGTCGGCGTACTGCACGGCCAGCACGTCGAGGTCTTCGGGAGCCGTGGCGAACACCTGGCGGCTGCGCCAGGTAGCCTCCTTGGTGTCGAAACGGTTGTGTACAAAGCCCCGGTGCCCGCGGATGAACACCACGTAGGGCTGCTCGGCCCCGTCGGCCAGAAAGTGCGAGCCGATGTCGTCGAGGGCTTCTTTGCCCACAAAAAATACGTGCGTACGGCGGTTGCCCTGGTACACCTCCACCTTGGTGCTGGAGGTCGAAAGCTCAATGATGACGTTGTCGCGGGCGGCGCGGGGTACGGGGTGGCGCACCTCCAGATCGTGGAGGGTGCCCAGCAGCATCTGCGTCATTTGGGCCTCGGCCGGATAGCGGTCGTTGACTCGCCAGCCCGCGGGGGTGCGCGTCAGCAGCACGCGTTCGCCCGATTTGGCAGCCATAAAAATTTTGTCCACGGCGGCCGTGTCCCGGACGGCAAAGGCCTTGTCGGCAGCGGGGGAGGTGTCGCGGGCAGGGCGCGGCCATTGCCACCAGGCCAGGGCAGTCAACACGACCAACAGCCCCAAAGCCAGCCAGGTACGAGATAGGTTCATCCGACAAAAATAAGCAATCCGGCGCGTTGGGTGCGCACGGCGCACGGGCCGCCCGCGGGGTTGCATTTTTGTCGCCACTCATTTGTGCCCTATATTGAATCGCGGGGGATACAACTGGTTCGGCTCCGTACTTCACTTCTACCACTACTTCTTATGCCCGCTACGCGACCCCGTACGCCTGATCGTGCCACGCTGATTGTGGACATGATCGAACGCCACTTCGACCAGTACCAGCAGGCTTTTCGTACCATCGCCCTGCGGGGTTGGCACCGTTTCATGCAGGCCGAATGGCTCGATATTCAGGCCGACTCCAAAGAGCGGTTGGCCCTCTATCGCCTGCACGTACAAGAGGCCGCCGACATGGTCGGCGAGATGCTGGGTGCCCAAGCCCAAGACCGGCTGCGCTGGGGCGAGATCCGCACCCGGTATGCCGAACGCATGACCGCCCGGATGGACTACGAAATTGGCGAGACGTTCTACAACTCGGTCTGTCGCAAGGTATTTGGCAATGCCGCCGCCGACAATACCACCATGTTTGTGACCTCGGGCGTGGCTCCGCGCTTGCTGCGTTCCGAACTGCTGATCTACCGCGAATACGAGCTACGGCCCCACCGCCTGCGCGAGGTGATCAAGCTGATCTTGCTCGACTACGGCTTCGATGTCCCCTTCCGCGACCTCGACCGCGACGTGAGCCACATCGTGCGCTCGGTGCGGGCTGACCTGCCGCAGTTTCACCAAAACCCGCCCCGACGCATCCGCCTGCAGGTGATGAAGTCCGTCTTCTTCCGCAACAAGGCCGCCTACCTGATTGGCCGTGCCTACGTGGACGACGAGATGGTGCCCTTGGTGGTGCCCATCATGCACCAGGAAGGTCGCGGCCTGACGGTGGATACGATCATCTTCGACCCTGGCCAGATCGGCACTATTTTCAGCTACACCCGGTCCTACTTCTTGGTGAAGGTCAACATCCCGTCCGAGTTTGTGGCCTTCCTCAAGACCCTGATGCCCCACAAAAAGGTGTCGGAGATCTACAACTCCATTGGGTACAACAAACACGGCAAAACCGAGCTGTACCGGGATATGCGCCAGCATCTGCGCACCACCACCGACCAGTTTGTGCTGGCGCCGGGCATCAAGGGTATGGTGATGTCGGTGTTTTTGTTGCCTTCCTACAACATTGTCTTCAAGCTTATCAAAGACCACTTCGACCCGCCCAAGTCGAGCACGCGGCAAGAAGTGAAGGACAAGTACAAGCTCGTTTCCGACCACGACCGGGTGGGTCGCATGGCCGATACGCACGAGTTCGAAAACTTGGTTTTCCAGCGCGACCGCTTCGATCCGCAACTGCTCGACGAGTTGCGCCGCGTGGCCCCGTCGCTCATCGCCGAAGACGGCGAGAAGGTCGTCATCCGTCACCTCTACACCGAGCGGCGCATGGAGCCACTCAACCTCTACTTGGCCGAAGCTACCCCCGCCGAAGCCGAAGAAGCCATCATTGAGTACGGCAATGCCATCAAGCAACTGGCCGCCGCCAACATCTTTCCGGGCGATATGCTACTCAAAAACTTTGGGGTGACGCGGCATCGCCGGGTGATCTTCTACGACTACGACGAGATCGTCTTTCTCACCGAATGCAACTTCCGGCGCATCCCCGAGCCGCGCAACATGCAGGAGCTTTACAGCAGCGAGCCGTGGTATTCCGTCGCCGAAAACGATGTGTTTCCCGAGCAGTTCGTCAATTTTCTGGTGGGAGGGGAGCTGCGCAAAATCTTCGAACGGGTACACGGCGACCTGTTCGACGTAGTTTTCTGGCAGGAAACGCAAGCCCGCATCCGGCGCGGCGAGGTCATCCACGCCTACCCGTACAGCGACCAGCAGCGCTTTGTCCACCGTTGGGCCCGGCGCAAGGCCACCCCCATCAGCAACGAATGACGCCGTCGGTCATCCAACAACCCGCAAAGGGCGAATGCACCTGCCGCGAGAGTATAAACACAAACAGGGCCGAACGCCCCAGCGCATCCACGAGGCGTACGCGCTGCGTGGCTTGCTCGCCCTGCATCGTCAGTGCCCCCATCTGCCGAGTATGATAGTTGAGCAAAAAGTTGTAAAGTGGGTTTTGCACCAACTGGACAAAGCGGTCGAGTGGGCCGGTGGTTTCTTTGTTGGCGGGCGAAGCAAAATTGAAAGCCGCGCAAATACCGTAGTTGGGATAGGGCTGGTTGTTGGTACGTAGCAGCGACAGTTGCAACTCTACTACCTCACGCGGCGTCATGTCCGGGTGAGGCTGGGGCAGATCAATATCCAAAGGCAAGAGACGTGTCCACATAGGCACTGGCTTGATAGCCAAAGATAACCAACCAATGAGGGAAGTGATGCAGAAACTTCGAGTAATTTTTATTTTTTGTATTCGAATATGCAAATAAGTGAGTCAATTTCTGGTGGTGAAAGATGTTTTTACAACGCCGTTCGATGCCTAATTTTGATGCGAATATCCTCGCGTGTGGGTGTTGTCGGTTCGTTTGTTGCAATCAGAAGCCTGCCTGAACATCAGGAATCAGCATGGATCAATCGGCAGACGTACTGATCATTGGCGCCGGCCCGGCCGGCTGCGCAGCGGCCCTGGCCCTGCGCGGCAGCGGCGCCCGCGTGGTGCTGCTCGACCGTCACGCCTTCCCGCGCGACAAGGTCTGCGGCGACGCCATCGGCGGCCGGGTCGAGCGCGTGCTCACCGACCTCGACCCGGCCTACGGCGCGGCCTTGCGGCAATTTGCCGTCAAAACCACCATTCACGGCTGCCGCGTAACGGCCCCCAACGCCCGCCATTTCGAGCTGCTCTTTCAGCGACGCGGCTACGCCAGCCCGCGCCTGTCTTTCGACGATTTTCTCTACCAACTTGTGGCCACGCACACCGATACCCACTTGCCCACATCGGCCACGGTGCGCACCGTGGTGCCCGACGCGCGGGGCGTCACCGTCACCACCCGGGAGGGAACCACCTGGCGGGCGCGGCTGGTGATCGGGGCCGACGGTGCGCAATCAGCAGTGGCGCGTGTTTTGGGCCATCGCCTCGACCGCGCCCACCACGGCGGCGGCGTACGGGCCTACTTCCGGGGCGTGAGGCCCCCCGCCCACGCCCCCGGCCCGATGCTGGAGTTTTTCTTCTTGCGCGACCACCTGCCCGGCTATTGCTGGATTTTCCCTCTGCCCGACGACACCTGGAACGTTGGCTTTGGCATGGTCTCGCGCGACATTGCGGCCGGCCGGGTGGACTTGCGGGGCAGTTTGGCGCGCATTGTCCGGGCTGCGCCCGGCCTGCGTGACCGCTTTCAAAACGCCGAGCTGCTGGGACCTACGGTGGGCTTTGGGCTGCCGTTTGGCTCGCGGCGGCGTCCGCTGTCGGGCCAGCGGCTATTGCTGGCGGGCGACGCGGCCTCGCTCGTTGACCCGGCCAGCGGCGAAGGCATCGGCAACGCCGTGCTCAGCGGGCAATTGGCAGGTGCCCACGCCCGTGCGGCCCTGGCGGCCGACCACTACGACGCCGACTGCTTGCGCGCCTACGACCGCGCCGTGTACGCCGCCCTGGGCGACGAACTGCGCAAAAGCTACTGGGTGCAGCGCGCCCTCGGGCGACGGGCCTGGCTGATCAACGCCCTGGTGAGCGGCGCGGCGGGCAACGGCTGGCTGCGCCGCCTGGCCCACCAACTGACCTGATTATCTCCACTGTACAGACGCACGGCGGTGCGGCTCTGCCCGCTGCGCGGTTTTTTCCAGATTCAAATGTGATCCCCCCAAAACGCAACGCCCCCGGAAACTTACGGCCGCGCCACCCGACCGCAAACAGTTTTTATACCCAGCAAAATCCCGCATTTGGGGGCCAGTCAGCAATTTGCACACACTTATGGCTGTAGCAAATCACTTTTGGCTATCAGGCAAGTTGGCGCACCTTTGTATGCCCAAAAGGGCCGCAGGCCCCACGATGGGCGGGTGGGAGAAAAAAATAAATAATAATACTTTGTTATCACATAAATAAGATTTATTATGCAAACACAAATCATCTCTTCCTCT
>DAIRSZ010000094.1:0-8825 GCA_036804165.1 Catalimonadaceae bacterium | reverse complement strand
CCAACCTGGGCTACCCGATCAATACGCCCGACGACGACACGTACTACATCATCACGGCTGATGGCGAGCGGGCCTACTACGCGTCGGTCAAGGACGACATCGGCCCCGGCGAAATGGACATCTTTATGATCACGCCCCTGCCGCCCGAAGAAGAACCCGTGCTGGCGCAAGCCGAGGAGGAAGAAGCAGCAGAAAAGCCAACGATAGCCGATGAGCAACCCGTGATGCTGGCCGATGCGTCGCCACGTCCGACGCCCATGGCTACTCCGTCGGTCCGCGAAGCTGTCCGGGTGGTCATAAAAGTAGTGGACGCCGCCGGCCACGCGCTCGAAGACGCCCAGGTCAGTTTGCAGGCCACTCAGCACCGCACCGCGTTGCGCCTTGCCGATGCCCAGTACAGTGCCGATCTGCACCTCAGCGAACCAACCGACTATACCTTGCAGGTGAGCCGGGCGGGCTACTTGTCGGCCCAGGTGCCCATTCGGGTGCCTGCCAGTGGCGAACGGCCCCAAGAGATTGTCCGGCAGGTGCGCCTGACGGCCATTGCCCGGGGCGAGCGGCGTGTGCTGCGCAACATCTATTTTGAGTTTGACCAGGCCCAACTGCGGCCCGAATCGGAGCCGGAACTGCGGCAACTGGCCGACTTTCTGCGCGGCAACCCCCAAACCAAGGTGGAGATTGCTGGACACACCGACCGCCGGGGCAGTCGCACCTACAACCTGACACTTTCGCAGCGCCGGGCCGAAGCCATTGTCCAACACCTGATCGGGCAAGGCATTGGGGCCGATCGGTTGCGGGCCAAGGGCTACGGATTCGACAAGCCCCTGGCCTCGAACGACGACGAACAAGAAGGCCGCGAACTTAACCGCCGGACAGAATTTGAGGTGATTGAATAAGTCGTTGTTAGACTAAAATTTCTCACCGAGAAAATTGTTTGTCCGGCCTTTGTATAACATATTAGGGTATCTGCCCCCAAATTGCCCCACGACAATGCAACTGGAAGAGTCCACTTTACGCGTGATCGCATTTTTCATGTGCACGTCCAATATTTTGGTGATGATATTTTTCATCATCCGGGAAGCCTACCGCAAAAAGTCGGCCCGCCCGCGCCCGCGCGACGGCGGCGAAGGTGGCGAACCCGCGCGGTTCATCTTCCCCGACGTGCCCCCAATGGGCGGCGCTCCGCTCAACGATTTGCTCACAGATCGGCCCCTGGGCACCCAGCCCAAAGTGCCGCGTCCGGTGGTGCCCGTCGAGTCCTGAAGCCATCCTGCCGTTGCTTCCTGCGGAGCAATGCGCGTAGTTAGCGACGACCCAACAACGGAGTAGGCACCCGACACGGGGAAGTGCTCGGTGAAGTTGGCTTCGCGGTGCGTACGAAACTGGTGGATGCGCAAGCGCTCATTGAAAAAGTGTTGGTCAATGCGCAGAAACCACAGCCAGCCATTGTAGCTAAAACCAAAGCCCCGTCCGGCGTGCTCGAAGCCATTACGAAGCTCACGTCGCAGGGCTTGGTAGGCGAAGGAATAGGGCGTGTCGTTGAGGTCGCCGCACAAGACCGTCGGCAACGAACTGTTTTTCACGTGGGCAATCAGTTGGCGAATTTGATCCTGACGCAGTGCATTGGCAATGCGTAGGCGTTGGCCCAGGTTTTGCGCGTATGCCCACCCTTCTCGCCAAGAGGTACGTGGCCCGGTGCCTGGCGGAGACAGTGCCAGCGACTCCAGGTGCATGTTATACACCCGGACCGTGGCCGTATCCATTCGAATATCCGCGTACATGACTTTGTTGAGCAAGCTACGCTCACTTACCACTACCTCGCCGGTGCCGACAATGGGGTAGCGAGAAAAAATGGCCATGCCGTAGGCGCCGTGGTTGGGGTTGAAACGCCGCAAGGGAGTGATGTAGTAATAGGATCGGCCACTCTGGATGAGTTGCCGGATGGCATTGCGGGTCAGGGAATAGTCGTCGTCGTAGAATTCTTGCAGACAAATTACATCGGCCGATTGGCTGGCCAGCCAGCGAAGCATGTCGCTGGTGCGGATGCTGTCGAAACGGGCGCGGTACGAAGGCCCCATGTTGAAGGTGCCCACGTTGTAGCTAAGCACCGTGAATTGGTGGTCGGCTCGGTCAGACCAGAACGGCAGTTGCGGGCGAAACGTAGCCCGCAGGAACGGGTATCCCAGACTCAATACTACCAAGGGTAAGCTAGCCCACCAGGAACGTCGCCCTACCAAGTAGCCGAGCAATAATCCGTTGAGTATCAGCAGCAGCGGAATGGCAAAAGGCAACAGTTCGAGGGGGTGGGCCGGATCGGGTAAGGTGCAGACGCGGTCGTACGCCAAGAGTGTGATGCCCGCCGTCAGAAAGGTGAGCACGGGTAGGTGCAAGGAAAATAGCCGACGCATCTGAACACAAAACTTCTGACCGAAGCTACGGACATTTGAGTGGACTCAGAAATGCACGGCCCTTGCCGCATGCGCAGTGGGTGCGTCGGGGGAGGAAACCAAAAGGCCAACGAAGCCACATCGTGCTCCGAAAGTGCTAGCAAATCTTCGGGCCGGGCAGTTTGCGTACGTGTTGGCTGGATATATTACTTAATAGCCTGAGATACAGCCACTTCTCGTTACTTTGCGGTAGCTCACTTCCCGGGAGAAAATACTTTATGCACCCCACATTTATTTTCCGTCATGCAAGCAGTGGCTTGCTTGTCCTGCTGCTGACGACGCTGGCGCAAGCCCAGTGCCCCGACGTACAGTTTTCGCTGCCCGACACGGTTTGCGTTGGCCAGGCCTTTGCCCCTGTCAACACCACGCCGGGCAACCCGGCCTTCCAATGGGATTTTTGCGAGGGGGCTACGCTGGGGACCCCCACTACGGGGCCGATCATACAGGCGCCCGTAAGCGGTACGCCCCGCACCCTAAACATCGAGCCCATCTTGGACACGGCCGCCGGGACGTGGTACGCGTTCATTCCTACCTTCGATAATTCAACTGGCGCAAGCCAAATCCTAAGGGCCAATTTTGGCACTGATCCGGGCAATGCTAATCCTACTTTCGCGACCGTCGGTGGGTTTACCGACCAGCTCAACAGGCCGCGCCACGTACGCTTTCTCCGAGAAAATGGGATTTGGTACGGATTTGCTTTCAATCAGGGCAACAACACGGTCGTCCGGTTTCAACTCTCGGGAGGGCTGACGGGCAGCGCAACCAGCTTTCAAATCTTTTCCATTCCCCATAATTCCTGGGACGTAGCCTTGCGCCGCATGCCATCGGGTGAGGTGTTTATGCTGTTCGCGGGTCAACAGAAGGTTTCGATGGCATTGCTAAGCAGTGTCGAGGCCAGTACGATTGCTATTAACACTTTTGATAATTCACAGATCACTTCCAGAACATTCGTATCGCTTTCGTTAGAAAGGGTGTGCGAAGAGTGGGTAGCCCTGCTGCCCGGCTTTACGGGCAACTCATTTGGTAGTACGGGCGGGTTCACCCTGTTAAGACTAGACTTCGGAACCAGCTTGGCTGGTGTGCCGTCCGTGTCGGTGCTGACGGCCGCTAATCCTTTCTCGGAGGGGTACGCTTCGGCCTCGGCGCTGGTACGCACACCACGCGGCTGGCAGTGGTGGCTAGGTAGCACGGCAGGCGCCATCGTGTCGGCTCAGTTCGAAGAAAACATACTTTCTACTGTCAATACGATTGCGTTCGCTCCTGTACTTACCAGTAGCAGCACCTTGAGCAATATTTCAAATTTCAATTTTGTGAGAAGCGGCACGCAGGTATTTACCTTTTTTGCTAACCTATCCACAGGCCAATTCCGCCGCCTGATTTTTTCCCAAAACTGCGCCACCGAGCAGCCGATCCGCACCGAAGCCAACCCGACGGTGAGCTACGATACCCCCGGCAAGTACTTCGTCACCTTGCAGGCCCATGACGCGCAGGGGCGCGTAGGCTTTCGGGCCGATTCGGTCACGGTGATTGTACCTCCTCCGATAGATTTTCTTACTGCAAATCGCTGTCTGGAGCAACCCACACTTTTTTTCGGAGAAGCAAGTAATGATATCGCCACCTGGCAATGGGACTTTGGCGACGGCACCACGGGTAGCGGGCAGGAAGTCTCCCGGCAATACGCAGCACCCGGCGACTATACGGTTGTGCTAACGGCCGCCACGGCCGAAGGCTGCACGAGCACCCAAACGCGCACCGTGCGCATCTTCCAGACGGACAGTAACTACCCCACTTCGGCCTTCGACGCGCCCGCAACGGCGTGCTCCTTCAGTCCCGTGTCCTTCACGGATCAGTCCACTTGGGCTGATGGCGCGGTGGTGTCTTGGCAATGGGATTTCGGTGACGGTAACCGGGCATTCGTACAAAATCCGGTACACACCTACGAAGTGCCGGGCACCTACACGGTTTCGCTGACGGCGGGTGACTCGAGCGGCTGCGGCGTGGCCGCCACGCGCACCCTCACCGTCCAGCCCGGCCCGGCCACCGATTTTGCCGTAGGCAATGTGTGCGTCGGCACACCGACCAGTTTCGAAGACCTCAGCACCTTTGCGGCGGGCACGGCCCCGACCAGCTACCGCTGGACGTTTGGTGACCCCACAGCCGCCGGGGCCGATACGTCGCTTGTCCCCAACCCGACCTACCTTTTCCCGGATACGGGCACCTACGCCGTCACGCTGGAGGTGGCCAACAACATCGGATGCACCACCGCGCAGACGCAGCTCGTGCGCATCGTGCCCCTGCCCACGGCCGATTTCAGCGTGCCCGAACTGCTCTTCGTGGGCGACACGGAGATGTTTGTCAGCAACAGCCAGGCCGTTGGTCAGGTCATAAATAACTGGCAGTGGGACTTTGGCGATTGTGACCTGAACCCAACGGGTTGCACCGACACGGGCGCCACGGCCAGCCACCTGTTTGCCCAGCCGGGCACGTATGCCGTGACGCTGGCCATCACTACTGACCAGGGCTGTACTGACCAGGTCACGCGCCAGGTGCTGGTGCGCCGCCTCTGTCCCCTCACGGCTTTTGGGGCGAGTCCCGCCACCGTCACGGTGGGTCAGCCTGTCACCTTCACCAATAATAGCGACCCGGATGCCATACCCGAGTGGGAATTTCATACGGGCAGTCTGGCGCAGACTGCGTATTGGCAGCTCGATCCGCTGCTGCCCGAAACGGCGGTGCAAATGCGCGACTACGCCCTGGCCTACGACTCGCTGACCCAGCAGTGGCTGGCCTTTGCCGTGGGCGGCGCCAACGTGGGCAATAGCCGCCTGTTCAAAGTTCGGCTGGGCGATAGCCCCGACAACGTGCCTGCGCCCACGCAGTTCCGCAACCTCGACAACCCCGGGGGCTTGCTCAACCAGCCCGTGCAGATCAGCTTGCAGTACGCCGACAGCGCGTGGTTTGCCTGGGTGCTCAATACGGGCAGCAACCGATTGGTGCGGCTCGACTTCGGACCTAGCCTCGACAACGAAAGCCCCACGGCCACCCAACTGGCTTTTAACGGCTGGAACAACCCTACGCGGATGGATGTGCAGCGCGAGCCGAGTGGCTGGTGGATTGCGGCCGTGGCGGGCGACCGCCGTCTCTTTACGTTTCGCTTTGAGGGTGCGCCCACGGCCGAGCCGAGCGTGACCGTCCGCACCCTCGAGGCCCTGCCGACGACGGCGGGCCTGACGGGCATCGCCCTCATCCGCGAATGCGACCGTTGGGTAGGACTGGCCACTTCGCCGGGCAACGACCGGGTCTATCGCCTCGCGTTCGGGCGTTCGCTGGGCGCCGCGCCGCTGGTCGAGGACCTGAGCAATGACATCACTGACGAAAATGGCCAGCAGTTTTTGGTGCTGGGCCCACGCGATGTCACCCTGGCCCGTGACCGGGGCAGCTATTACGCGCTGGTGGTGCGGAGCAACAACCAGACGATCTACCGACTCCGTTTTGGCGCGAGCATAGGGGGTAACCTGCCCCAGGGCGAAACACTCAGTCCGGTGACAAATCTGAGTGGTTTCAACCGCCTGACGCTGACCCGAATAGGTGCCGAATGGGTCGGCCTGACGGCCAATGGGGGCCGCCGCTTGCTCCGGCTGCGCTTTCAGCACCCGGGCGTGGCCTCGCCGCCCGTCAGCACGGCCTTTGTGCCCGAAGGGGTTACTTTTGGGCAGCCCGGCAAATATTTCATTACCCTAACCAACCGCGATAGCCTCGGCCACGTGAATGTGGCCGTGGACTCGGTGACGGTGATGCTGTCGGGCGTGCCAGAGGGCCCGTGCGACCTGGCCCAATTTACGGCCCCCGTATCCGTGTGCGCCGACGAGCCACTCGTGCTCGAAAACACCTCGGGCAGCGCGGCCGTGCGTTACCTGTGGGACTTTTGCGATGGGGAACTTACGGCCTTTCCGAACGCCACGGAGGTGGCTAGCCTGGAGAACCCGACGAGCAGTTTTGTGTTGGACATAGCCCCGGTGTACGACACGCTGGCCAATGAGTGGTACGCGTTTGCGGTGCGCCGTCAAACCCAGGGCACGACCAACATCGGCCAACTATTCCGCCTTGATTTTGGCGATAGCCCTCAGAACGAGCCGACCGTCAATGAAGTGAGCTTGCCAGCGGGTGCGTTAGACTTGCCCCGCCGCATCCGGGTGGTGAAAGAAAACGACCGCTGGCTGGCCCTGGTCACGGATCAGAGCAACAATACTTTGCGGGTACTTTCTTTCAACAATGGTTTGCAAAACGCGCCCGTGCCGCTCGGCAATGTGGCGGGCACGCTGGGCTTTCCCAATTCGTTCGACTTGCTGCGCGATGCCGACGGTGACTGGTGCGCCCTGGTGGCGGGCAACGAGCAAGTGGTGCTGGTGCACTACGGCGCGTCCTTGCGCAACGCACCCGTCATCCGGCCACTGCCGGGCATCTCGGGTCTGGATGGCATCACCTGGCAGACCATCGCCCTGGCGCAAGACTGCCGCAACTATTATGGCTACCTAACTGGTGTGCTCAACAATTCGCAGCGGGTATTCCGCCTCGACTTTGGCGCGTCGCTGCGGCAAATCCCGACTTTCCAGGCCCTCAACGGCATCGCGGCCACGTTGCCCGCGGGCGAAGCGGTGCTGAGTGCCCGCGTGGCCCGCAATCGGGGCGACTTTGTGCTTTTCTACAGTGCGGGTAACGGCAACATCTACCGGGTCAACTTGGGCAGCGATCCGCGCAATGCCAGCACCAACGCCACCAACCTGGGTAACTTCGGCGTGCTCAACCGCAGCGCGGGTTTGCAACTGACGCAGTTTGGTTCGCAATGGTTTGCCTGGGTGGTGGACACGCAAACCGGGCAAATCGGGCGACTGACTTTTCCCGAAAACTGCGTGGCCTCCACACCCATCAGCACCGATACGGTTCCTGCGAATATTTCTTTCGGCGCTACGGGCAACTACAACGTCACGCTCTATGCCTACGACGACGCCGGGCGGGTGAGCACCCGGACGCGTACGGTGTCGGTGCGCCGCGATATTGACAGTGACTTCGTCGTCACGGGGCCGAGTTGTCCTGGCCAGCCCGTACAGTTTTCGGATCTTTCCGCGCCCATCAACGGCACCATTGTGGCCCGTGAGTGGAACTTTGGCGACCCGGACAGTGGAGATAGCAATACCGCCACCGGCGCAAACCCGGTGCACACGTTTGGCACGCCGGGCACGTACACCGTTACGCTCACGCTGACCTCCTCGCTGGTGGGAGGCTGCGACGCCGTATTGCGGCGCGAGGTGCAGATATTCCCGGCTCCTCAGCCCGCTTTCGACGTATCGGACAATGCCTGCTCGAACGATACGACGTTCTTTACCGATGCCTCCGTTCCCTTTCCCGGCGATACCATCACCGCCCGCGCCTGGACGTTCCGGACGCCCGGCGGCGAAGTGCTGGGCACGGCCAGTGGAGCAAACCCAGGCTTTGTGTTCCCCTCGGGCGGCACCTACGAAGTAGAACTGACCGTGCGCAATGCCGGGGGCTGCCAGGCCACGCGCACCGAATCGGTGTTGCTAAAGGCCGGACCCGAAGTGAGCATCGCCGGACCTGCGGCGCTTTGCCTCGGCGAGGTGGCCACCTTTGTCAGCAACATCGTGCCCAACGGCAACATCACCAATATCTTCTGGGATTTTGGCGACGGCTTTGGCGTGTCGAGCGAGCCTAATCCGCAGTATGTCTATACCCAATCGGGCTTTTATACCGTGCAGCTAGAAGTGCAAAACGACGCGGGCTGCCTGACCCGCCGTACGTTCGATTTGCGCGTGTCCGTTGTGCCGCTGGTGGCCCTCAATGTATTCCCGGCGGGTGGAGGCTTCTGCGCGGGCAATGCCGTGAGCTTTGCGCCAACCGACATTGCCACCGACGGAGCCTTTTCGCTGCTGTACGAGTTTGGGGACGGCAACACGCAGTTGGTGACCAGCGGCAGCACTGTGCCGATGCAGCACGTGTACGCCCAGGCAGGCGAATACGTGGCTCGCCTTACGCTGACAACCGAGTTTGGGTGTACCGCTACGACGGTACGGACGGTGCAAATTGTCCCTGCGCCCAATGCAGATTTTGCGGCCTCGGCCGTGGAGGTGTGTCAGGGCGCTACGGTAACGTTTACCGATCAGAGCACTTCCGATAGTCCCATCGTCAGTCGCCGTTGGGACATTGGCACCACGGTGCTGACGGCACCTAATCCGACCTTTACGTTCGACGTGCCGGGCACCTACACCGTGCGCCTGCGGGTGGAAACGGCCGCGGGCTGCGCCGACCAAACCACGCAGACCGTACGGGTTTTTGCCAATCCCAACGTGAATTTCGACGTCG
>DAIRSZ010000093.1:4091-8845 GCA_036804165.1 Catalimonadaceae bacterium | reverse complement strand
GGTGCAAAAACATCTCGGGCGTGGCCCGGTAGTGGTTCATGATCTCGACGAAACGACCCGGCTGCCACTGGGGCTGATCGAAGAGCGCCTGCAGGTCTTCGACGAGGCAATCGCGGTTGATCAGCAGCGCCCCTGCAAAGTACGACGCCCGGAAGTTGTTGAGTACCTCGTCGAAAGAGCCAATCTTGACCCACGAGGAGGTATAGGGCCGGGGCTGCATTTGCATAAACTGAAAGGCCAGTTCCCGGCTCAGGGCAAAGGCTCGCTGTTCGTCGTTGAGGCGCGGGTTGAGCAACAGCCGGGCAAAAGTTTTGCCTTTGGCGGGCAAAAATACCGACCGCAGCCGTCCCAGCTCGGGCCGTCCGGCCAATCCCTCGCGCTCGACGGCCACGGCAAAGTGCTCTTTGAGCACGATCTCTAGCTCGGCGGGGCGGGGCGTCCGTTCCGCGTCGAAGCCGAAATGCTCACAGAATTGCTCGACGGACTTTTCGAGTTCTTCAAAATAATTGTCGTGAATCTCCTGATAAGAGCGCAGGGCCGAAAAATAAAATTGCTCGACGGAAAGGTCGTAGCCCCGAGCCACCTCCAGGATGGTGTTGATGAAGGCACTCAGCTTGGCCGGGGCCGTAGCAAACAAGTCCACGAGTCGGTGCAAATCCAGCCCAAAATGATCGAGGGGCAGCTCGTGCAAGAGGTTCGATTGCAACACCTCGCCGATGGGCTTGAGGTGCCGACTGAGCTGGAGCGATACCAGCCAGTCGTAGGGCACGCCCATGGCGTCGGCGATGGCGGCGATCTTGCTGGGCTTGGGATGCTTTTTGCCCTTTTCAATTTCGTTGAGGTAGGAAACCGAAATCCCCGTGGCCGTGGCCAAGTCGGTGAGGCTGATGTTTTTTTCGGTACGCAATTGCTTGATTTTCAAGCCAAGAATCAGGCGGATGACTTCTTCGCTGATGTGGGCGGCATGTGGCATAGGAATTTGGAGGGGAAAGAACGAAGGTCTTATTTAAATAAAAAAATACAAAACATCAATAATTATCTTTCTTGCGAACATTCGCTAATAGCTGATCGTAATTTTTAGCGAATAAAAATTTACAGCGAAATTTCGCTTTGATTTTTTCTTACCTATATTTGGGTACTGCTTCATCAAAAATTGTCATTTCTTATATGATAACCCCCCAATCGCTCGACATTCACGCGCCTATCCAACCCGCCGACGAACGCATCCTGACTGCCGATGCCCTCGAATTTGTGGAGATGCTGCACCAGCGCTTCGATGCCCGCCGCCACGAACTGCTGGCCGAACGTCGGCTGCGGCAAGAAGCCATTGACCGCGGTCAGCTACCCGACTTTTTGCCCGAAACCGAAGAGGTTCGTCATGGCGACTGGCAAGTGGCCCCCATCCCGCAAGACCTGCAATACCGCCGGACAGAGATCACCGGCCCGGTAGATCGCAAGATGATCATCAACGCCCTCAACTCCGGTGCCAGCGTGTTCATGGCCGATTTTGAGGATGCCAACTCGCCTACCTGGCGCAACTGCCTGGACGGACAAGCCAACCTCTACGACGCCATCCGGCGGCAAATAGACTTTTCGGTTGGCCAGAAGACGTATAAACTTAACGAAAAAACGGCTGTCCTCAAGGTACGCCCCCGTGGCTGGCACCTCGGCGAGAAGCACATCACCGTTGAGGGCCAACCCCTATCGGCTTCGCTGTTCGACTTTGGGCTGTACTTTTTCCACAATGCCCAACAACTGCTCGACAACGGTTCGGGCCCCTACTTCTACTTGCCCAAGCTGGAGAGTCACCGCGAAGCCCGCCTCTGGAACGACGTATTTGTGGCCGCTCAGGAAGCCCTCGGCCTTCCGGTCGGCACCATCAAGGCCACCGTCCTGATCGAGACCATCCTGGCGGCCTTCGAGATGGAAGAGATCATCTACGAGCTGCGCGACCACATGGCGGGCCTCAACGCCGGCCGCTGGGATTACATTTTCAGTGCCATCAAGAAGTTCCGTAACTACCCCGACTACGTGTTGCCCGACCGCGTGCAGGTGACCATGAAGGTGCCCTTCATGTTCTCGTACACCGAGTTGCTGGTCAGGAGTTGCCACAAGCGGGGGGCACACGCCATCGGCGGCATGGCGGCCTTTATTCCCAGCCGCCGCGACGAGGAAGTCAACCGCCAGGCTTTCGAGAAGGTGAAGGCCGACAAGGAGTTTGAGGCCAGCAACGGCTTCGACGGCACGTGGGTGGCCCATCCCGACCTGGTGCCCGTGGCCAAAAAGGCTTTCGACGAAGTGATTGGCGAGCGCCCGCATCAGAAAGACCGCTTGCGCGAAGACGTGTCCGTAACGGCCCAAGACCTGCTCAACTTCCGGATCGAAGGCAGCCAGATCACCGAAAAGGGGCTGCGCACCAACCTCAACGTCGGTATTCTCTACCTCGCCTCCTGGCTGGAAGGCACCGGCGCGGCGGCGCTCTACAACCTGATGGAAGACGCGGCCACGGCCGAAATTTCGCGCGCCCAGGTGTGGCAGTGGCTACACAACGAGGGCATCACCCTCAGCGACGGCACGGCCATCACGCCCCCACTCGTCGAGCGCCTCCTGGACGAAGAGCTGGCCAGCATCCGCGAAATGATCGGCGACCAGTACTCCCCCGCTACGCTCGAAAGAGCCGCTCACCTGTTCCGCGAACTGGTGCTCGGCGATGACTTTGAAGACTTTCTTACCCTACCCGCCTACGAACACCTGGCCTAGTCCCCGTCTTTTCTTTTCCATTTAATAACAAGATTTTCATGAGTCATACAGAAAAAGTGAACGCGCTGGAACAAGCGTGGAAGAACAACGCCCGCTGGAAAGGCGTAGAGCGCACCTACGGGGCCGAAGAGGTCATCAAACTCAGCGGCAGTTTCCGCGTCGAGCACACACTGGCCCGCATGGGTGCCGAGCGGCTCTACAGCCTGTTGCACAGCGAGCACTACGTCGCCGCCCTGGGTGCCTACACGGGCAACATGGCCATTCAGCAAGTGCAGGCTGGCCTGAAAGCCATCTACCTCAGCGGCTGGCAAGTGGCGGCCGACGCCAACCTGTCGGGGCACATGTACCCTGACCAAAGCCTCTACCCGGCCGACAGCGTACCCGCCGTGGTGCGGCGCATCAACCAGGCCCTCACCCGGGCCGACCAGATTCAGACCCTTGAGGGAGATGGCGACGTCCACTGGATGGCCCCCATCATCGCCGACGCCGAAGCGGGCTTTGGCGGCAACCTCAACGCCTTCGAGCTGATGAAAGGCATGATCGAAGCGGGTGCGGCCGCCGTTCACTTCGAAGACCAACTGGCTTCGGCCAAAAAATGCGGCCACCTGGGCGGCAAAGTGCTGGTGCCCACGCAGGAGTTCATCGGCAAGCTCAACGCGGCCCGTCTGGCCGCCGACGTGCTGGGCGTACCGACGCTGCTCATCGCCCGCACGGACGCCGACGCCGCCAACTTGCTGACGAGCGACATTGACGAGCGCGACCAAAAGTTTATTAATGGCAATTCCCGCACGTCCGAAGGCTTCTACCACGTCAAGCCCGGGCTGGCCCAGGCCATTGACCGCGCCATTTCGTACGCGCCCTACGCCGACCTGATCTGGTGCGAAACCTCGCGCCCCGACCTGGGTCAGGCCCGCGAATTTGCCCAGGCCGTCCGCGAAAAGTACCCCCACCAGCTATTGGCCTACAACTGTTCGCCGTCGTTCAATTGGAAAAAGAACCTCGACGACCGCACCATGATGACCTTCCGCGAGCAGTTGGCCGACATGGGCTATCGGTTTCAGTTCATCACGCTGGCGGGCTTTCATGCCCTCAACACGGCCCTGTTCGAACTCTCGAGTGCCTACCATGAGGGCGGCATGTACGCCTATTCGCAACTGCAGCAAAAAGAGTTTGCCCTGACCGAAAAAGGCTTTCGGGCGGTCAAGCACCAGCAGTTTGTGGGTACGGGCTATTTCGACGCCGTGCAGCAGGTCGTCAACCGCGACGCCTCGACGGCCGCCCTTTCTGGCTCCACTGAGACCGAGCAATTCCACTAATATCGCCGCGCCGGAGGCCACAGCCTCGATGCAGCCTGAAGATAGTTGTTTGATGTAGTAGTGAGGAGTGCCACTGCCAGAAGGGCGTGGCACTCCTTTTTTGGGCGCGGGGCTGCGCCAGCACTAGTCACTCCAGATAGATACCGTATTGGCCCTCCGTTTCCAGGTCCACCCGGACGTGCTCTTGCAGCGTGGTGGCCAGGGCGTAGCCCACGTAGTCGGCCGCCACGGGAAAGTGGCGATGGTCGCGGTTGACCAGCACGGCTACCTGCAATTGCTGCAAACTTACTTCGAGGAAAGGCCGCAGGCAGTAGGCCAGCGTGCGCCCCGTGTTGAGTACGTCGTCCACGACGATGACCACGCGCTCCTGAAACTGCTCGGGCGGCAGGCTGAGCACCACTTCGCGCTGGGCGGGCAATTTTTTGTCGAGCGTGACTTCTACTAGGGTCACGCGCAGCGGGGCGATGGCTTGCAACTCGTCGCGCAGCAGCCGGGCCAGGCGATAGCCACTCGACACAATGCCGGCCAGCACCAGGTCCGACTCGATGTGGTGCTGCTCGTACACCTGATAGGCCAACCGCTTTATTTTCTGCTTGATCTGGCGGTGGTCGAGCAGGCGGTGGGCAGTGGGCGTTGTCATGGCGCTTGAAACATAAGTCGGATGCTCGTCCAGGCGCG
>DAIRSZ010000093.1:0-3991 GCA_036804165.1 Catalimonadaceae bacterium | reverse complement strand
TCTTGCGCCAAAGTGCCTACAGATTAGCCTATCTTTGTTGGCTATATTGTTCAGTCGCCAGCCGTGGCTGCCCGCCCACGGGCGCTGGCCTAGATCGTAGCCAGCCGTAGATCCGGACGTATGCCTATTTTGTTTTTTAATCCCGTTTTCTATGTCCATTGTCCGCAAAGTAAAGGCCGTTGAGCGCGTGTTCCATGAATTGGCGGCGCACACGCAACAGTTTCACCAGGCCACGGGGCTGGAGTGCAAGGCGGGCTGCTCGGCCTGCTGCCGCAAGCCTGACGTCGAGGCTACGCCCCTCGAGATGCTGCCCTTTGCGTTCAACGCCTTGCTCGACGGCCAGGCCGAGGGCTGGTACGATCGCCTGACCCAGCGCACCGACGATCCGGTCTGCGCCCTTTTCAACCCCTTTTCGCTGCGGGGCGGCTGCACCCAATACACCCACCGGGGCCTGATTTGCCGCCTGTTCGGCTCGGCCGCCATGCTCGACAAATACGGTCAGCCCCAATTGGTGGCTTGCAAGGTGATGAAAGAAGAGCTGACGGACGACCACGACCGGGCCACGCAGTGGATCGCCGACGGCGGCGATGTGCCCATCATGCGTCACTACTATTTCCGGATGATAGCCATTGACGCCCAGATGAGCGAAAAGCGCTATCCCATCAACGAGGCCATGCGCCGCGCCCTCGAGGCGGTGCTGGTTTATTATCAATACCGCCGCCCGCCCCGTCGAAGCACGCCGCGCCAAGCTTCTTAGACAAAGTTGACTTCGGGCGTCAGGTCAATGCCGAAGCGCTGCTCTACAGTTTGCTGAATTTGCCGGGCCACGGCCACCACCTCGGCCCCGGTGGCCCCGCCCAGGTTGACCAGCACCAGGGCCTGTTGATCGTGTACGCCCACCGCCCCGAAGCGCCGCCCCTTGAAACCACACCGCTCGATGAGCCAGCCCGCCGGCACTTTGGTGTGATTGGCCTGGGCCGCCGGAAAGCCCGGCACCGCTGGGTAGTCGGTCCGGAGCTGTTCGAAAGCCGCGTTCGGGATTTCGGGATTTTTGAAAAAGCTGCCCGCGTTGCCCGTGCGGGCCGGGTCGGGCAGTTTGCTCTGCCGGATCTGGATGACGGCCGCGCTGATGGCCCGCGCCGACAGTTCGGTGATGCCCTGCGCGGCCAGCGTGTCGCGGATGGCTCCGTACGACACGTTGAACTGGGGCGTTCGGCGCAGGGCGAAGGTTACGCTCGTGATGACGTACTGTCCCTTGGCCTCCTGCTTGAAGACGCTGTCGCGGTAGCCAAAACGGCAGGCCGCCCGGTCGAAGGTCCGCTCGGTGCCGTCGGCCACGGCCACGGCCGTCAGTTCCACGAAGGTTTCTTTGAGTTCGACGCCGTAGGCCCCGATGTTTTGCATGGGGGCCGCCCCCACCGTGCCGGGAATGAGCGAAAGGTTTTCGAGCCCCTGCAGGTCGTGGCCGAGGCAGAAGCCGACCAGGTCGTGCCAGACCACGCCCGCCCCGGCCCGCACGTGTACGCATTCGCCGTCGTCGGCCACGATGGCCAGCCCCCCAATGGCCACGCGCAGCACCACCCCTTCGAAACGGTCGCGGGTGAAGAGCACATTGCTGCCCCCGCCCAGCCAGAGGCGGGGCTGCCCTTGCCAGTCGGGGTGCGCGAGGAACGTTTGCAAATCTTCCGTAGAACTGATTTCTACGAAAGTGTCGGCCGTCATGTCAATCCCGAAGGTATTGTAGGGGCGCAGCGAGTGGTGGCGTCGGACGTTCATCGGCACGAAAGTAACCGATCTGGCCCGAAGATGCACCTTGCCCCCCACCCCGACTCGGCAGAAAAGCACGTGAGTTAGATCGGGAATTTGTTTCTTTGCTTTTCTAATTTTTGCCTACGCTACCCAAATCTAATGGAAGGAACCGCACTCGAAGCCCGTTGTATCAATACCCTGCGCCTGTTGGCGGCCGATGCCGTACAGCAGGCCAACTCGGGTCATCCCGGTATGCCGATGGGCGCCGCCCCGATGGCCTTTATGCTCTGGGCCAACTTTTTGCGCCACAACCCCCGCGATCCTCATTGGCCCAACCGCGACCGCTTTGTGCTCTCGGCCGGCCACGGCTGCATGTTGCAATATGCGCTTTTGCACCTGACGGGCTACGACGTGACGATGGAAGACCTCAAAAGTTTTCGCCAGTTGGGCAGCATCACGGCCGGCCACCCCGAATACGGCCTGACGCCCGGCGTAGAGGTCACCACCGGCCCCCTCGGCCAGGGCTTTGCCAACGGCATAGGCTTTGCCATTGCCCAGCAACACCTGGCCGCCCGCTATAACCGACCCGGCTTCGACCTGTTCGACTACCGCGTGTACGCCATCTGCAGCGATGGCGACCTGATGGAAGGCATTTCGTCGGAGGCCGCTTCGCTGGCCGGACACCTGCACTTGGGCAACCTGATCTACCTCTACGACGACAACCAGATCAGCATCGAGGGCAGTACCGACTTGGCCTTTACCGAAGACGTCACGATGCGCTTCGAGGCTTTTGGCTGGCAAGTGCTGCTGGTGGAAAATGGCAACGACCTGGATCAAATTCGGGAAGCCCTGCTGGCGGCCGAACAGGATACGCAGCGGCCCACACTGATCCGCGTCCGGACGCAGATTGGCTACGGCAGTCCCAACAAGGTTAACACGGCCGCAGCGCACGGCTCACCCCTCGGTGCCGACGAAGTGGCGCGTACCAAACAACAGCTCGGCTGGGATCCGGACAAGCACTTCTTCGTCCCCAACCAGGTAGCCAAGTTTTTCCGGCAGGCCGTGGTGGAAGGCGAGCAGCGCCAACACGCCTGGCAGCAGCAGTGGGAAGCCTACCAACAGGCCCATCCCGACCTGGCCGCCGAGTACGAACGTCTCCGGCAGGGCGAACTGACAGCGGGGTGGGAAAACCAACTTCCCACCTTCGAGGCATCGGTCAGCGGCATGGCCACGCGCAAGGCCTCGGGACAGACGCTCAACGCCGTGGCGGCCGACTTTCCGCTGCTGATGGGCGGCTCGGCCGACCTGGAGCCTTCTACCAACACCTACCTCAAGGGTCTGGGCGAGTTTACGGCCACCGACCGCAGCGGCCGTAATATGCGCTTCGGCGTGCGCGAGCACGCCATGGGCGCCATCCTCAACGGCATGGCCCTGACGCCCGGCTTCCGGCCCTACGGGGCTACCTTCCTGATCTTTTCGGAGTACATGCGCCCGGCCATTCGCCTGGCGGCCATCATGAAGATCAACCCGATCTACGTCTTCACGCACGACAGCATTGGGCTGGGCGAAGACGGCACCACGCACCAGCCCATCGAACAACTGGCCGCCCTGCGGGCCATTCCGAACCTGCTGGTGCTGCGTCCCGCCGACGCCAACGAAACGGCCCAGGCCTGGCGTGTAGCCTTGCAACACCGGGGCGGCCCCATCGCCCTGGTGCTCACGCGGCAGAACCTGCCCGTGCTCGATCGTACGGACATGGCCCCGGCCGCCGAGTTGGCACGTGGCGCCTACGTGCTGCGCGAAGCCGAGGGCGGCGCGCCCGAAGGCATCCTGATCGCGACGGGCTCGGAAGTGGCCTTGGCCCTGGCGGCGCAAGCAGCGTTGCAGCAAGACGGCATCCGCGTGCGGGTGGTTAGTATGCCGTCGCAAGAACTGTTCGCGGCCCAGCCGCGCGACTATCGGCAGTCGGTGCTGCCCCCTGCCCTGCGCAAGCGCGTGACCGTCGAGGCCGGCACCACCTTCGGCTGGCACCGCTACGCCACCGACGAAGGCGTGGCCGTAGGCATTGACCAGTTTGGCGAGTCGGGTCCCTACGAGGCCCTGATGGCGCATTTTGGCTTTACGGTCGAAAACCTGTACGCCCAGATGAAGCGTGTATTGCAAGCCACGGCGGCCGAGTAGCGTCGGCCAACGTTATTTGCCCTGCCCGGTGCCGCACAGACGGCACCGGGCTTTTTTTTGG
>DAIRSZ010000092.1:0-8894 GCA_036804165.1 Catalimonadaceae bacterium | reverse complement strand
GTCTTCGACATCAACGATGCCATCATCACCGATCCGTACGTCAACACGCTAGATGCCGACGCCCCTGCGTCATCGGTAAACCCCGTGCCGACCGTAGTGCCCCAGGGCTATGAGCTGACCCTAAACGCCACCGACATAGGCAGCGGCGTCCGCGACTACGACCTGTTCGTGGCGGCAGCCGACAGCAATTTCCGGCTGTTGGCCGCAGGCATACCCGCCGATAGCAGCTACGCCTTCGACGCGCAGCCCGGTGACTACTGCGTCTTTTCGCTGGCCACCGACCAAACTGGCAACCGCGAAGCCGCCAAAACCACGGGCGACGTTTGCTTTACCTTGGTCGAAAGCTTGCCCGACACTTCCAGCCTGACCCTTAGCGACGACCTGGCAGCGACCTACTGCGCGGGCGATACGCTGGTGGCCACCTGGAGCAGTCAGCTCATCAGCACTGTCTCGCTGGGCCTGCTCGCATCGGACAGTACAATTTTCCCCGTCGCGGAAAACCTGGCGGCCGCCCTTGGTACTTTTGCCTGGCCCATTCCCGATAGCCTCCCGGCCGATAGTTACCGCTTGCGCATCGTGGGCGACACACTGGCCGACACCAGCGCGGCCTTCGTCTGGAATGGTCCGGTTGGCCCCGTGCTTGTCCAAACCGACACGCTGTTGGCTTGTGCGGGCGACACGGTCATTCTTTTGGGCAATGAGGGCTTTGTGGCTTATCTGTGGAACACGGGCGACACCACCGCCACGCTGACTACCACCCAGCCCGGCAGCTACACCCTGCGCGGTACTACGGTGGCTGGTTGCAGCCGCACCGATACGGTGGTGGTTTTCTGCGCCCCCTTCGTCTGGACGGGCCTGGGCGCTGACGCCGAGTTTGGCAATCCCGCCAACTGGAGCCAAACCGTACCCTCGGCAGCGCAGACGGCCTACATTCCGGCCGCCGCACCCCAGATGCCCGTGGTCAATGGCACCTTTGCCATCCGCGATTTGATCCTGGAAGAAGGCGCTTCGCTGAACCTGGCGGGCACCTTGCAACTGCACGGCAATTTGGAAAATGATGGCCTCCTGACGGGCGCGGGCGAACTGGCTTTTGTGGGCAACGGGCCGCATGCGCTGGGCAGCCGCCTGCCGCTCACGCTCCAGCACCTGGCACTGCAAACTGCCGATTCGGTGAGGTTGCAGCAATCGGTGACGGTGGTGGAAACGCTGCGCCTCGTGTCGGGTACGCTGGCATTGGGTAGCCATACGCTCACCCTGCGCTCCGATAGTCTCGGGACGGCGGCCATACCTGCCGTTGACAACCCGGCCGCGGTCGGCATCACCCGCACCAGTGGCCAGGTGGTGATGGAGCGCTTTGTGGGCAGCAGCCATACGCGCTACTTCAACCTGGGCACCCCCATGCATTCCGGCGGACGTGCGCTCAACTTCCCCTACCTGCTCACGAGCAATGCGGCCAATACCCTCTTCTGGTACAACGAAAGCCTTCCGGGCAACCAGAACCTGGGCTGGCAATCGCCGGGCAACGTACAAGCAGGGCTGCCGATAGGCCGGGGCTTTATTGCCTACCTGTCAGCACCGCAGACCCTGAGTACCAGCGGCTTGCCCCACATCGGCAGCTTGGCCGCGCCGCTCACCTACACGGCCAGCGGCCTGCCCGACGATGACGGCTGGAACTTGCTCAGCAATCCGTACCCAGCCGATTTGGATTGGGGAACGGCCTTCGCGGCCAGCACCCACCTGGCGCCCTTTGCCTACGTGCGCCTGACGACCAATACGTATCAAGTGCTGGATGCCCAAGCCGCTGGCGGTATTATTCCTTCCACCAGCAGTTTCTTTGTCAAGGCCCTGGCGCCCGACCCGGCACTAGCCTTCGCTGAGGGCCAGAAAGCCACGGGGGGCGCCCGGCCGCTGACCGCCACGAATCCGCGCCTCGTGCTGACCTGGGCGCAGGACGCGGTAAGCGAGCAGACCGTCATCCGCTTCGGGGCGGGTAGCCACGCGGGCTACGAACCGCTGCGCGACGCGCTCTACCTCAGCGGTGGGGCGCACGGCCTCAGCAGCCAGGCCGCCACGGGCCAGTGGCTGGCCATCAACACGGTGGGCGAAGCGCCGACTGACCAGATTGTCCCGCTGGTGGTGAGCGGCGCGGCGGGCACCTACACGCTACAATTGACCGCTGGCCTGGAGACGCTGCCGCCGGGCACGCAGGTGCTCCTCCGGGATCACCTACTGGGCACGCTACAGCCCTTTGGCACGAGCCTGACGGTGGCCCACGGAGGTGGCACGGTGGACGACCGGTTCGAGGTGGTCTTTGCTACCGGAGTCACTGCCCTACCCGAGGCGGCGGCTACCCGCGGGTTGGCCGTCTATCCGAACCCAACCACGGGGCTGGTCAATCTGCAACTCTTGGGCGAATGGCCCACGGAAGGCTGGGCCATTGTGCGCGACCTCTTGGGTCGGGAAGTGGGCCGCCACCAGTGGCGCGGCCGCCGGGCGGTGCTGCCCCTCAACTTGCCCGCTGGGGTGTACACCTTGGAGGTGCGCAGCCACGACGTCCGCCAGCAAGTAAAACTGATTGTGCAATGAGATGCTTAGGCGCAAACGGCACCGGATGCAACGCGTGGAGGTGGTTTTTCTGCCTATGGTTTGCGGGCTGCAGTGTTCAGCAACTGTCGGATGAACCGCGTAGCTCCGGGGCCGTGCCCAACCCACTGCTCGCAGGGAGCGTACTTCGTACCGACACCGCCGATCTGTTTTTGCCAGAAGCGGCCCAACGGGCACTGTTGAAATACGGACGAGCACTTGCTGAAGGACAAACGGAGGAACGAGTTGCGCGAAGTCTCCCCCCTCTCCTTTCCGAAATACATGCCCCCCTCATTGCGTACGTATTTGCCGAAGATGGCCATATCAAGGGGTCACTCCGCATTGACCTGCCCGCGTTGAGCCTACGCGACAAGGTAGCGGCCGTTGTTGCCGAGATGGGTCCAGCAATCAAAGACGGCTACCTGCATCTGATGGTCGTAAGCTACACGGCGCGGCTTCCCAATTTTGGCATAAAGGGCATATTCGACAATCGAGTGTACGAGCCTCAGGTGACGGGCATTGCCTACGAATGGCAGGGCAAACGGGCAGAGATAGATCCGATCGAAGCCTTGTCCAAAAACTTAAATTCGAACAACACCCGCGCAGTGCTCGCCAAAAGATTAGGCATTACGCTCAATCAGACTACGCATTTGCTCGACTTGGGTGTAGAAGTGTACCGGGTCATTCATTTTGGCGAGGCCTACCCCACCCGTGCGTTCACTTCCTTCTTCCGGGGGCATCGCCGGCTCGAAGCCCACGAGGTAACCCATTCCTTGCTCGAAGAGCGCTTGTCTTGGATTGGTGAATGGTATCGCCAGAATACCCGCGAGGGACAGGTCACCTACGAATACTCGGTTTTTCAACAAGTGTATCGGGAAGAAAAGCGCACGATGGTGCGCTCCACGATGGCCACCTGGAGCCTTAACCGCTTGGCGCAGTACTTACAAGATGCTGTCCTGGACTCACTCGCCCAAACGGTCATTGACTACTACCTCAACGACTATTTCCAACTGGCCCGCATCCGTCCAAGCGATCCACTGACCTTGCGCAAGACGCGGCTTCCCAGCGGAGACCTGGTCAAGAACCGCTACACGACCGCTAGTTTTTTGGCATTGACCCTACTCGAGCGACCCGATTGTACCCGCACGTTGCCCCTCGTAGAAACGCTTATGCACTTTGCCATGAGCTACAAAAGACCAAATGGCCACATCTGGACACCCTTTGGCCAGCAGCAATACTTCGAGCCAGGGCAACTGCTGCTAGCCGTGGCGCACGCGTACGGCAAAACCGGGCAGGATCGTTACCGCCTGTTTTTCGAGCAAGTTTACAACTTTTACGAGCAAGCCCTCTACGCTTCCATGCACCTGGGCAACGACTTGTACACGCCCTATGCGCCGGCGTGGTTCACCCAGCCCGCCGCCCAAATGCACCGCCTCACGGGCCAGGATCGCTACCGCAACTTTGTTTTTGCCATTAATGACCGACTGGCAAAACTCTACGACCTCAATGCTTTCGGACAGGTCTATTACGACCACGTCGGTATGCTCTCGCCCAAACGAGATTACTGGGGCAATACGTCCATTACGGCCGCCGGACTTGAGTCGCTCGTAGAGGCGGCGCTGGTCGCCAAGGCCGTCGGTGACACCGACCGGCTGCACAAATACCAGTTTGTCATTCGCCAAACTGTGGCCTATTTGCTCCGATTACAGTATGTACCCGAAAATACTTATCACATCCTACACCGACATCGTGTAGTGGGTGGCTTTAAAAAAGACCTGCTCGACACGACCTCCTGGATGGACAATGTTTGGCACCTGACAAGCGCTTTTGTCAAAATTCAGCAACACCAATTGCTGGCTTCGTACGTCGAATAACCTCGCCTCAGGTTAGGGCTTCTCATTTTTATCCAACCGGATTTCAGCTTTGACCGCTGTCGGCCCCACCGCTTCGTACCTGCAGACCTACCTCAGGTCGCTATCGGCCCTCAGCGTGACTGGGCAACGCCCCACCCTTTCGGACGCGAAGCCACTGCTATAGAAGCCACTGCTATACCTGCCCTTTGCTGGCGTCTCGACCCTTGCCCAACCCAAGCCGTGGGTGCCGCTCACCTTACGGCAGTTGCGTTACCACGTGGACAAACTACTCCGAGAAACGGGGCTGAAGAATCCGCGTATCTCGGTGCACTCGCTCCGCCACACCGCCGGGCATCTGCTCCTCGACAAAGGGATTGAGCCGGTGTACGTCCAGCGCCAACTGCGGCACGAGAGTCTCCAGACAACCCAAAGCCGTATCGGTCAGAAAATGGAGCAGGTGTATTTCGAGCAGATTGGAAATGTCAAATAGGTCATTTTACAGGCTATGCTTCTTCCCAGACATTGCCCGGACGACTTTTTCCGGTGCAAACAGCGTTTCATTTGCCCTTATTTACTTTCAATTCAGTGTCGGATCAAAAAAAATTTGGGTGGAATTCTTGCCTTATCTACGGGCAGCAAAAGCTGATAACTTGTCACAGCTTTGACGACTTTTCGACTTAACGATTCAACTTTTGGGCCGACGCCCCCGCTTCCGCGGCTTTTTATTTTCGGGAATGTCTTCGAACGTCCGGCCTTCATACCGACGGGCGAGGGCTTCGTTGAGGATGTCCTTCATGGTAGTCCGCTCCCAAAAGGCCTCTTTTTCCATCATTTCGTAGAGATTGCGGTTCACCTTGGCGGAAAGCCTTGCTTCCTCTATTTCGGGCTTTTCGCTTGTCGGGGCTTCCTGTTCTTCCCGGACGTCGGGCAAGTTGCGGAGGGCGCTGTTGAGTTGGCTGCCGAACCGTGATTTGGGTTCTTTCATTTAGCTTGCAATACTTAGTTGTTTCAAATTATTTTGGTGCGCATTATACGCACGATAAGTCTTAGACGCAAGCATTGCTTAGTTTGTTTAAACTGACTTAGCCGTTCAATATGTTTATATTGTCTTTTACTTATCGTAAGTCTTGGCAATTACTCCTCACTCCTTCGTTAGTTTTTTCAGTACTCGCTCCCTTCGTTGGTGCAGGTCGTCTTCAACCGACGGCAAACTCCGGTACCTTCTCCCCTTTTGAACACTTCCCATCAATACGGGCATGACCCCTTCCGTTGCCAATTACTTATCCAAGGGTTTCTTAAACCCGCTGAACAAAACCCTGGTCCATTTTCGGGACTTAATGAAGGGCACGCGATCCTCCTACTTGCAGCAAAAACTTGTGATCCTATCGTACGTCTATAACGTATAATACACATTTACCATATAAAAATTTCTAAAGGTATAATACGTTTGTAATATTATTTATATATAAAACTTTTAATACAATTCTTCGCTAAAGACAAATTTCAAGGTATTCCTCCAGCGTGCGTGGGGAAGGGATATTGAGCTTATTCAGCACATTGGACACTACGTCCTGGCTGTTATACAAAATTTGAAAAGATCATTCTAAATTTCTTCGTTTGGAGCAATGTTGACCATGCAGACAAGCCTGGGAACGGGTTTTTCTAACTAAGTTTGAACTATGTGAGAAACAAATGATGTGTCAAAGACGTTTGAGGTGTTTTTGATAGATTAGTATTTTTTAATGTAAAAGTCATTTTATGTGTCTATGTTGTATTAAGCATTTTTAACAATTTAGAAACTAAACGCGTATCAAATGGCTGATAAGAAATGGTCGTCTTAAATTAGTTAAGACTTTAGGTACCCACTACCTTGCTGTAAGAAATCCGCGAGCCAGGACTATGACAATTACGCTAACGGCATAAACCTTTCTAAGGCACGAATCAAATAAAATCATCTCTGAACATTTATTAAAAGTTGAAAGACTGCTCGGAGAACACGTCGGAAAGCTGAAAACTCCATTGTCGGGGAACGGCGGATGCTGGGTAGGAGGGTAAAGGTGTATATGAAATACTAAGTATATTAAACATATAATTTATATTTGATATTTATTACATTTAATAAAATCTATATGTTTAGATAAAATTTGTACGTATTCTTCTAAGAGAGGAGCGATTCCGCGACACACGATTATAGAAACTCCGGCAAAAAGCCGTAAACCGAAAGGGTGTCGGCATTAAACCAAAAACCTGCTACAAGAGGGCAATCCAAGAGAGAAAACGGATCAGCTAGTTTAGCCGAGGCAGTGATCCGAACAGGTTGGCTTCACAAAGCTAGACGGATGCAAGCCGCTCGAGCAACTCGGCGCAGATGTTCCGGTAGTCAATGGCGGCGTTGCTTGGAGGGACTTTGCGCCCCGCTTTTAGGCGCATATCGTCGTACGAAAAAATGCTGCGGCCCTCGGCCTGGGCTTCGGCGACGGCAATGTTTTCTCGCACGAAGTTTCGGAAGAGTTTGTCGCCCAGCACGCGCCGCGATTCGATCTCGACATCGCGGGAAAGATTTTTTTGGGCGTTGTAGCGAGTCAAAAATACGCCTAGCAACTTGACCCGCGCTTCGGTCTCGCGCTTGAGTTCCTGCACGGCCGTAGTCAAAGTCACCAAGCCCCGCACGGCAAAGTACTCGGCCTGGAGGGGAATAAGGTAGTAGTCGCTGGACGTAATGGCGTTGAGCGACAACATCCCGAAGTTGGGCGGGCAGTCCAGCAGGATGAAATCGTAGGCCGACTGCAACGGTTCGAGGGCCCGAGCCAGGATAAGCTCGCGCATGGGCCGGGCGGCCAATTCGAGGTCAATGAGGGCCAGTTGCATGGTGCCCGGTATGAGGTGGGGGTGATCGGGAACGTCGAAGTCGGTAAGCAGCACGTCTTCGAGTTTGTGCTCGCGACGCAGCAAAGTATAAAGCGTCCGGTCGAGCTGGTCAGAAACGCCCAAGCCCTGGGTGAGGTTGGCTTGGGCATCGAGGTCAACCACAAGCACGCGAAAGTCACGGCGCCGCAACTCGGCAGCCAGGTTGATCACCGAAGAAGTTTTGCCCACGCCGCCTTTCAGGTTGAGCAATGCTAAAGTTGTCGCCATCCGATCTTGCTTGTTTGCGCAATGCTACAAAATAAACAGCCAAAACACACGATCTTATTTGTCCGCACAAAAAGAACAATAGGGATAGAACGCAATAGTCTTTTTATACATGCAATATGTTCTATATGTTTAGAAAAACTAAAAAGCATTCAGATCGAGGAGAAATAAATCACTTGCATTTTGGCAAAGCAATAATATTACTTGCTAAAAGTATATTTAAGTGTAACGAGGGTATGGCAAATCAATATGATTCTAAAAACATGAAAAGATACCATTTGACGCCAGCACTAAAAATTGGAAGGGTAATTAGAAATGCCGATACATAACGCCCGGAGAGTGGGTCACACACGGGTACAGATTGAAAAAGCGGAGGGATAGAAATATTTTAAAATAGATTAAAAAAAGGCTGTACGCATCTAACGAGCCAATCAGAAAAACTCAAATACTAAAAGAGGGGATACTCATCACTAGGTAAATTAGAAGGATAGGAGGGAGGGAAACCCCGAAAACTTGCGGCTTATGGCGGCGTGATGTACGTTTGTCATTATTTAGACTCATTTAAAACAAGCATGATCCGTACCGCCCGGTGGTTGCTTCTTCTTTGCTGGCTAAGCCACAACGTGTATGGGCAGGGCACGCGGATTGTGCTGACGGGCGTGGTGCGCGCCACCGACGGCGAGCCCTTGCCGGGCATCACGGTGGTGCTGGAGGGCACCACGCTGGGAGCCGCCACCGACGCCACGGGCACTTTTCGGATGCCCCGCGTGCCGCCCGGCACCTACACACTGGTGGTTTCGGGCGTGGGCTACGCCGGGCAGCGCATCGCCCTGAACCTGCAACCGGGCCAGCCGCCACTCGATATTCGCCTCGAAGCGCAAGTGGGCCAGATGCAGGAGGTGACCGTGACGGGCACGCGCACGCAGACCCGCACGAGCCGGCAGCCGCTGGCCATCACCACGCTGGATACCCGCGCGTTTCAGGCGATTAGCACCGATGCCATCGAAGTGCTCAACCGCACCAACGGCGTGCGGGTGCGCCAGGCAGGCGGGCTGGGCAGCGAGGTGAACATCTCGATTCAGGGGGCGCAGGGCAACGCCGTCCGCCGCTACTACGACGGCGTGCCCGTCCGTTTTCTGATGCGGGGCTTCGACATCAGCAACCTGCCCATCAACCAGATCGCCCGGATTGATGTGTACCGGGGCGTGACGCCCCTCGAAGTGGGCACCGACGCGCTGGGCGGGGGCATCAACATTGTACCCAAACAACCCGACTCAACCTACCTCGACCTGAGCTATCAAGTGGGTTCTTTCAACACACACCGGG
>DAIRSZ010000091.1:0-8898 GCA_036804165.1 Catalimonadaceae bacterium | reverse complement strand
TCGAAGGGATTTTCGCGGTGGTAGATGCCCGCCGGATCGCGGGCGTCGTCGCCCGTGCCGTAGAGCTGTTCGCCGATCTGGTCGAGCAGATCGGTGCCGAACACCTCCCGGCCCAGGTGCTCGACTTTCAGTACGGGCAGGGGCGCGAAGCTTTCGGCGATGTCTTCCAGATACGGCTGCTGGGCCTGGTAGTAGGCCTCGAAGAGGGTGCCAACGGCGGTTTCGGGCAGCACCCGGTTGACCACCACGGCGTCCACGTTGTAGCCGTAGAGTTGCAGGTAGGTGTAGGCCCGCTTGGCTTCCTGAATCACCATCCGCTCGGGGTTCATCACCAGGCGGATAGAGCACACGTCGGGGTTGGAAAAGATCGCCTGAATCTTTTCGAGCTTGTCGAAGAGGTACGTCAGCTCGTCGTAGCCTTTGTCCACGGGCACGCCCGTCGTAAAGCGCACCACCGAGCCGATGGACTTGACGGCCAGCCGCTGGCCCGGAAAGGCCTTTTGTACCCACCAGCGGGTGATCTGCGGCAGCGACAGCAACGTGAGCGTTTCGCCCGTGGGGGCGCTATCAATCACGATCAGGTCGTAGGCTTTTTCGGAATAATACTTCTCGATCCACAAAAAGGCACTCCCCTCCTCCATGCCCGGAATGGCCGACAGCTCTTCGGCCAGGATGTTGTCCACCCCTTGCCAGCGAAACACCGTGCGCATAAGTTGTTGCATGTTGCCCCAATACTTGCGCATCGAATAATATACATCCAACTCTTGTCCCCAGAGGTTAGGCGCGATCTTCTTTGGCTCGGGGGCCAGTTCCTGGTCGAGGGCATCGGCCAGGCTGTGGGCCGGATCGGTCGAGACGACCAGGGTGCGGAGGCCGTTGCGGGCGGCCCGGCGGGCAGTAGCGGCGGCGGCCGTCGTTTTGCCGACGCCCCCCTTGCCCGTAAAAAGTAGGATGCGCATGGCAGAGCAGTGGTGAGTACGGGCGCAAAAGTAGGCACCCGCCCCGACATTTGGGCGATACCCTCAACCTTTGGCCGCCGACCGCAACCACTTGGCCCCTACGCTGCAATGCAGGCAGCGGCGGGGCTGGCAATAGGAGGCTTGCCACTCCAGGCACCCCTGCGCATCGGCGGCGTTGCGCACGGCCAGCCCGACGGCCTTCCACTGGCGCGTAATGCGGTTGGTTTCGGGGGGCAATTGCGTGAGCCACGCCACGGCCCGGTCGAGGTAGTGGTGCTCGCCCCGCGCCTGGGCCACGGCCGCCAGCAGGGGCACGGCCGCGTTGATGACCAAACTGGCAGCCGCGTCCCGGCCCATCGTGGCCGGGCCTGCGGGCGAGGTTTTGCCGAAGTGGTAGTGGGTCTGCCAGTAGGCATCGGGTGCGGCCTCCCACCCCGACAGCAGTTCGGCCAGGTCGGCCGTCTCGGTGAGCCAGGCAAAAAGGTGCGGCTGCTGCCGGAGCACGGCTGCCCACTGGGCCAGGCGGCGGGGCGGAAAGTTGGCCGGACGCATGCGGGCAAACTTCCACTGGGCCGCGTCGAGGGGCGCAAGCTGGTACTTGTGGGCCAAAAAGCGGTAGGTCTGGCGCAGGGCCAGCGGATAGTCGTCGGCGAGGTCGTCGGTGAGCCAACCCGCCTGCCCGAAAAGCAGGGCTTCGACGGCCAGCGGCTCGTGCCGATGTTTCTGAAGCAACCGCCAGGGCAACACGTGGGCCAGTTGGGCAAAGGCGTGGTTGTTGACGCTAAAGCCCAGGCGCGGCAGCAGCGTCAGGTAGGCGGTGGCCTCCCAGTCGTGGCCGCTATTTTGCCAGGCCAGCAACACCAGGGCGGCCTTCTGCATGAGCCTTTGCATCAGGGCACGGTCGAGCATCTCGGCGCGGTAGAGGGCGTCCACCTCGGCGAACATCGGCGCGCAGGGAATGGGCGTCCGGCCGCTGGTCAGGTGGGTGTGGCGTTCGAGCCACTCGGGGCTGACGCGGTCGGCCAGCACCAGCGTCGGGATGGGCGTGCCGTCGTGGCGGTGGGCCGGGGGGCCGTCGGCATAGACCACGTGCAGCACTACGTTGTCGTAGGCGGGGTCTCGGTGATGACCGTGGCGTTGCCAGTCGGCGGCCCGCACGTGAATTTCGACGTGCCCAGCCCACTCGGTGGAACCGATGCGGATGCGGGCCTCGCTGAAGTCGGGTCCGGCGTGGGTATTGAGGCGCCCGGGGTGCAATACCACCAGCGGCTCGCCAGTGGTGGTGCGCAGGTCGCGGGCCGCAAAGTATTGGTACTGCCAGAGAAATTGCAGCAGGTCTTCTTGCATGGGGTCGTCGCTAGGCGTGCGTAGGATGTACTTGATATTATCAGCAAGATAATTTTAAGGCGGTAGTGCGCCATACATGCCAAATAAAAAATCGAGCTTTTTATGGCGACCACTCGTGGATAGCTCCTTCCATTCATCCGAAAGCTGCACGATGAGCCGCCACTCATCCGGCCCTGCGTCCGCTCTCCGAAAAGGCATAAAAACCATCGAAACCTTTCCTACTTTTGTATCGTCAGAAAGAGAAAATCATTTCTGATTTTTTGTGAAGAGGCTTTCAAATCCAATCATTCAAAACATAATTCTGTTATGAGACATTCTGCGCTCCTCCTTGCGTTCGTGGGTACACTCCTCACCAACGCCCTGTCACCCCAAGTTGGCTTTGCCAAATCCGGTGGCGAAATCAATCCCGTTTATCCGGCCGTTGCCGCTGAGCCGGTGCCCGCCCAAACGCTGATGGCCGCCTTTGCCAGCCAGCAAAATCTGTCGCAATTTGAGGCAGCCGTCCGCAAAGCGGGCCTGCGTCGTAAGCTCGAAAAAGCGGGCCCCTACACGGTCTTCGCCCCCACCAACGAAGCTTTCGATCGCCTGCCCGCCACCACGCGCCGCCAACTGATGAGCAACCAAAATGGCGCGCTCACTCAACTGCTCAAATACTACGTGGTGGAAGGCCAGTACGCCTACGACGACCTCCGCGACGGCCAAATGCTGACCACCCTCGAAGGGCACAAGTTGCGCGTCAGCCGTCAGGACGACGAGGTGCGCATCAACGGCGTCAGGATTGGCGGCCGCAACCTGGAAGCCGTCAATGGCCTGGTGCACACCCTCGACCACGTCGTGTCCATCATCAACGACTAACCAATCTTTCTCAATTTGTGTAATTTAAAACCACCTCGGTTTCCGGGGTGGTTTTTTTATTGACATCAGGCAAACTTTTTCGCCCCTCAAAACCCTGCAAGGGTTCCGCTCAGTGTGTTTACAGAACCCTTGCAGGGGTGGCCCCGCGGCATGCGTGCGCAATGCTGATCCTTCTTAAAAGCGCAGCGTCAGGGCCGTCAGGAAATTGATCCCCGCCTGCGGATAGAGGTAGTTTTCGGTGATGCGCGCCCCACTCGCCACGTAGCCGAAGGTGTAGCCGTTGGAGGCGTAGCGCACATCGAAGACGTTGTTGATGAGCAGGCTCAGGCCCAACTCGCGCACGCCGGGCAGGGTCGCGACGCGGTAGGCCAGCCGGACGTCCGTCGTAAAATAGCCCGCCAGCCGCCGATCGGCCCGGCCCGTGTTGTCGAGAAACTGCGGGCCGACGTATTTCTGGAAAATCCCCACCTCAAACCCTTTGCCGGGTCGCAGCGTGAGCTGGCTCCCGGCGATCACGTCGGGCGAAAACGCAATCGGCGTATCGCGGAAAGCAAACTGCTCTTGCCCGCCCGCGTCGAAATTGTCCACAAACTCGGTGAACGACCCGATGCGGTTGCGGCTCAGCGTGGCGTTGGCTTCCCACCGCAGCCAGTCGGTGGGCTGCCAGCCGCCGATCAGCTCGAGCCCGGCGCGGTAGCTGTCGGCAATGTTGCGCCGCACGTAGGCGCCCACGTCGTTCACTTGCCCCGTCAGCACAAGCTGGTCGCGGTAGTACATGTAGTAGGCATTGGCCGTCAGCGTCCAGCTCGCCGTTTGCCAACGGTAGCCCGCTTCGCCGTTGTAGAGGGTTTCGGCCCCGGGGCGCTCGTCGGGCGAGGCCTCGAAGTCGTTGCGGTTGGGTTCTTTGTTGGCCACGGCCACCGAGGCGTAGGTGCTGTGCCGGGCGTTGAGCTGGTAGTTGAATCCCACCTTGGGATTGAAGAAATGGTAACGGTCGCCCGTAACAAGGTCGGGCAGGTTGTCGAAGCCGTTGAGGCGGTAATCCACATAGCGGTACTGCACGTCGCCGAAGGTTTCGAGGCGGTCGGCGAGCTGGTAGAGGGCCTTGACGTACTGGTTGAAGTCCGTCTTGCGGGCCACGTTCTGGTAGTAACGGTCGCGGACCTGGCTTTCGCCCGCCAGGCGGGCCCAGATCACCTCGCCGAAGTGGTCGCCCACGTAGCGGTGCCAGGCGCCCCCGGCGGTCAGTTGGAGGCGGCCCCGGCCGTAGTGGGCCGAATAGACCGTGCCGTAGAAGTCGTTGTCGAGCCAGCGCCGCCGGATCAGATCGGTCGTCGCAAAGGTATCGGCCCCGAGCACCAGCGGCGGGCGGCCGTAGGTGGCCAGGCGGTCTTCGACCCGGAACTGTTCGAAGTAGCCGCGCCCCTTGGTGTAGTGCAGGCCCACGCTGAAATCCACAAACTGACTCAGCGACCGGCTGTAGAAAAGCTGGTAGTGATCCTGCTGGTAGTTATCAATCTCGTTGTCGTAGGGCACATCGCGCTGGAAGTTGTCGGTGCCGGCCCAGTTGAAGGTGCGCCCCCCCGTGCGGAGGTATTCGGCATTGGCTGGCGAAGGAAAATTGCGCCCGATAAACTGTTCGATGCCCGCCCGGTCGCCCAGGGCTACGGCTTCGGGCACGCCGTACCAGGCTTGGTAGGTCTGCTCCTGCCCGGAAAAGACGATGGCCTTGAGCGACGAATTTTTGCCGAAATATTGGCCCGAGGCGAAGAACGACCGCAGGTCCGAAAAGGCCCGGTCCATGAAGCCGTCGGAACGGATGCGCGACAGCCGCACGTCGGCCGCAAAGCGGTCGTTGATCCGGCCCGTGCTGGCCTTGAAGGTATGCCGCCAGGTGTTGAACGAGCCGTAGCCGGAGGTGACCTCAGCCGTGGGTTCGGCGCCGGGCGTTTCGGTCTGGATGTTGACCGAGGCCCCGAAGGCCCCGCCCCCGTTGGTCGAGGTGCCCACCCCGCGCTGCACCTGCACGTTGTCCACCGACGAGGCCAGGTCGGGCATATTGACGTAGAACACCCCCTGCGATTCGGCGTCGTTGATCGGCACGCCGTTGATCGTGACGTTGACGCGCGTAGGGTCGGAGCCGCGGATACGCAGGCCCGTGTAGCCCACGCCCGCCCCGGCGTCGGAGGTGGTTACCAGCGAAGGCGTAAAGTTGAGCAGAAACGGGAAGTCCTGGCCCAGGTTGAGCTGTTCGAGCTGGGCCTTGTCCACGTTGGTGTAGGCCATGCCCGTGCCCGTGGTGGCCCGCGTGGCGCGCACAATCACCTCGTCGAGGGCGCGGGGTTCGCGCCGGAGGGTCAGCACCAGGGCCGTGTCGGTGGGCACGCGCACGGTGGTGCGGAGCGGGGCGTAGCCCACGTAGCTGACGGTGAGCGGGTAGGTGCCAGGGGGCACGGCCGCCAACTGAAAAACCCCTTCCGCATCGGTGTAGGCGGCGCGGCGGGTGCCTTCGAGCACCACGTGCGCCCCGGGCAGGGTCTCGCGCGTGTCGGCGTCGGTCACGGTGCCGCGCAGCGATTGGGCGGCCGCCGATTGGCTCCAGCCCAGGGCGAGCGCGGCGGCAATAAGAAAGGAGAAGGCGGAAGGCCGCAGGGGGGCCGTCGCCGACGCCGGGCCACGGTGGGCCGGCGTGCTTAGAACACGAAACATAGAATAATACAAAATAGGTAACACGGCCGGGACACCAAGGGACGCGCCCCGGCATTACGGTTTACCACCAGTTCCCTTCGCCGGCATTACCCGGATCAGGTTCAATGGGTATGATCTCAGCCCGTTAGTTACATCTGGGCACCCCTCGGCAACAAAAGTATAAAGTCGGGGGTAAAATCAAAATCGGCGGGCGGGGGCAGGCCCGCTGCTTCTGAAGACAATCTTCCGCGCACGTCGGGCGGGCACATCATCAAGAAGACACTCAGGGCAGGGTGCTGGCGCGCCCGCATCGCGGGGCAGATGCACCGCCAGCGTAATGGGTGCCGCCTGACTAGGTTACTTATTGATCCGTGTAATACACGTTTGTTAAACGTTTATAAACGTTTGTACTTGTGTAATACACGCTTGTAGGCAATGAAAGCACCTTTCTTCAGGACGTCATTCGCGACGCTCGTTCGGTGTGGCTGTGCTTGCGAAAGATCGCACCAGACTCTCTCGATTACGCGCCGCACCTAACCGGAAATCTCTACCCGCCGCCTTTTGGCACCCGATTTACACCAATGTCTGCCGTATGCACCTACTCAAGCTTACCCCTTTCACCCTCCGTTCTTTCCACGGCGGACAATCCCTCGCCTGTCTGCGGATCAACTTTCCCTACGCTGACCAAGCCCTCAAGGCTCGGCTCAAAGCCTTGGGGATGCGCTGGGCAACTCAGGAAAAATGTTTTTACTTTCAATTGCCCGTGGGCACGAGTGAAGCGATCTTTCGACAGCAAATCGAACACGCCTTCTCCCCACCCGAAGTTTCCGAGGAAAATAGCGCCGCCCCGCTGCCTGCCTGGGGAGCGGCGCAGCAAGCCCTGCTGCAACGTTATCAACAACGCTTGCTGGTGCAGCGCTACAGTCCCAACACCGCCAAGAGCTACGCCCACGCTTTTCAACAATTTGTGACGTATGCCGCCCCCCGTCTCCCGCTCGAACTCGACCAAGCGGCCATAGAAGCGTACCTGGTCAGCCTGATCCGCGAACGGGGCATTTCGGAGTCCTACCAAAACCTGATCATCAATGCGATCAAGTTTTATTATGAGCGGGTGGAGGGCCGCCCGCGTACCTACTATACCCTGCCACGCCCACGCCACTACGACCCGCTGCCCAAAGTGCTCGACAAGGCCGAAGTGCAGGCGATGCTCTCCCGTACGGCCAACCTCAAACATCGCTGCCTGCTCATGCTGCTCTACGGCGGCGGTCTACGGCTGGGAGAGGCCATCGGCCTGGCCCTCGACGACGTTAATTTCTCGCGCGGGAGCATCCATATCCGCCGTGGCAAGGGAAAAAAGGATCGCGAAGTACCCTTACCCGCACGGCTAGCGACCTTGCTGCGCGAATACCTAAAGCAGTACGCTCCCCTCACATTCCTTTTTGAAGGCCAGACCATAGGCGAACCCTACAGTGCCCGCAGCCTGCAACAAGTGGTCAAACAAGCGGCTGCCGCAGCCCAAATCCGACGGCCCGTAACTGCCCACATGCTGCGACATAGCTACGCCACCCACCTGCTGGAGGCGGGCACCGACATTCGCTACATCCAGGAAGTGTTGGGCCACAGCAGCCTCAAGACCACCCAGGTTTACACGCACGTAGCCCGGCAGCACAAGCCCACCTCGCCACTAGATAGCTTAGATATGGAGGAAGAAAAACCTTGTGATTTTGGGAAAAAGTAGGGATATTAGCCGTCGTCAATAAGAAAATAAACGCTATGGTAGCGTTTATTGAGATGTTGGCGGTCATTCTAAAAGACAGACACCTAGGGAAAAATTAAAACTTAACAAATAAATATGGAAAATAACTCAAACAACAAAATGGACAAGCAAAAGGTAATCGGAATGATTGTTGGTGCAGCAACTTTCTTAATTGCATACTTTGCAGTTCAGCAAGTTTTTTTCAAACCACCGACATTTGACAAACAAATGATGCAAATTGCAAGTGAGTTGAATAAGTCTTGCCCAATTATGGTGGACGCTGAAACCCAACTTGATAATGCAGTTGCTTTGCCAGATAACACATTTCAATACAACTATACTTTAGTGAATATGGAAAGGGTAACGGTTGACATTTCCGAACTTGAAGATTACTTACAACCAATAATTTTGAACAACATCAAAACCAATCCAGACTTAAAGACTTTTAGAGATAACGATGTAATTATGGCATACAATTACAAAGACAGAAACGGTGAACATTTATTCAAACTAATTTTTAAACCTGAAAATTACAAATGATAAATAAGCAAATCGTATTTGCATTTTTGGTTATAATAATCAATTCGTCTGCTGCATTAGGACAGACAGGAAATGGAAATCTTGTTTTTTGGAGTGCTACAAAAAAACTAACTGTTGACGATTTTGGCATTAAAGTAAGAAATGAAAATAGTCCTTCATTTGCTCAATTTTCCGTTGACTATCAAGTGAACGGATTTGACTTTATGACTAAGAATTTCAATAAGAAAGTTCGCAACTATATTATTGTTTCGGCTTCTTGGATTGACACAACAAGTAATGTTTTAGAATCTCTTCGCTACCAACAAACACTTTTTGACTTATGCGAAATTTATACTCGACAATTTCGTAAAGAAATCAAAGAAAATAGAAAGAAAATAGCTTTAGGAACTCAATTCGTGGATGAGCTTAATCAAAAAATAATGACCGACTTTGCTAACAGGAGAGTTGTTTACGACAGAGAAACAAATTACGGGTTATTGACAGACAAACAATTAAACTGGGAAAAGCAAATCCAAAAGGAACTTGAAGAATTGAAAGATTATGCGTTCGACAAGTGACGGAAGAAAAGAACGAACCGCCAACACGGGTTTTGCGTCAGGCGGGGTGACGTGCAAACTTGGAGCTTTGTGCTTCTATTCAAGTTCAGTGCTGGTTGACAGTTTTGTGCTCCGAAACCCGCCCGAACGCAAAGCCCGAAAACGTTAGCGGTCAGGCTAAAAAAAACAGACAAATTATCATTAACACAAAATCAAA
>DAIRSZ010000090.1:0-8971 GCA_036804165.1 Catalimonadaceae bacterium | reverse complement strand
GTCAGGCCATTTTGTTGGCGGTTGGCGTAGTGAATCTCCTGCCGGACGCCGCCGCCGGGGTAATATTCGGTCATCAGCCCTTCGGGCCATTCGTCAACAAAGCGCCCCTTCTTGCGGAGCGAGCCGTCGGGAAAGTAGGTATAGAGCGTGTCCTGCAACTGATTGTCCACGTAGGTGGCCGCTTGCAGCAAGGTGCCATCGGGGGCGAAGGCGCGGTAGGGTCCTTGGCGTTGCCCGGCACGAAAACTGACTTCCGCCTTTTTTTGTCCGTCGGGATAAAACTCCGTAAAGGTGCTGTCACGCTGGTTCTGGCGGAAGAAGCCGCTCATTTTGGGAGTTCCGGCTTCGTAGAAAAGGGTGTAGGCACCCTCTTTGAGGGTGTCTTCGCCCAAAAAGGCGTAAAACTCTTCGCGCAGGACGCTAGCCTCGGTCGAGTCGTAGTACGTACGCACCCGTTGCTGACCGTGACCCGCGTGACCGATCAGCAACATTATCACGCCGATCAATCCTGACCAAAGGCGCTGCGCATTGATCCTGTTATTTTCCATTATATCACAAAAAAAGCCGCTTCCGATTGGGGAAACGGCTTTTTATCAGAAATAATTGCTCAGACCTTTTCTAGCACCATGGCCGAGGCACCGCCGCCGCCGTTGCAGATGCCCAGGGCACCGTAGCGGCCGTTGTGTTGGTGCAGCACGTTGACCAGCGTGGTGGCAATGCGGGCGCCCGAACAGCCCAGCGGGTGGCCCAGCGACACGGCCCCGCCCAAGACGTTGACTTTGTCTTCGCTGACGTCCACCACCTTGTTGAAGGCCATCGTCACCACCGAGAAGGCTTCGTTGATTTCGAAGTAGTCAATGTCGTTTTTGCTGAGCCCGGCGCGCTGGAGGGCCAGCGGCACGGCCTTGGTGGGGGCGGTCGTAAACCACTCTGGCTCGTGGGCGGCATCGGCGAAAGACACGATCCGGGCCAGGGGCGTGAGGTTGAGTTCCTTGAGTTTTTCTTCGCTGACCAGCACCAGGGCCGCTGCGCCGTCGTTGATCGTCGAGGCATTGGCGGCCGTTACGGTGCCGTCTTTGGTGAAGGCTGCCCGCAGGCCGGGGATTTTCTCGAACATCACCTTCTTGAACTCTTCGTCTTCGGCCATCACGAGCGGATCGCCTTTGCGCTGGGGGACGCTCACGGGCACAATTTCGTTTTTGAACTGGCCTTTTTCGGTCGCGGCTGCCGAGCGTTTGTACGACTGGATGGCAAAGGCATCTTGCTGTTCGCGGGTGATCTCGTACTTCTTGGCCGTGGCGTCGGCAAACACGCCCATGGCCAGGCCGTCGTAGGCGTCGTCGAGGCCGTCGCGGCCCAGGCCGTCCACGAGGGCGCCGCCGCCGTAGCCGTAGCCGTAGCGGCCCTGCGGAATGTAGTAGGGGATGTTGGTCATGCTCTCCATGCCGCCGGCGATCATGATGTCGCCGTGGCCGATCATGATGTTTTGGGCGGCAAACATAATGGCTTTGGTGCCCGAAGAGCACACCTTGTTGACAGTAGTAGCCGGGATGTTGTTGGGAAGGCCCGCTTTGATGGCGGCCTGCCGGGCGGGTGCCTGGCCCAGGTTGGCCGATACCACATTGCCCATGAACACTTCATTGACCTGGTCGGGGCTGATACCAGCCCGCTCGATGGCCCCCTTGATGGCGGCGGCGCCCAGGTCAATGGCCGTCAGGGGCCGAAACATGCCGCCAAAACTGCCAATGGGCGTCCGGACGGCCGATACGATATAAACGGTTTTCATGATTGGGGTTAGATTAAGTTGAGAGATTAAGTAAGCAGAAAAGTATTTTTCCCTTCACCAATCCGGTCGGTCCGAGTCGCGAGACTTGCGCGTTTGGTGTTTGCGCTGCTGAAGGTACTGAATTTCGCTGTTGCGCATGGCTTCGAGAATCATGCGGGCTTTTTCTTCGGTCAAGTTCATCTCTTCGAGCTGCTGGCGGTTGGGACCCGCGGGCGGGCGGCTGCTTTCGGCGTCCTGGTCAGGTTCGCCCTCCTGACCGGGCTGCGCGTCGGCGTCTTGCGGCTTGCTCGCTTCGCCTTCTTCGCCGGGCTGCTGGTCGTCTTGGCTCGGCTCGCCATCCTGTTCCTGGCTTTCGCCTTCACCCTCCTTTTTTTCTCCCTTCTCCTGGTCGGGCGCGGTGTTGTCTTCCGGTTTGTCTTGGTCGGGCGAGGGATTGGCATCCGGCTCGGTATCGGGAAAGAGCTTTCGGAGCAATTCGTAATTGTAGCGGGCGTCGGCATTGGCAGGGTCGGCCCGGAGGGCTTCGCGGGCATGGTGCAGGGCTTGCGGAATTTGCTCTTGGCCAAAAGCCAACACACCCATTTGCTGATGGGCCACCGAGCGCAGGCGCAGATCGGGGTCGGCCGTCAGGCGAGCATACTGCTCTTGGGCCGCTTCGGGCTGTTGGGCCCGGTAATAGCTGTGGGCCAGGTTGAGAACGGCCCCACTCTCGCCCCGGCTCAGCGAGTCGAGGCGCTGGTAGTGCAGAATCGCCGGGCCTACATCACCCCGCTGGAAGGCAACTTCGGCGCGATCTTTCAGGCGGTTGGTGCGGGCAATGCGGTGAAAATCGTCCCACCAGGTAGCCCCGAACCAGAGCAAAATCAACAGCAAATTTCGCATGCGATCAAGTTAAGGCACAAAATTAAGGAAGCGAAGCCTCGGCCCAAAAATTCGGCCTAGGCGATGGGGACAGGCAGGCACTGCGTCAGGGAATGGGCTTCGGGGCGGGCGGCAAACAGCACGCGCGTGGCGCCCCACACGTGCCGGAACAGGGCCGAAGCGCGGTAGGCGGCCAAGTCTTCGGGACGGTGCCAGTGGCTGTAGGTAAAAAAAACGTGCGGCTGGTCGGCATCTTGCCAAAGTTCCAGGTGCGCACAGCCCGGAAAAGCGCGAATCTGCGCGCGGTGGGCTTCGAAGAGGTGCCGAAAGTCGGGCACGTGGGGCGGATCGAAGGTCATTTTGACGATACGTACGAGCATAGATAGGGTCGCGGGCGAGGGCCAAGCCCTCGCGTTGTTTTAATAGAATGTTATCAATTATTAATCGGGGTTGATTTTGTCCGACGCATGGCGTACTTTCAAACCCGATGGCTTACCCTAAACAACCCCGCCTTTGGTAGAAAAAATCATTACCCTCGATCACGTTTCCCTCGTTGATTTTTTGGGGATCGAAAACCGCAATATCAACGAAGTAGCGCAAGCTTTTCCCCAGAGCAAGATCATTTCGCGCGGCAACGAGATCCGGATCAAGGGGGCAGCTCCCGAGATCATGAAGATCAACGAAATTCTCAACAGTTTGCTCGACCACTACAACCAGTTCGGCAAACTTACGCGGGAGAATGTGCGGAGCTACCTCCGCGAAAACGAGGAGCGCGTCGCCAGCGAAGTGCTCGAGGACACCATCATCTACGGCACCCGGGGCGTGATCGTCAAGCCCAAAACGCCCAATCAGCAAAAACTGGTACAAACCGTTCGGCAGCACGACGTGGTGTTTGCCATCGGCCCGGCTGGCACGGGCAAAACCTACATCTCGGTGGCACTGGCCGTCCGCGCCCTCAAAAACAAGGAAGTCAAGAAGATCATCATCACCCGCCCGGCCGTAGAGGCCGGCGAGAGCCTGGGCTTTTTGCCCGGCGACATGCAAGACAAGATTGATCCGTACTTGCGCCCCATCTACGACGCCCTCGACGACATGGTGCCTCCCGAAAAGCTCAAGTTTTATCAGGAAAACCGCATTATCGAGATCGCCCCGCTGGCCTACATGCGGGGACGCACGCTGCACAACGCCTTCGTGCTGCTCGACGAGGCGCAGAACACCACGGCCATGCAGATCAAGATGTTCCTCACCCGGCTGGGGCCGCATTCGAAGGCCATCATCACCGGCGACCTCTCGCAGGTGGACTTGCCCCGCCGGCAGCAATCGGGCTTGCGGCAGGCCTTGCACGTGCTGCGCAATGTAAAAGGTATCGGCATCCTTACGCTCGACAGCGCTGACGTGGTGCGCCACCGCCTCGTCAAGGACATCATCGAGGCCTACGACCACTTCGACGCCGAGCAGGAAGACGAGGACCAAAAAGCCTCGGCCCCCCGCCCCTGGGAAAGGAGAAACTGAGGCGTGTTTTTTTGGGGGATAAAAGGCGGGCTGCTAGCCATCGGCGCGCAGCCCGCTTTAGGATGGTTGGCTGCACCATTTGGGAAGTTCACAACGGGGCGGCTCGGCCAGCCAACCGCTGCCACCGCGCGGCTTTTCGCCCGCGTGCGGGTGCCGCTTTTGCACACAACCCGTTCAGGGAGCCGCCACTACCTCGAAGGGCACTACCACCAGCGTCTGATCCCAGCGGATCTCGATGGCCGGGCCTTTGTCCACCAGTTGGATAAAGAGGGCTTCGTAGCTTTCGGGAGTGCGCCGAACGGGCACCTCGAAGCGGAGCACGTCTTGCTTGCGGTCGTATTCGTAGTCGCCCCACATGCCCAATTCAGCGTTGAAGACGATCGTCCACTTGTCGGGTTGCGGCACGGTGAAGAGCGAATACGTGCCGGCCGCGAGCACTTTTCCGTCGGCAAAGCGCAGGTCGGTGAGGGTCGTTAGCTCGGTAGCCTCGTTGGCCCCCGTGCGCCAGACGACGTTATAGGGCACCAAGTCGCCGAATATGACCCGATTACGCTTGAGGGGTTGGCCGTAGTGAATCTTGACGTAGCCCCCTCCGGGTGGTTTGTAGATGGCCAGGGCCATCTGGCTCTGGCGTGGCTTGAAGGGGATGGTCTGAGCCTGCGTAGGTACCGATGTAAGGACACCTAACAGTAGGAAGAGGAGCAGCAGTTTTTGCATTTTGGGGGGCTTTTGATTCGCGCCGAAAGTGGCAAAAATGCTGCCAGTTGGCTATTGCTGGTCGTGCGCGTACCAAGGTATTTGGGGGTCGCCGGGAAAAGATTCGGCCATGGCCGAAGGTAGGCGTGCCGACAGCCAAGAGGCTTCCGTTTGGGTGGCTGCGCTTTGCTCAGTGCGGTAGGGTTGCAGCACCACGCCCAGGCCCAGCATCGAAAATAGGGCCAGCATCTTGAGCATGAAAACAGCCCGGCTTTCTTCTTCTTTTTCTCCTTGTACCTTCATGCGTGCTTTATTTAGATAGCCCTTCGAGGCGCGCAGAGGTTGTTTGTCCGGATCGCAACCGTAGTGTGGTGTGGGGTGTAGAAGAAAACGTCTGCTACGTGCAGGGTTTTCCGCCGATCCGGGTTGAAATTGACTACAAGGTAGGCACGAATGCCCGCAAAATCAAGATCATAACACTTTGTTAATGCGTAACGATGCGTAAGATTAATGTATTGTTTGTCTGCCTGGGCAACATTTGCCGCTCACCCATGGCAGAAGGTATTTTCCAGCACCTGGTGGACGAAGCCCGGCTGACAGGGGCGGTCGGTACCGACTCGGCGGGCACCTCCAACTACCACCCCGGCGAGTTGCCCGACCCGCGTATGCGCCAAACGGCTGCACAGCACGGCATCCGGCTCACGCACCGGGCGCGGCAACTTACGGCCCGAGACTTCGAGGATTTCGACTACATCGTTGTGATGGACCAGGCCAATCTGGACGAAGCCCAACGCCGGGCGCCCAACGACCAATTGGCCCGCAAGCTGAGGATGATGCGGGCCTATGACCCCACGCCCGAAGACGGTCAGGTGCCCGACCCCTACTTTGGCGGGACCGAGGGCTTCGCGCATGTCTATCAGATGCTCGACCGCAGTTGCCGACAGTTGCTGGCCACGCTGGTCAAAGATCATCAACTTGTCACCCCTACTTCTTAAAGACCAACACCATGTTTGACACGGGCGACGAGCAGGTTTTTTTTGATACGGTGCTTCGCAGCAGCCTCAACGAGCCGCTGAAGGCCGATTTTTTTCAATTTGTCAGCGGTGGGCAGCTCAACCAGTCGGTATGGTTACAGACCCGACGAGGTAGTTTTTTTCTCAAATGGCACGAAAGCGGTGCCCAAGACATGACCACCACCGAAGCGCAGGGGCTAGACCTGCTGCGCCAGACCGACACGGTGTACATCCCCCGACTGTTCGGGCAGGGCACCTACCAGGGCAAGCAATACCTGCTGATGGAGTACCTCGACGACCGCCCGCGGGCCGACAACTATTGGCTGGCCTTCGGCCAGCGCCTGGCCGAAATCCACATCCACCAGCAAGCCTGGCACGGGCTGCCATTCGACAACTACATTGGTCCGCTGCCCCAGCCCAACGAGCCGCTCGACGACGGCGTGGCCTTCTACGTGGAGCGCCGCCTGCGCCCCCTGGCTGGGCTGGCCTACTACCACGAAGTGATGCCCAAGGTGCTCTACCGTCGGCTCGAAAGTTTTTACGAACGCCTGCCGGGCTTGCTGCCCAACGAACGGTCGGCCCTGCTGCACGGCGACTTGTGCGCGGGCAACGTCCTGACGGCCCCCGACGGGCAGGTGGCCCTCGTGGATCCGGCTCCCTACTACGGCTACCGCGAAGCCGAACTGGCCTATGCCCGGCTGCTGGGCGGCTTTCCCGGCGAGTTCTACGCCGCCTACGAGGCCACCTTTCCGCTGGAGCCGGGCTTCGAACAACGTGTGGGTCTCTACAATCTTTATCCGCTCCTGATTCACGTCAACCTCTTCGGCGAGAGCTACCTGAGCGCCGTCGAGGCGATACTCGACCGTTTTGACTGAACATTTGACAATCGGCCGCTTACCTGCTATTTTGCACAGCATGAACTGGCCCGACGCGATTGTGGAGTACGAACACCACCTCCGGCTAGAGCGCTCGCTTTCTCCTCATTCCGTCGAAGCCTACGTGCGCGACGTCACCAAGCTCTACCAGTTTTTGCAACTGACCGAAAACCCGGTTGGTCCTACGCAGATCAAGGCCAAAAACATCAAAAATTTTCTGGCCTACGTGAGCGAACTGGGTCTGACGCCCCCTTCGCAGGGGCGGGTGCTGTCGGGCATCAAGGCGTTCTACAAGTTTTTGCTGCTGGGCAATTATGTGCAGAAAGACCCCGCCGCCGACATTGCCGCCCCCCAGCGGGGCAAGCGCCTGCCCGAGGTGCTCGACTTTCACGAGATCGAAGAGCTGCTCAGTGCCATTGACCTTTCCAAGCCCGAAGGCATCCGCAACCGGGCCATGCTCGAAACGCTCTACAGCTCGGGCCTGCGCGTGAGCGAGCTGGTCGAGTTGCGCCTCAACCACCTGTTTTTTGATATTGGCTTCATCAAGGTGATGGGCAAGGGCAACAAAGAGCGGCTGGTGCCCATCGGAGCCGACGCCGTCAAGTACATCGAGCAGTACCGTACGCACGTGCGCAACCAGCTCGACATTCAGTCCGGGCACGAAAATGTGCTTTTCCTTAATCGGCGAGGTACCAAGTTGTCGCGCGTCATGGTCTTCATGATCATCCGCAACCTGGCGCAAATTATCGGCTTGCAGAAAACGATCAGCCCCCACACGTTCCGCCATTCGTTCGCCACGCACCTGCTCGAAGGAGGGGCCGACCTGCGCACGATTCAGGAAATGCTCGGTCACGCCTCCATCGTCACCACCGAAGTCTATACCCACATGGACGTGGACTACCTGCGGCAGATCATCCGGGACTTCCACCCGCGCAGCTAGGCTCAGAACAGGGCCGACACCTGCATCCGCCCCAGATGGACGATGGGGACACCTTCGGACTTGCGCCCTTCGTAGTTGACATTGACCTGCAAACCGTTAGTGAGCCGCTGCTGCCAGTTGATGGTCCAGGTGTAGTTACGGCCCGGCTGCAAGGCTTCGAGCATCTCGTAGGCCAGCGGCGTGTTGATGGCCCCTTCGTAGGCAATCTGGACGTAGCGCACGGCCGCCTCGATGGTGCGCACCGACACCTTGCTCAGGCGCATGTCCAGCCCCAGCGTGTGCAGCGTGGCCGCCTCCTCGCCCAGCAAATTGTCTTTGCCCGCGTAGGCATACAGCCCGTTGAGGCGCACCGTGTTTTTGGGCTGATAGGCCAACTGCGGCTCGGCCTCGCGGCTGCGGATGGTGTAGTTTCGGTTATCGAAGATATCCGATGCCGAGCCCCGCGTGCGCTGAAAACCCGCCAACTGGGCCGTGAACAGTTTCTGAAGGTTGAGGCGGCCGTTGAGGCGCCATTCGTCGGTGAAGCGGTCTTCGAAACCATTGACCAGCAAGACTTTCTGCCGAAGCTGGACGTTGCTCAGGTCGAGACCATACCTGGGGTTGGTACGGTTGAAAAACAGCGTGGCCCGCAGGGCGTCTTGCGTCGAGAGCAGGTCTTCGGCAGGCACTTCCTGAAAGGGCACAAAGCGGGCGCCGAGCGATTCGGCCGTCAGTTTTTTGTCAATCGTCCACGACGAGGTGCTCGAAAAACGGCTGGCCAGCCGTCGCCAGCCCGTGGCCGCGATCCACTTGCGCGGGGCCATCAGGTGCAGCCGATAGTTGAAGTTGTTGGTGTAGGCCTTGATGTATTCGTTGGTCGGCACGAAGATCTTGATGAAGTTGCGGTCTTCGGGGCGGATGGCCTCCACGTAGTTGCGGATGTCCTGCCGGGCGGCCGCGTCGTCGGGGGGGCCGATGTACTGGTGAGTGCCCTGCCCGGGCATGGGGGCGGGGATAAACTGGAAGTCGCGGCGCAACTCGCGCCCCGTGGCGGCCGCAAAGGTCAGTTCCGAACGCACGTGCCGATCGAGGAAGGCCGCGTTCCAGTCGAGGCGGCCCTGCACGGTTTCTTCGTTGAGACCCCGCAGGGCGGGGTCTTCGTAGTAAAAATCCCGGTACGTGAAGTTGAGGGCCAACTCCTGGTGTTTGCCCAGCCGGGTGTTGGCCAGTGCTTGTCCGGTGTGGGCCGTGGTGGCCCGTGCCAGCTCGCCCGCTTGCGGGGCATTGTCGGTGCGGTAGCTGTAATTGA
>DAIRSZ010000089.1:0-9039 GCA_036804165.1 Catalimonadaceae bacterium | reverse complement strand
CTGTGGGCACTTTCTGCGCACAAAAGGCCATGCAAAAAGACAAAGCCCAGGAACGCGCGCGCCTCGTGGCCCGCATTGGGCAGGAGGCCGCCCGCCTCGACAGCCTGCACGACGCCCTCCGGCTGGCCCTCGACCAGGAAGCCTTCGACGAAGCCGAGCGTCACTGCCGTCAACTGACGCAGGCCCTCAATGGCTTGCAGGCCGACCTGCGGGCGGCGCGGTTTGCCTAGCGGTTGCGGCCGTAGCGCTCGTGGCTCGACACCCAGTCGGACGAAGAAATGGCCGACGCCAGCGAGATTTCGCCGGCCATCACCACGCCGGCCACGATTTCGGCAAACTTGTTGACGCGGTCGCGGCCGTAGCAGTCCATCATTTCGAGGCACTCGCGCTGGGTGCCCAGGCCCGTGCCGCCGCCGTAGGTAGCCACAATCAGCGAGGGGATGGTCATCGAGAGGTACAGGTCTTTGTCGGGCGTCAGTTCGGTGTACATGATCCCGGCCGACGACTCCGACACGTTGGCCACGTCTTGCCCGGTGGCGATGAACATGGCCGTGATGCCGTTGGCCGAATGGCAGCCGTTGTTGTTGGCCCCCGAAAGCATCGAGCCTACATTGGCTACTTGGGCGTGATAGAAAACCTTTTCGGGCTCGACGCGCATGAGCTGAATGAGCACGTCGCGCGGAATGGTCAGTTCGGCCACCACGCGCTTGCCCCGCGTACGCATCATATTGACCTGCGAGGCCTTCTTGTCGGTGGCAAAGTTCGACTCCAGGTAAAAGTGCTCGATCTTATGTTCCTGATAAGTATCCAAAATCCAGCTGCAGGCCGCAAAGGTGGCGCGTCCCACCATGTTTTGTCCGGCCGCATCGCCCGTCGAGAAATTGAAGCGCAGGTAGGCAAACTTGTTGGCCAGGTACGAGTCAATGTACTGCAGCTTGGCCACGCTGGAGGTGGCCTCGGCCCGCTGGGCGATGTCGTCGAAGTGCTCGTTGACCCAGCGGACAAACTCGCGGGCGCCGCGGGCATCGGCGAAGACAAACACGGGCGCTCGCTGCATCGAGTCGCCGATGATGGTACATTTGACGCCGCCGCTGCGGTTGATCACCTTCATGCCCCGGTTGTAAGACGCCACCAACGTGCCTTCGGAGGTGGCCATGGGTACCACAAACTCACCCTGGGCATATTCGCCGTTGATATGCAGCGGCCCGGCCAGCCCGAGCGGTATCTGGGCCACACCCACAAAGTGCTCGACGTTCCCTTGCGTGGTGTGCGGGTCGAGCGAATAGTGCTTGATATGTCGAAAAGATTTTTGGCTGTAGGCCTCAATAAACTGCTGCCGCGCCTCGATGGCCGCCGGGGCGTAGTCGTCTTCGCCGCGCGGAATCTTGTGGTCGGTGGATTGCTCCGTAGCGAGCGTATCTTCTGAGCGGATATGGAGTGCTCCGAAGGGCTTGGTTTCAACGCTGACTTCGATTTCGTACTTGCCTTCGGGCAGGGGATCAATGGCGGCAATGAGTTCGCAACTTTCCTTGAGCTGAAAACTAACCGACTCGTATTCGGAGATGTGCGTAGCGGGCACTATCTGCCCATCGGGCAGCCGAACGCGAATCTGAGAAGCTGGCACGTGCTGATCGTTGAAGCGCAGCTCGTGCACGGCCGTGATTTTGGCGTCGCTGAGTCGGTTTTTGATGACAAAGCGCACACCATCGTCGGTGTTGCGCAGGCTGCCGCGGTTGTAGAGTTGCTGGAGGATCAAGCGGGGAATGAGTTGCATGAGCGTTGAAAATAGGTGGATAAATTGAAGTAGGTGGATAACAACTCAACTGCCAAAGCCAATGGGATGGGCCTGACGCCGGGGTGTCATTAGGAAGGTAATATGTAGCTTGCCTTCGCTGACCGACACGGAGGCCGGAAACTCGCCGATCAGGTCGTACTGGTCTTTTACCTCCTGACGAATCTGCTCCAGGTCAAGGTGGGTGAGGGCGTCGCCGTCTTCAAACTGGAGGGGAAACTGCCGGGTCAGCAAGATGATTTCTTTCATGATAGGGCGTTGATAGGTCGTTAAACTACGCATTTGTCTTAATAACCAAAAAACATCGGGCACAATCGGCTCTTGCCCGATTTTTTGTACGCAAAGCAGCCAATTTGATTTTTTACCCTATGAACGCTACCCTTCAGCGCTGGCGCCAGCACCTTTATCGCATCATTTTTCACACCGATACCCCTGCCGGTAAGGCTTTCGACGTGGTGTTGCTCATACTCATTTTGCTGGGCGTGCTGATCGTGATGCTGGAGAGCGTAGAAGATATCTATGCCCGCTACCACGATTGGCTGCTAACGGCGGACTGGATCGTGACGGTGCTTTTCACCCTCGAATATGGCTTGCGGTTGTGGGTTTCGGAGCGTCCGCGTCGGTATGCCCGCAGTTTTCTGGGTGTTGTGGACTTGCTCTCGTTCCTGCCGTTCTACCTGGGGTTTTTTGTGCCGGGCATGCAATACACGCGCGTGGTGCGGATGCTGCGCCTGCTGCGGGTGTTCCGCATCCTGAAGTTGGCGCGTTTTATGGGCGAAGCCCGCGTGCTGCAACGCGCCTTGCGGGCCAGCCAGTACAAGATCATCGTGTTTCTGACGGTGCTGATCAGCATTGTCGTGATTGCCGGCGCGCTCATGTACATCATCGAAGGGCCCGAGAATGGCTTTACGAGCATTCCGCGCGGGGTCTATTGGGCCGTGGTCACGCTCACGACGGTGGGCTACGGCGACATCACGCCGCACACAGTGGTGGGCCAGGCCTTGGCCACGGTCATCATCATCATGGGCTACGGCATCATCGCCGTGCCCACGGGCATTGTCAGTTCCGAAATTCAGGCGGCCAACAAGAATGCGTCGGATGTGCCCGAACATTGCCAGCGTTGCCAGCCCCGCGACCACGCCCCCGACGCGCAGTTCTGCAAGTTTTGCGGCATCCGACTGGTGATGCCCGCCCACGTAGCCGGCCCCGACCGTCCGGGCGGCTATCCCCAACCGGAGGCCCCCGTCGCCCAAACAAAGTCGGACGCTGCGGGTTGAGAGGGCACGTCCGTGGCCATCACACGGGCGGCTTTGGCCTTATGCCCTCCCGCGAATCTTGGTACATGCGACTGGCTACGGGCCTGCTCTCCGAAAGGACCCGCTCGCGTTGCGAACATGTCATCGTGTGGGTGGCCATCGGTAGTTTTTTGCTGCACCTGCTGCTTATACTCCTGCACGACCTGGCGTGGCTGCCCGCGCCCGTGGACTCTCCCCTGTTGCGCAACCCCATTGCGGCCATCTACACGCCCTTTTCTTTTATCCTGCTCTACGAGGTCTATTTGCTCATCTACCACATTCCCCAGTCCACCACCATCTACATCGGCAAGCAATACGAGATCATCACGCTCATCATCATCCGCCGGATATTCAAAGACCTTTCCAAGCTGGAGTTTACGCCCAACTGGTTTGAGGTGCGCGAAGACTTGCAGTTTACCTACGACCTGGTGGCCACCCTACTGCTGTTTTTGCTCATTTTTGCGTTCTATCGCCTCAGCGAACGGCTGCAAAGCCGTCGGCAAGCCCCTAACATGGGCCTGTCGGGGCTGGCGGGTTTTCTGCGTACCAAAAAAATTGTGGCGATCGGACTGGTGCCCATTTTTGTGGGACTGGGCATTTATAGCCTCGGACACTGGGCCTACGAAACGTTTTTGGCAGTGCCCGGGCCCGTGCTGCCTGAAGGCCAAAAGTCCCCCGAAGTTCGGGACATCAACCGCATCTTTTTCGACGAGTTTTTTACGGTGCTCATCATGACCGATGTGCTCTTGTTGCTCATCTCGTTTTTGCACATCGAGAAGTTCAATCGGGTGATCCGCGATTCGGGCTTCATTATTTCCACCATCCTGATCAAACTGTCTTTTGGTGCCGACGGCCTGACCAGTACGGTGCTGGTGGTGGTGGCCGTGGCCTTTGGGGTGGCCGTCTTGGCCATCCACCTGCTCTACGAGCGCATTCGGCTGCCCGCTGACCGGGAGGTTGTCAGTGCGCAAGCCGCCACACCAAAGTAAGCCCCCACCCACCCCGTTGGGGCCCTCACCCCTTCACCTTGTCCTGGTTACGGCGTTTTTTGGGGGCGTGGTGCCGTTCGGCATATTCGATGATCTTGCCGGCGATGTCCACACCCGTGGCCTTTTCGATGCCTTCCAGCCCCGGCGAAGAATTGACCTCGATGATGAGCGGCCCGCGCGCCGAGCGCAACATGTCCACCCCCGCTACCGACAGTCCCAAGGCTTTGGCAGCCGTCAGGGCGGCCGATTTTTCGGCCCGGTTGAGGCGCACAATCGAAGCCGTACCGCCCCGGTGCAGGTTCGACCGAAACTCCCCTTCCTTACCCTGGCGCATCATGGCCCCCACCACTTCGCCGTCCACCACAAAGACGCGGATGTCGGCGGCCTTGGCTTCTTTGATAAACTCCTGGACGATGATGCGGGCCTTGAGGCCGTTGAAGGCTTCGATCACCGACTTGGCCGCTTTCTGCGTTTCGGCCAGCACTACGCCCAACCCCTGCGTGCCTTCCAGCAACTTGATGATGACGGGCGCGCCGCCCACTTCTTCGAGCAGGGTGTTTTCCTGCCGCGAATAGTTGGTAAAGCCCGTAGCGGGCAAGCCCAGCCCTGCCCGCGAAAGCACTTGCAACGAGCGCAGTTTGTCGCGCGAACGGACAATGGCCTGCGACTCGACCACCGAAAAGACGTTCATCATCTCGAACTGCCGCACCACGGCGGTCCCGTAGAAGGTGACCGATGCCCCGATGCGGGGAATGATGGCGTCCACATCGGTGACGCGCTCGTTGCGGTAGAGCACCGCTGGCCCGCCCTTTTCGATGATGATGTCGCAACGCAGGTGATCCATCACCATCATCTCGTGGTTGCGCTGTCGGCCGGCCTCCACGAGGCGGCGGGTGGAGTAGAGATTGGGGTTGCGAGAAAGAACGGCGATTTTCATGTATAAAATGAGGTTGGAGAGGGTAGCAGGCAGGCGCAGGTATCAGACAAAAACGGTTGGGAGCGCCCCTGCGGTCGGCGCACGCGCGCAAGCCAGATCACACCACTCAGGGCGAAGTAGGCACCACGGGTAGTGTGTCCGAGGCGGCAGCGGTCACTTTTTGCCGATAAGAAAGGTCTTTGCGGGCCACGTCCACCACAAAACGGCGAGTGAGCAACTTACGTCCTAGCAATATCGGGTTTCTCATCTGGCTCCGGTCTGAAAGCGAAAATTCGGTTTGGTACAGTTTGCCAAAAAGTTGTAAGTGCGTCACGATCACGTAGCGGCGCTCCAGATGTCCCGTTGAGCTGCGAATATTTTTAAGGGAGAATTGCGCCGTCCGGAACACGGGGTCGCGTTGTCCCTCTACTCGGGCATGGGGCACGTGAAAAGTGATGTAGCGCCGCCCGTCTTCCACCATTTCTTTGATGCGCGTGCAGTGAATGGCCGAGGTATAGGCACCCGTATCAATTTTGGCCTGGACGTTGAACAACTGGAGGTCGGGCAGGTCCACCAAGTCTTTGCGTCCGATCACAATTTTGGGAAGGGCGGGTTCCTTTCGTTTCTTCACACAGTTAAAAATAGGCTTTAAAAGTAGGTAATCCGTCTTCCAAAAAACAACCTCGGAGGGCCAAGTTTTGCGGCGGTTAGGCACGCTCCTAATGGTACAACTATGTTTGATACGAGCCATTTGCCCGCTGAGGTGCGTTTTCGTGAAGTTTGTCGTCGCTGGCTAGCGCATTATGGCCAGCCGCATTTGCCCACGCCCGCGCCCGATCCGGCCGAGCCTTTGCTCAAGTTGGTGTTTGGAGGTACTTGGCCGCTCCCCGACGCCTTGCGTGCTTGGCAGCGTTTGGGGCGGAGCTATCCGGCCAGAAACCTCGGCCAGGCCCCCGACGCGTGGCTAGCCACCGCCGCCCTGCCCCCCCCTACCTTGCGGGCCTTGGCCCAGCACCTCTACTGTCCCGAAGGGCAGCAGCACCTGGCCGAGCTGCCCCACCTGTCGCCCGATGCCGCCCGGGCCTGGGCACTGGCCCTGCCCGGCGTGACGCCAGCCGTGGCCGACCGCTGGCTGCTCTGGCAGTTTCGTCAGCCTCTTTTGCCTGCCGACCCAGTGGCCGAGCGTGTCTGGCAACGGCTCGGCTGGCAAGCCAACGTCTTGGCCGAGTGGCTGAATCCCACGGCCGCGGCCCGTTTTGCCTTCTGGCAGCAAACCCAGTGGCACGCCCAACGCGTATGCACCGCCCGCCAACCCGCATGTGGTCGCTGCTCCGTCGCCGACTTGTGCCCGTGGCTAGCCGCTCATCCGTTCTGAAGATTTTCGTTCGTGTGGCACAAATGGGAAAAATAATGCTATATTTGCAGTCCGTTTTTGGCCAGATTCGCCGTTTACTCCCCTCTTTTCGGACCCCCTCACCTAGTCATCATCATCATGAGCGATCAACTGATTAAACTCGTAGAAGCTGAATATACCGAAGCACGGACCAAGTTCCCTGACTTTCAGCCCGGCGACACCATCACCGTCCACGTCCGTATCAAAGAGGGCAATAAAGAGCGCGTGCAGCTCTTTCAAGGCACCGTTATTCAGCGCCGCAACCCCAATACCAACGGCGAAACCTTTACGGTGCGCAAAATCTCCAACGGTATTGGCGTGGAGCGCATTTTTCCCATCATCTCGCCCAGCATCGAGAAAATCGAGCTCGTCCGGCAAGGCAAAGTGCGCCGTGCCCGTTTGTTCTACTTGCGGGGCCGTTTTGGCAAATCGGCCCGCATCAAAGAAAAGCGCACTTTCGACAAGGCGTAGCCCGTCTAACATACAGACAAGCCGGTATTTTACCGGCTTTTTTTGTGCGAAACTTATTTCTTTACCAGAAAGTTGACGGGTTTCATTATCCCCGCAAATCTTCGTTCGTACATGGATTTATCCCGACTCCGCGCCAAACTGGACGATCAGCGCTGGCCACGGCTGTACATGTTCAAGTTTATTGTCAAGCCCGAAAAGGCCCCCGCCGTAGAAGCACTGTTCACCAAAACGGACGTGCAAGCCCGCCCTTCGCGCAACGGCCGCTACGTCAGCCTGACGGCCAAATTGTTTATGCCCAGCAGCGACGCCGTCATCGGCGTGTACGAAAAGGCTGCCCGCATCGAAGGACTCATTGCGCTCTAACGCGTACAAGCTAATCTATTTATGAAGAAAGAAGTCATTGTCAGCCCCGAAGCCCCCGCCCCCATTGGGCCTTACAGCCAAGCCATTGCCGTGGGCGACTGGCTGTTTGTTTCCGGACAAATCGGTATGAGTGCCGCCACGGGCGAGATGGTGAAGGGTTCAATCACGCAGGAAACCGAGGCGGTAATGCAAAACCTTCGGGCCGTATTGGCCGCCGCTGGCAGCCACTTCGGCCAAGTGGTAAAATGTACGATCTTTATCCGCGACATGAACGACTTCAGGGCCATCAACGAAATTTATGGCCGCTACTTCGACCAAACGCCCCCCGCCCGCGAGACGGTGGAGGTAAGCAAGCTGCCTAAGGGGGCCAACGTCGAGATTTCTTGCATCGCCATGCGCTAGGCCCGTCTGCCCATGAATCTTTTGCCCCGCGAACAGCACGTCTTGGTAGTGGCCCATCCGGCCGAGGCCGTCATGACGCGGTTGCGCCAGGTCGTGCGCCCGCCCGTGGGGCACCCCGGCTCGGGCAAGCACGCCGCCCCCTTTGCTGAGGGGCAGTTCAACGGGCTAGTGGGCGAAACGCACTTCAGCATATCGCGGATGGTGCTGCAACAGCAGATGTTTTTGCCCCTGCTCCAAGGCCGGGTAGAAGGAGCTTCGCGCAGTTGCATTTTATTTGTGGACTATCGCCTTTTCGACGGGGCGCAGTTGTTGCTGGCCCTCTCGTCGGTGCTGATCCTGGTGGTCGGGCTGTTTTTTCTCTTCCTTCAGCCGCACTACGTGTACGCCGCTGCTGCCTTCGGCGGGCTGCTGCTCAACTACGCCGTGGCCGTGGCCAACTTCCGGCGGCAAGTGCTGCTCAGTCGCCAAGCCCTGGAGCGGGTGCTCCAAGACGTGGACACCTTCTATCCCTGATCAACCGTCACCCCTAGCTTGCGGAAGGCCAGTCGGTACCTGGCAACCGGGTAGCTGCTGTCTGATTAGCTTAAAAAAGCGCGGACCGCTCAGGCTTCGGCCACCACTTCGCTCCCAAAAGCAAACTGCCCCAGCACCGCCCGGGCCTGCTCAGCGTCGGTCGCCGACCAGAGTTCGACCCGGCACACCAACCCCCGGCCCGCCTCGGACGCGCACCGCAGCCCCTTGGTTTCGATGCCCACCGCCGCCAGGGCTTCCCGGGCGACGGACTCCGTTTCGCGGGCCACCAAGGCGGGTTTGAACAACTTGCCCACGGCCGTCAAGGGCAAATAATCTACTACGCGGATGGCTTTAGGCACCGCTACGCGCTCGGCCACGTGGGTTTGGGCAAAGGCCAGCAGGTCTGCTTCGGTGACCTGCTGCCCAGCTTGCAGTTGGACGTAGGCCACGGGCAGCTCGCCCGCGTGGGCATCGGGGCGGCCCACGGCTGCCGCCAGGGCCACGGCCGGGTGCCGGTGCAAGACCTCTTCGATCGTTTTGGGGTCAATGTTGTGCCCCCCCCGGATGATGAGTTCTTTCTGCCGCCCCGTCAGCCAATAATAGCCCGCCTCGTCTTGTCGGCCCAGGTCACCCGTCACCAGCCAGTGCGTGCCGTCAATCTCTAGAAAAGTCCGCTCATTGTGCGCCGCTTCTACGTAGCCCGCAAACACATTGGCACCCTTTATGACCAACAAACCGACTTCGTCGGCGGCGCAATCGCCGGCGTAGTTTCCCTCCGGCGTGGTGCGCACCAACCGCACCTGCTGGAAGGGCAGCCGCAGCCCGATGGAGCCGATCTGGCGCTCGCCGTCCAAGGGGTTGAGCGTGCTGACGCAGGCCCCTTCCGTCAGGCCATAGCCCTCCAG